>JBAZGD010000005.1:15264-51828 GCA_041653055.1 Candidatus Omnitrophota bacterium
CGCAATCAAGGTATATCGTTGATAAAATACTTGAGTTGAGGGAGGAGGGGCTGGAATTAAGGGATATGGCGGTTTTGTTCCGCTCAGGATGGCATTCTAACGATTTGGAGGTGGAATTAGCCAACCGTAATATCCCTTTTGTTAAGTACGGAGGGCAGAAGTTTGTAGAGGCGGCTCATATAAAAGATATAATTTCTTATTTACGCATAGTATATAACCATCTTGACCAGGTAAGCTGGCTGCGCGTTTTGCTTCTTATTTCCGGGGTAGGCCCTAAGGGCGCAGAGAAAATAATCAGCATGATTAATTCCAGGGATGGGTTGAATAAAGAGCTGTCCTTGCATAAGAATTCAGAAATAGCCAGGCTTTTTAGCCTTTTAGGTTCAATAGACCTCCAGCGGGACAAACCTTCCAAAATAATCGAAATATTCCTGGAATATTACCAGCCGCTTTTGAAGAATAAGTACGACGATTTCCACAAACGGCTTAATGACTTAGACTCATTCCTGCGTATTGCCTCCCGTTACGGGTCGCTTGAAGATCTGCTTACGGATATGGCCCTGGAGCCTCCGGAGAGAAATATTGCCGGGGGCGGGAGGGAAGATAAAGACGATATGCCGCTTACGCTTTCAACCATACATTCAGCCAAGGGCTTAGAGTGGCATACGGTTTTCATGATTTATCTAGCCGAGGGGCATCTCCCTTCTTATCTTTCCCTGGAGGATGATGACGCCATTGAGGAGGAGCGCCGGCTTTTTTACGTCGGTTCAACCCGGGCAAAAGAGAATTTATTTCTGCTTAAGCCTCATATTGACCGCTCCCCGAGGGGCTTTATGGATCTGGGCGGTTCAGTATTCACCCAGCTCTCGCGGTTTTTGGATGAAAGGCATATTTTGACTAAACTGGTTTGCGTAGAAAAATAAGGCGCTTTTTTATTTTATTATTTTCCTTGAGAATACCAGGCATTGGTGTTAGAATTTTGCTATGATTATAACAGAGCAAAAACCCATTCAGAGTATTATAGATAGCTTAAAGGAATATTCCAGGATATTCATCATCGGCTGCGGTGAATGCGCCACTGCCTGTAAAACCGGAGGAGAGGCAGAGGTTCTTAAGATGAAAAAAGAACTGGAGTCTTCGGGTAAGACTGTAACCGGAAGTTGTGTCCCCTCCGCCCCTTGCATCGCGGCAAAACTGAAGTCAGAATTATCAAGAAACACAAAAGGACTGAAAGAGGCAGAGGCGGTTTTGATTTTATCCTGCGGATTAGGGGTCCAATCGTTTAAGGACAATGACAGGCTGGGGTTAGCAGCATTTCCTGCCTTGAATACGGTATTCGGGGCAGTAATGGACGCCAAAGGTAATTTTTATGAAAAATGCTCCATGTGTGGAGAGTGTGTTTTAGATATAACCGGAGGGATTTGCCCGGTTACCCTTTGCGCAAAAGGCCTGCTTAACGGGCCATGCGGGGGGATGAATAAGGGTAAGTGTGAGGTAGACAAAGACCGAGATTGCGCCTGGGTACTAATCTATAAAGAATTAAAAAAGAACAATAAGCTGGAATCCCTTAAAGAGATACGCGCGCCCAGGGATTTCAAGAAATCAGGCAAGCCTCATAAATTAGTCATGGCGAAATAGCCAGGCTAAGATCAAGGAGTATGCATAGATGAATGCGCAGATGCCCTATAGCGAGAAAGTAATGGATCATTTTACCAACCCAAGGAATGTAGGGGAGATTGTCGATGCCAGCGGGATTGGTACCGTCGGTAATCCTGTCTGCGGCGATGTAATGAAGATGTATTTGAAAATAGAAGGCGATATAATAATAGATGTTAAGTTTAAAACTTTTGGCTGCGGGGCGGCCTTAGCTACAAGCTCAATGGTTACCGAGATGGTCAAGGGAAAGTCCATAGAGGATGCCCTAAAGGTCACCAACAAGGCGGTTGCCGAGGCCTTAGGAGGGCTTCCTCCGGTTAAATTGCATTGTTCCGTTTTGGCAGAAGAAGCGCTTCGCTCAGCCTTAAAAGATTATTATAAAAGGCAGGGCTTGCCTGTGCCTTTTGATGATAAAGAACATAAGCATGAAGGCGAGAAGTGTGTGTAAGATAAAGAGCGAGGGATTGACAAAACAGAAGATACGTAGTAAAATTTTAGCTAAGTTAAAAAAACAGAAGGAGGAGGACCGTAGTAAAAAAAGCTGTTTAATTAAGGAGAAACTTTTAAAAGATCCGGTTTTCAAAAAAGCAAAGAGAGTGATGTTTTACATCGCCTTTAAGGGCGAGGTAGAGACTAGAGAGATGATAGAAGCAGCTAAAAGATTAGGTAAGATTATTGCCGTGCCAGTTTGTATAAAAAATAGAACGTCTTTGAGGCCGGCCCTATTAGATTCCCGTGCGTATCTAAAAAAGGGCCCTTATGGAGTATCTGAGCCTGTGGCAAGCCGTTATTTGGCCCTGAAGGACTTGGATTTAGTGGTTACCCCGGGTTTGGCATTCGATAAAAAAGGAAACCGTCTTGGCCGGGGGAAGGGTTACTATGACCGCTTCTTAAGCAAGATCCCTAAAGATACGCCTTCTATTGGTTTGGCATTCCGCTTTCAAATCTTACCAGCTGTTCCTGTTACCCCTTATGATGTAAGTGTCACAAAAGTCCTCTCTGCTTAGAATTTAACCAGGGTATTTTAAGTTTATTTTTCTAAGGAGGATACCATGTTTATTACAGTAATTGTTTCTATGGTTACGGCTGTTTTAGCTGCCGCAGCCGGATACGCCTTAAGAAAGCATATAGCGGAAAAAAAGATCCAAGATGCCGAGTCTAAGGCAGAACATATATTAGAGCAGGCCAGGAAAGAAGCAGTTGATAAGCGCAGGGAAGTGGAGCTGGAGGCAAAGGACCTTCTTTACCGTATCCGTCAGGATTTTGAGCGCGAGACTAAAGATAGGCGGCTGGAGCTTTCCAATATGGAGAAAAGGCTTGCCCAGAAGGAAGAGAATATCGATAGAAGGCTTGATCTTCTGGAGAAGAAGGAGAAGGACCTCGACTTTAAGCATGATGGGATTAGAAAGCAGGAAGAAGGCCTTAAGGTTAAGGATAACCATCTGCATTTGTTAATCGCCGAAGAAAAAGAAAGGCTGCAGAAGATTGCTTCTCTTTCCGCCGAAGAGGCAAAACAGATTCTTTTAAACCGGTTAAATGAGGAATTGAATAACGAGAAAGCGGCTTTAATTAAAAAACAGGAGGAAGACCTGCGGGCTACCTCAGATAAGAAGGCCCGTGAGATTTTGAGCCTTGCTATACAGAAGTGTGCCGCGGAGCATACGGTTGAGTCTACGGTAAGCGTAGTTGCCCTGCCTAATGACGAAATGAAAGGAAGGGTCATAGGCCGCGAAGGCAGGAATATACGCGCGTTAGAGATGGCTACGGGGGTAGATGTGATTATTGATGATACCCCGGAGGCAGTTACTATATCCGCCTTTGATACCGTCAGGCGAGAGATCGCCCGTTTAAGCTTAGAAAAACTTCTCTCCGACGGCAGGATCCATCCGGGAAGAATTGAGGAGATAGTTGAAAAAACCAAGAAAGAGATGGACGAGAAAATACGCGAGGAGGGTGAGCGCGCGGCATTTGAGGCAGGGGTAAACGGCCTTCATCCTGAGATAATCAAGCTGCTGGGCCGGCTTAAATACCGTACCAGTTTTGGGCAAAATGCCTTGCAGCATTCTAAAGAGGCGTCCTTTTTGCTTGGTGCGATGGCCTCAGAGCTAGGGCTTGAATTTAAACTGGCCCGCAGGATTGGGCTCTTGCATGATATAGGAAAAGCAGTTGATCATCAGGTTGAAGGGACGCATGCTAAGCTTGGGGCGGATTTGGCTAAAAAATACGGTGAATCTCCCGAAGTGGTGGCCTCAATTGAATCGCACCACGAAGAAGCCCCGATTCAGAGTATTTATGCGGTTTTAGTAATCGCGGCAGATGCCATAAGCGCTTCCCGACCGGGAGCCCGCCGGGAGACGCTGGAGACTTACATAAAGAGGCTGGAGAAATTGGAGTCTATCGCTAATCTTTTTAAGGGCGTAGATAAATCATTCGCTATTCAGGCAGGGCGGGAGATACGCGTTATTGTGCAACCGGAGAAGGTCACGGACAGCGAAGCCACAACTATGGCCAGGGATATACGCAAGAAAATAGAGGAAGGCATGGAATATCCGGGCCAGATTAAAGTTACGGTTATCAGAGAAACCAGGGCTATAGAATACGCTAAATAGTCCAGCCGTCAGGGGGCTGTTCCACGGCAAGATAAGGGCAGATTGAGAGAAAAGCGATGAAGATTCTATTTATCGGTGATATAGTCGGTAGCCCCGGGAGGGAGGCGGTAAGAGTACTTCTCCCCGGTTTAAAGGTTAAGCATTCGCTTGATTTTGTCATTGCTAATGCCGAGAATGCGTCCGCAGGTTCAGGCATTACCCATAAGGTGGCAGAGGAGCTATTCAGTTTCGGAGTAGACGTATTAACTTCGGGAGATCATATCTGGAAGAAGAAGGAGATCTTTGAATTAATCAATCAGGAAGAAAGAATCCTGAGGCCGATTAATTATCCTTCAGGCGCTCCCGGAGAAGGCAAGCGTGTATATAAAACCGCATCCGGCAGAAAAATCGCAGTGGTTAATGTTAACGGCAGGGTATTTATGGATGCCCTGGATTGCCCTTTTAAGGCTGTTTTGGCCGCCCAAGAAGAATTGATAAAAGAAACAAATATCATACTTGTTGACGTCCATGCCGAAGCTACTTCAGAGAAGGTAGCTTTAGGCTGGTATCTGGACGGGAAGGTCTCGGCTGTATTAGGGACGCATACGCATATACAGACCGCAGATGAAAAAATACTTCCCAAGGGGACAGCCTATATTACGGATGTGGGTATGGCCGGGCCGTATGATTCCGTTATCGGCCGCGAGGTCGATGATGTGTTAACTCGTTTTCTCACCCTGATCCCGGTAAGGTTTGAGGTGGCGCAGGAAAATATCCAACTGCACGCGGTAGTGCTTGATATAGATGAAAAAAACGGCAAGGCCCGTTCTATTATAAGGATCCAGGAAAAATTAAATGTTTAATGCCCGCAGTTTATTTCTGACTATTTTATTTGCCGTTTATTTTTATCTGCCCTTGTTGGCTCAGGAGGTAAACCTTGAGGTTACTGTGGATCTATCCGCTAATACAACTCCCCTGCCCAGGCTTTTTCAACCTAATATTGACCTGGGAGGAAGGGGTTTCCATAAAGATAGCAGCTGGCCGCAAAATATGGCTGCTAAGGAGGCTTTGGAGTTGTGGGGCAAAGATATCGGGTTTTGCGGTTTATACCGTATACAGTATAATTTTTGGGAGATCAGCCAGCTTGCCAAAAGCAAGGAGGCGCAGGAAAAGCTGCTTTCTAATTATGAGGCGGTTATTAAAAATATATCTGATTCAGAAGGGACGGTTATACTTAATGTGTTTGGTACCCCCGCAGGGTTAGGAAAGGCATTGGATAACAAAAGCACCCCGCTTAACCTTGAGGCCTTCAAAGTTTTAGTCAAAGATACAATGAAGTATTTAAGCTGCGAAAAGAAATATAATATCTGGTATGAGGTTTGGTCAGGCCCGGATTCGGATGATTTTTTCATCGGCAGCCAGCAGGATTACCTGAATATGTACAGGATTTTTGCCGAGAGCGCAAAAGAGCTGGGGGCCCAATTTAAGATCAAGATACCGGTAGGCGCTCCGAGTTTAAGCGGTTGGTTTCATAACCTAGAGGGGAATAATATCCTGACTCCGGAAAAAAGCCTAATTTATGATTTAATCAAATTCGCCTCGGCCCATAGCCTGCCTCTGGATTTTATAACCTGGCATGCATTTTCTTCGGATCCTAAAACAGAAAAAGAGCCCACTATATATGGCAAGAATACAATAGAATTAATCCGGGACTGGCTTTCATATTTTAACTTTAAGCGGGAGACTCCTTTAATCGTGGATGAATGGAATTTTGACCGGGATGTCAATCTTCTGCCGGCGCGAAGAAGGGGATCCTTTATCGCCGCAAGCTATATCCCCTCGCGCATTAAGCATATGTATGAGGCAGGGCTGGATAACCAGGTTTACTTCTCCCTTGAGGATTTCCAGAATAACCCTGAGCATATTACGCGTAATGTAGGGGCTTTTTATTTTGATTCCGAACAGAGCCATTATAAAGGGGGGCCTAAAACAATATACAACGTCTTTAAGATGTTGCGCAGGCTTGGCCCGGATATGTTTTCGGTTAAGCTTAACGATGATTTCGCAGGGATCATCGCCACCAAGTCGCCGGATGAGATATGCATAATGGTTTATAATTATATTGACCCGGATATCGTCAAGAGCTACCTGGCCCATAATATCTTTGGGCTTAATAATGCCGAAAGGCAGTCTTTGCTGCAGGTTATCCGGATAAATCAATTGGGAAGGTTTATGGCCCATGAGATGGAGGTGCCTTCTTTACGCGCTATGCCAAAGGTTAAGGCTGTATTAAACAGGGCCCGGGAGTTAGCGGATAAGGCAAAGGAGCTTGAGAATACCCCCCGTTTGCTTAAGTTTACCCTTAAAGGGATAAAGAGCGGTTATTCTTACAGCCGTTTTGTAGTTGATTCTTCCTGCGGGCTGGGCTGTGAATTTAAGGCAGTTGAGGAAAAAGATATACCTGCTTCGGATATTTATCAGGAGGATTTAAAGCTCGCCCCTTATTCGGTGAGCTTTATTATATTAAAAAAGAAAACGGATGAAACTAAAGATGCCCCTAAAGGATAAGCATATATATACCGTTTCTCAGATTACGCAAGAGATAGGGGTAGTTTTTGAGAATACCTTTGGGTTAGGTGTTTGGGTTGAAGGCGAGGTCTCTAATTTTAAGGTAGCCGCATCCGGACATTTTTATTTTTCTTTAAAAGATGAAAAGTCGGTCTTAGGGGCAGCGATGTTTGCCGGAGCGAACCGGCAGTTAAAGTTTAAGATTGAAGACGGGATTAAGGTCGTTTGTTTCGGCAGGGTTGATGTTTACGGGCCCCGAGGGCAATATCAGTTGATTGTTGATAGGGTAGAGCCAAAGGGGGTAGGCGCCCGGCAACTGGCGTTTGAACAGCTTAAGGAGAGGCTTTTAAAGGAAGGGTTTTTTGACCCGGCGCATAAAAAAGAGCTTCCGCTTATGCCTTTTCGCGTGGGAATAGTTACATCCGGCATAGGCGCGGCTATCCGCGATATTTTGGGGATACTGAGAAAAGGGGCTTTTGGCGTGGATGTTGTGCTGCGTCCTGTGCGCGTGCAGGGGGAGGGGGCTTCGCTTGAAATAGCCAGAGGCATAGAGGAACTTAATGAATTTGGCAAGTTGGATATTATTATTGTAAGCCGCGGAGGCGGTAGCGCTGAAGACCTCTGGGCGTTTAATGAAGAGCCTTGCGCGCGCGCGGTATACAATTCCAGGATCCCCATTATTTCTGCCGTAGGGCATCAGATTAATACAAGCCTCTGTGATCTAGTGGCGGATATCTTTGTTGAGACGCCTACTGCTGCCGCAAAGATTATTGTGGACAGGAAGAACGAACTTTTGTCGCAAATAAATGAACTCAGGCATGCGATGGGATTTTCTGTTTTAGATAAAATAAATTCGTTTAAAAACGAAGTAACCAGGTTTCGCCACAGCCTTAAAAGCCCGCTGGACAGGCTGCGGGAGAAAGAACAGCTTCTGGATGAATTAGCTGCGGCCTTAAATAATAATATACAGCGGATAATCAGCATAACCTCTGAAAAGATGAAATCGTTTATTCAAAGGCTGGATGCCTTAAGCCCGCTCAAGGTTTTAGCGCGGGGATATAGCTTAAGCATCTCCCAGGAAGACGGTTGTGTTATTAAGGACGCGTTTAAGATTAGCCCCGGCCAAAGAGTCAAGACCATACTCGGGAAAGGGGCTTTTTTAAGTACGGTTAATGAAATTATAAAAAAGGAGTCAGGGGATGAAGGAGAAGCAATCATTCGAAGATGATTTAAAGAAATTGCAGAAAATTGTGGAAGAACTCTCTTCGGGGAAATTGACGCTGGGGGAATCTCTTAAAAGGTATGAAGAGGGCATCAAGCTTGCCCAGGGCTGCTCTTCTCTTTTGGAAGAGGCCGGGCGCAAGGTAGAATCTTTAATGAAAAAAGACGGTAAGTTTGCGCTTGAGAAATTTGAAGAAGGGCAAGAGGATAAATAATGCTGGAAGGCATCAATTCGCCGCAAGATATAAGGCAGTTAAAAAGCGAAGAGCTTGTGAAATTATCTTCCCAGATACGCCAGAAGATAATTGAAGTTGTCGCCTCCAATGGCGGACACCTCGCCTCAAGCCTGGGCGCGGTGGAACTAATCGTAGCCTTGCACTATTGCCTTAATACCCCTTTTGATAAAATAATTTTTGATGTCGGGCACCAGTCTTACGCCCATAAAATCATTACCGGCCGGACAAAAGATTTTTCCAGCCTTAGGCAATACGGCGGGTTAAGCGGTTTTCCCTCAAGGGGGGAATCGGAATTTGATATTTTTACTACCGGGCATTCTGCGAATGCGGTTTCTTTGGCGCTTGGCCTTGCCTGCGCCAGGGATTGGCTTTCTCCTCAGGATAAATTTAAGGTTGTGGCGGTTATAGGTGACGGGTCTTTAAGCAGCGGGCTATGTTTTGAAGGGCTTAATAACGCGGGGCACCTAAAGAAAGATCTTTTGGTTATTCTCAATACCAATGAGCTGAGTATTGCCCCTAATGTGGGCGCAATAAGCAATTACCTGAATAAAATAATATCTCTGCCGGTGTATAACCATTTTAGGGATTCATTGGTTAATTTTCTTTCTTCCCGCGGAGAACGGGCAGAGCGGCTTTTGAAGCTGGCGAATAGGTTTGAGGAAGGGCTAAAGGGTTTATTCATACCCGGGGTGCTCTTTGAAGAGCTAGGCTTCCGTTACTTTGGCCCTTTAGACGGGCATAATTTGGATCTTTTAACCCCCGCCTTGAAAAATATATTGAATATTAAGGGCCCGCGCATACTTCATGTAGTGACTAAAAAGGGTAAGGGCTATTTTGCCGCGGAAAAAGATCCGGTTAAATTCCATGGCATCGGGCCTTTTGATGTTCAAACCGGCAAGCCGGCAGCAAATATGAATCCCAAGAAAAGTTATACCGATGTATTCGCGGATAAGCTGCTTGAGCTGGCTTCGTTAGACAATAAGATTGTGGCGGTTACTGCGGCTATGCCCGAAGGGACCGGATTGGATAAGTTCCGCGATAATTTTCCCGAGCGGTTTTTTGATGTAGGTATCGCAGAAGGCCATGCGGTTGCTTTTTCCGCGGGATTGGCAAGGGGAGGGCTTAAGCCGGTAGTGGCAGTATATTCAACATTTCTTCAGAGGGCCTACGATCAGATTATTGAAGATGTAGCCCTGCAGAATCTTCCGGTTGTTTTTTGTATTGATCGTGCAGGGATAGCCGGGGAAGACGGGGTAACCCATCAAGGCATATTCGACATAAGTTTCTTAAATACCGTCCCCGGCTTAGTCAGCATGGCGCCTAAAGATGCCGGTGAGCTTGAGGATATGCTGGGGTTTGCCTTGAGTTTAAATAGGCCGGTGACCATAAGGTATCCGCGGGCCAGTGCTTTTTGTGCCGATAGTAAGAATGCAGGCCTTAAGATTGAATTAGGCCGGCCAGAGGTTTTAAGAAGCGGGAAGGATGCGGCAATAGTCGCCCTGGGAAGCATGGTTTATTTGGCCTTAGATGCCGCAGATTTGCTTGCAAGAGAGGGGCTCTCCGTAGAGGTTATAAATGCCCGTTTTATCAATCCCCTGGATATGGCGGCGCTGGAAGCGTTAAGTAATAAATTTAAGTTTATTTTTACGGTAGAAGAAGGGATAATAGAGGGAGGGTTTGGCTCCCGGGTGGAGAGTGCCATTCAAAAGCCGGTAACTAAAATAGGGTTACCCCGTGAATTCATTACGCATGGCAAGAGGGATATATTGTTAGATAAATTTGGTTTATCTGCAAATGCGATTGCGGCTAAGATAGCTGGGAAATTATGCCTAAAATAACTATAAACAGGGATAAGTGCAAGGGGTGCCTTTTGTGCATAAGTGTTTGCCCTAAGAAGTTGATTAGCGTTGAAACCTCGCTTAACGCAAAGGGCCTAAGCCCGGTTAAATTTAAGGATAACGGCGAGTGTTTAGGCTGCGCCCAGTGCGCTATTATCTGCCCTGACTGCTGCATTGAAGTGTATAAATAATTATGGGAAAAGATAAGAAGAATAAAGTTTTGATGAGCGGCAATGAGGCTATAGCCGAGGGCGCGCTTCAGGCAGGCTGCCTTTTTTATGCGGGTTATCCTATAACCCCGCAGAATGAGCTTATCGGGTATATGTCTGTCCATATGTTTGAAAAAAACGGGGTATTTATTCAGGCGGAGTCGGAGATAGCCGCGATTAATATGGTCTATGGCGCTTCGGCAGCAGGGGTGCGTGCGATGACCTCTTCATCCAGCCCGGGCATAAGCTTAAAGCAGGAGGGGATATCTTATATAGCCGGCGCAGAATTACCGGCTGTTATCGTTAATATTATGCGAGCTGGCCCTGGTTTAGGCAATATCTGGCCGGCGCAGTCAGATTATTTCCAGGCAACCCGCGGAGGAGGAAACGGCGAATATCGGTGTATAGTTTTAGCGCCTGCTTCTGTCCAGGAATCTTTTGATCTTATGTCCACATCCTTTGGCCTTGCGGATAAGTACCGTATTCCGGTAATTGTTTTAGGTGACGGTATGTTGGGCCAGATGATGGAGCCTGTTCAGTTGCCAGTTGCCAGTTGCCAGTTGCCAGGGAAAACCAAGAAGCCCTGGGCGTTAACGGGATGCAAAGGCAGGGAGCAGAATATTGTAAAATCTTTTTATATGCGCGAAGGAGACCTGGAGAAATTTAATCTGAAGCTACAGGGAAAATACGCTCAGATTATGAAGAATGAGCAAGAGTATGAAGAGGTGGACACAAAAGATGCCATGATTATTTTGGTTGCTTACGGTTCAATGGCAAGGATTGCTAAATCCGCAGTTAAATTCCTAAGTGGAAAAGGTATTAAAGCAGGGTTAATCCGCCCTATAACATTATGGCCATTTCCGGTAAAAGCCTTTCAACCGAGAAACCGGAATATTTGTTATTTAGCGGTAGAAATGTCATACGGCCAGATGGTTGAAGATGTAAAGCTTGCTGTTTGTGGTAAGGCGAAAGTTGCTTTCTTGGGCAGGTCGGGAGGAGGGATTCCGACCGAAGAAGAAATTATTAATAAGGCCAAAACTCTAAGCCCAAAGGCTTAGTTTTGAGTTTTAGTAATTAAATTATGGATAAAATATACGCTCATCCGAAATCTTTACGCGACCTTCCAACTCACTATTGCCCGGGGTGCGGGCATGGGATAGCCCACCGGATTATTGCCGAAGTCGTAGATGAGCTGGGCATAAGGGAGAAAATAATTGCTGTGGCTCCGGTAGGCTGCGCTGTGATTGCCTATGATTACTGGGATTTTGATTGCTCAGAGGCAGCCCATGGCAGGGCCTTAGCCGTGGCTACCGCGATAAAGCGCGTAAGAAGAGACAACATAGTTTTTACCTATCAGGGAGATGGAGACCTGGCTGCCATAGGCACAAATGAAACAATACACGCGGATAACCGGGGGGAGAACCTCACGGTAGTTTTTATAAACAACGGGGTATACGGGATGACCGGCGGACAGATGGCTCCTACTAGCTTGCTTAGCCAGAAGACAGCTACTACTGTTAAGGGAAGAGATGCTCAAATACACGGGTTTCCTTTAAAGATATCCGAAATGCTTGCGCTTTTACCGGGGGTGAAGTATATTGAACGCACCTCTTTGCATTCTCCGCAAGAGATTATAAAGACTAAGAGGGCGGTCAAGCAGGCATTCTCCAATCAAATAGAAGGTTTAGGTTTTTCTTTAGTGGAGATACTCTCTCCCTGCCCTACTTATTGGGGCATGGCGCCAAGGGCGGCCTTGGATTGGGTTAGGGATGTTGTAATAAAAGAGTTTCCGCTGGGCAGGATAAAATGACCGAAAAGATAATAATCGCCGGAAGCGGCGGGCAGGGGATAATGCTTTTAGGAAAGGTTTTAGCAGAGGCTGCTATGTTCGAAGGTAAATTTGTAACCTGGCTTCCGGCATACGGAGCAGAGGTCCGCGGCGGAACTGCTCACTGCATGGTGATTATCTCGGATGAGGAGATAGGTTCTCCTTATATTGATAAAGCAGACACGTTAATTATTATGAATAAGCCTTCTTTAAACCGGTTTTCCGGCCGGTTGAAAAAGGGCGCAGTGATGATTACTAACAGTTCTTTGGTAACGCCGGAAGACAAAAGGTTAAAGGCGATAGGGTATCCTTTTACTGGCCTGGCGGTAAAGTTAGGGAATGTGAAGGTGGCTAATATGGTTGCGCTGGGGTGTTATCTGGCTCATAAAAAGACCGTGGGAATAAGCAGCGTATTAGCTATTATAAAGAAGATGGCTCCTGCCGGAAGGAGTGATCTTGTAAAGATCAATCAGGGGGCAGTAGATATGGGGGTAAATTTAAGCAATGGTTAGGGTACGTTTTGCTCCAAGCCCGACCGGCAATCTGCATATCGGAGGAGGGCGCACCGCGCTCTTTAACTGGCTTTATGCCAGGGCAAAGCAGGGCAAATTTATTTTAAGGATAGAGGATACAGATAAGCTGCGTTCTAAAAAAGAATTTGTTGATGAGATACTGAACAGCTTAAGTTGGCTGGGCTTCAACTGGGATGAGATTTATTACCAGAGCCAGCGTTTTAGTATCTATAGTGAACTTGCCCAGAAATTGCTTAGCGAAGGAAAGGCCTATACGGAAAAATCTCCCGAAAGAGAGGGTGAGGCAATAATCTTCAGGGTTTTGCCGCAGAAGATCAAGGTTAATGATTTAATCCGCGGTGAAATTGAATTCAATGCGCAGGTGCTCAAGGACCAGGTCCTTATTAAATCCGACGGTACCCCTACTTATAATTTTGCCTGTGTTGTAGACGATGCTACTACTGATATTACCCATGTAATCAGGGGGGATGACCATATATCCAATACCCCGAAGCAGGCGCTTCTATATCAGGCCCTGGGTTTTAAGCTGCCTGCCTTTGCGCATCTTCCTTTAATTATGGGCATGGAAGGCGGCAGGTTATCTAAGCGGACAGGGGCTACGGCAATAAGCGATTATCGTATAATGGGATATTTACCCCAGGCCCTGGTTAATTACCTGTTGCTTTTAAGCTGGTCTCCCGGAGAGAACCGCGAGCTCATTGATATAGGTGAGGCAATAAAGTTATTCGACCTTACTTCGGTGAATAAGACTGCCGCTACCTTTGATTTAAAAAAGCTGGGATGGGTTAATAATCAATATCTCAAGAATGAAGACAGCGAAAAACTTACCGACCAGATAATCCCCATGCTGGTAGAAAAGAATTTTATTAACCGGGATAATTTTGATAGAAATTACCTGCTTTCTTTGGTAAAATTGTTTCAATCGCGTTTAAATCTGGTAAATGATTTTGTGGATTGGGCAGATTTCTTTTTTATGGAGGAAGTGAGCCTTGATCCCCGCGCCCAAGAGAAATATCTAAACCAGGATTTCTCAAGGGAGTTTTCGTTATTTATCGAAAGGCTTAAGGGTCTTAAGAGCTTTGATATTGTAAGTATCGAAGAAAGTTTTCGCAGCCTGGTAAGCCAATTGGGGATAGAGGCAAAAGCCTTAATTCATCCGGTAAGAGTGGCGCTTACGGGTAAAACTATCGGCCCGGGGTTGTTTGAGGTAATATATTATTTGGGACTTGAACGTACCAATAAAAGGCTGAAAAGGTTTATTAAATAATAAAAAGGCAAGTGGATATGAAAATACTGATATTTTTTATGGTAGTCTTCGCGGGCCTGCCATTTTACGCCCCTGTTTTAGCGGATACGGTAACGCTTAAGTCCGGCCAAAAGATTGAAGGTAAAATTGTGGAAAGGACGGATCAATACGTAAAAATTAATTTTCAGGGCGTTGTTTTAGAGTATTTACAGGACGAGGTTGATAGTATTATGGGGGATAGTAAGTATTTTAGCCCGCCGGCAGAAGAAAGGATTAAACCTGCCTATGCGCCCATTGATTTTGCCGGGCTTGCAAAGCATTATCCCGTTCCCTCTGAAGGCGTGGCTTTCCAGGAGCGCGCAGTAGATGGTTCTGCCGAGCCGCAAGGCAATTATCTCCAGCCGGCAGGATTATCGACGCCTGTAGATTTATCTGTTGCTGCAGCAAGTTTGCCTCCACAGTATCAAGAGATGATAAACTCTATTCAGTCAAACCCCGGTGATTTATATAAGGTGCTTTCCGGGCTTCCTCCGGAATACCAGAAGATGGTCGAAGAGGCTATGAAGAATATGCCTCAAGGCGCCATCTCTGCTACTGCGGGAAAGAATGAGTAATTTTATCAGGTAGTTTTGCCCTGTCGTCTAATGGTAGGACACAAGATTCTGGATCTTGTTATCATGGTTCGAGTCCATGCGGGGCAATTAATAGTTAACCCAATTATAAAAGAGTGGGTTTTTCTTTGCGTATAATTTTGGAGTTTGTGATAAAATATGATCCAGAAAGAAAGGGCAATGGTAATAATGAAACTTAATAATTTCAGAGTAATAATATTCGTTTTAATAGGAGGATTATTCTTAAGCTTTACTTGTTCCTATGCCGAAACTATTGTTCTTAAGTCTGGTAAAACCGTGGAAGGTAAACTTATTGAAAAAACAGATAAATATATAAAAATAGATTTTCAGGGAGTGCCACTTTCGTATTTCTTGGATGAAGTTGATAGTATTGATGGGTTAAAACAAAACCTGTCCTTGGTGAAAGAACAAAAAGTACTTCTAGAAAACAATTTTACTTCCAATGCGTCTGAAGAAAGCATTACAATTATTGCCGATGATGCTCATTTTCTGAGGGCCGATACAAATAATAATGGAGAACCATTGGCGTATAAAATTGTTCCACAAAAAGAAATAAATCTAGATGCATCAAATTACATTTGTAAATGCCCTAAAGAACTTGGTTGTACAGAACCCAATGCTATTATGGTTACTCTTGATAAAGGTAAGACATATGTTGGCGCTATGGGGGGTACCAACAGAATATATAAGCTTAATTCTGAAACAATACAACCCCAGCTTGGGTCTATTCCATTTCAAGGTTTTGAAGCAGGGCAAGAAGGCGCAATTATCCTTGGGTACATAAATCCTCAATCTCGGCAGGCTATGGATTTTGTAGCGCTATGTTTTGCCTTAGTTCGGATAACAGAATAAATGTTATGAAAAAGTTTTAGCGAGGCTAAGGGTTGGATATAACCGTCCAGCCATTTTTGTTATAATATAGTTAGAGAAATATAATCTCCTAAAGAAGGGCATTAAACGGATATAAAATTTATCTCTAATAAGCCTAATTTCTTGATATTTGCTCAATTTCCTATATAATTAGCCTGTTAGCATTAAGAGATACAGTTATTACCTATATAGCATGCGCGCAACCACCTTAAGGGACGGTTCTCACTTTTCTAACCGCTTTTGTTATATAGAGTTACAAGATGGCCATATTTAAAGAAAATTAGTGAATTTTGGTCTTGTTGTAAGTTATTGATAAATAAAGAGTAGCGATGAAGAGAATCGTCCCCTGTTTAATTTTTTGCTTATTGATTTCTTTGGCGAGATTAGAGGCGGCGCTTACGCCCATTGAAATAGCTGAAGAAAAAGAAGCGAACCCTTCCACAGCGACCCGGTTTAATAACTTTGTTAAGTACAGGGAAAGTATAATAGAAAAATACGGCACAGAATTTGCTTTCCTTTTTAATTTTACCCAGCAGGCAATCATACGGGATGCTAATAATCAAGGCAAGAGCCGGGGAGTAGGTTATATAAACCTTGAGATTAAGCAGGGGCTTTGGCCAGGGGCTGCGGTATTTATGGAAGTGGAGTCTGACCGCGGAATGGGTATAGATAAATTTATCCCCACATATTCTATTTTTAACAGTAATTCCGGCGAGGATATAGGTATCTATATTCCAGAATTTTACCTTGAACAAAATTTATTTTCGGACAGAATATCGTTATCTTTCGGGAAACTGGATTTATCAGATTGGTTTGACGCAAATACCGCCGCAGAATCAGCAGATACGCAGTTTTTGTCCAGTGCCCTGGTAAATAATCTGGCCATTCCGTTTCCTTCAAAAGGCCTGGGAGGTTTGGTTGGCTTTATGCCTTATGAATGGCTATATTTTCAGTCAGGGGCTGCTACAGCCAGGGCATCTTCCACAAAGACAGGGTTAAGCAACGGATACAATAGCGCCTTTTTTATAAATGAACTAGGGTTAAGCCCGAAGATCGGTGAGCTTAAAGGCAATTACCGGGTTATCTTTTATTTAAATCATGAGAAACTTGAGCGGATTGACGAGGGGGGAGAAAAGAAGAATACCTTGGGATGTGCGGTAAGCTTTGACCAGGAGATAACCAAAAAGATTTCTTTATTTTTTCGCTATGGAAACGCCGACGAAAAAGTGTGGGATATAAAACATTTTTGGTCATTCGGGGGGCAGATGCTTGAGCCGGTCCCGGGGCGTAGGCTTGATTGCCTGGGCATAGGTATTGCGTGTTCAATTATGGGTGATGATTTCCGTAGCGCTAATGAAGAGACTGTATCAAGGCCTGAGACAATTTATGAAATTTATTACAGTTATAATTTAAACCCCTTGATTAACCTGACCCCTAGCCTCCAGGTTGTTAATCATCCCAATGCGGATAAGACCGCTAAAACTGCCGTAGTTTTAGGTTTAAGGTTTTTGTTGAGTTTTTGATACCGCCATTATATAATAACTCTGCTTTAAATTCTTGCGCGGGTGGTGGAATGGCAGACACGCTACTTTGAGGGGGTAGTGGGGCAACCTGTGAGGGTTCAACTCCCTCCCCGCGCACCATAAATTATTTTTATTTTACGATCTTGCGCTGATCCTTTACGTAATTGCTTCTTTCGAGGCTTTTTGCGTAGGATTTTAATTCTGCACCGATCTCGCCGATTTGAGCTACGTGGGTTATTTTGCGGTGTTCGTTAGTTACTACCCCGATGGATATGGAGATTAACGGTATTTTTTGCTCTTTGCCGTTGCGGTCAAAGGCGAATATATAACCGTTATTTCTGTCCTTTTCATTATAGAAGGAGGGGACTAAGTTTTCGAAATTAAGGATTACCTTTTGGCATAGCAGGTCTGTTTTATCCAGCGTGGTTACTATAACAAAATCATCGCCTCCGATATGCCCTACAAAATCATCGGGGTTGCCGAATTCTTTAGTGACGCTAATGAGAAGCCTGGCGGTCTCCCGTATAACCTCGTCTCCGTGTTCAAAACCGTATTTATCGTTATAGGATTTGAATTTATCCAAATCCAGGTAACATACGGCAAATAAGGATTTTGTCTCCAGCTTATTAGAGAGCTCTTTTAGGATGGATACATTACCCGGAAGCCGGGTTAGGGGGTTGGCTTCTAGATCGCGCTCGGTATGCCTTAAAATCATACGTATGCGGGCCATTAATTCTTTTGGTTCAAACGGTTTGACTACATAGTCATCTGCCCCTGCGTCGATTCCTCCTACCTTATCGTTAATATCGCCTTTACCGGTTACCATTATGATCGGCAGATGGCGAAGCAGGAGGTCTTTTTTGATCCTGCGGCATACCTCGCGCCCGTCAACTTTCGGAATCTGGTAGTCCAGTAGTATAAGGTCAGGTTGATTACTATGCACAAGTTTCAGCGCCGCTTCTCCGTCGCAGGCCTCAAGTATTTCATAATTCTCTTCGGAGAGCGTAAGTTTTAGCACGTCCCTTATATCCGGGTCATCGTCTACGATAAGTATTTTTATTGCCATATTTTTTAACCCTGCGGTAAAGTGAAGCTGAAGGTGGTCCCTTTACCCATTATACTATCAACCCATATTCTTCCCTGGTGCGCCTCAATAATGCGTTTGACTAATGCAAGCCCTAACCCCGTGCCTTTGACCTCTTGGTTTATGGTATTTTCCACCCTAAAGAATTCTTCAAATATTGAATCTTTCGCTTCTTGGGGTATCCCGCATCCGGTATCAGAGACATCAATCTGGATTAACCCTTCTATTTTTTTTGCGGATATGCTTATCTTTCCTTCCGCGGGGGTAAACTTCATCGCATTGCCGACTAAATTAATAAAAACCCTTCCTATCTGGGTTTGATCTATTAATATCCTGAAATCATTGGGTGGGATTAGAATATCCAGGTTTATCTTTTTTTCTTTCAGCTGACCGGATAATAAATCTTCGATTTTATTTATAACCTCTCTTAAGTCACACGGCTCAAGGCTCATGGTAACTTTTCCTGATTCTATGCGTGATATATCCAAAAGCTCATTTACTATATGCCCTAATTCATCGCTATGCCGGTTTATTTTCTCCAGGCGCTGTTTTGCCTCCGCGGGGATTTCTCCGAGCTTACCGGTAAGCAAGATAGCCGCATATCCTTTAATAGAAGTTAAAGGGGTGCGCAGCTCATGCGAAACGCTGGATACAAAATCTGTTTTGCGTTTATTCATCTTTTTGACTTCCTCAAGCGCAGCAGTTAATTCCTGCGTCCTCGCGCCAACCTTTTCTTCCAATTCCTGTTGGGAGTTCCATGTTTTCTCAAATAGCCGGGCATTCTCCAGGGCCTGGCCGAGCTGGGTGGCTAATATTTTAATTAATTCTTCATCCCCCTCGGTAATGAGGGTTTCGGTTTTTCCCGTACCGATAAAGATGAAACCGCATTCGCTTTGTTTAGGTAATATCGGCGCCATAATAAAGTAGTTTGCTTTAAAAATGCTGTGCAGGGTATTTTTATCGATAAAGTTATCAGGCGTGGTTATGCTGGATAAGGTTTTATCCTCCTCTATAAGGCTTAAGAATTTTTCCTTGTTGCCGTTTAAGTGAGAGGAGATGAGTTCTTTTTCTTCTTCCATGTAGCCCAGGGCGGTTTTCGGGAGGAAGGCGCCGCTCTTTTTATCCCATAGGAAAACGAGGCTTTTTTCAAACCCAAGTTCATCAATATACTCGGGGCTTAGCCTTTGGAATATCTGGTCTTCTACCAAGGTCATGCTGATTGAGTGCGACAGTCTTTGCAGCGCGTATAATCCGGATATCTTTTTATCCAGCTCCTCCTGTATGCGGTTTAGTTCTATATCCGTGCGCACGATGATTTTAGCCTGCTCATCCATATTGTCGAGCGACTTTTTTAACTCCTCCGCCTCTTGTTCAAGCTGTCTGGCTTTCTGCATTTTTGTAAGGAGCATGGCGGCTAGATAAATAATTATTAGTGTTGCGATAAGAATGGTAATAATATTGGTTTCAAGCATTTTTAACCCGCCATAGCTAATATAGCTATTGAATTATTGTGAAAATAAGGCATTCCCAGGTAATCTGTGGAGTTCAGCGGGGCCTGTTCAGCTAGGGTGTATGCCCCCAGTATTGGCACATCCGCTCCGAAGACTTTATTTATTGCCTCTATCTCTATATTCTCTTGTCTGCCCAGGAGCCTGGATCTTGCAAGAGAGTTAAATACGAGAACAAACTTCGCCTTTTGATTTCTTAGGCCTTTTTTGGCCAGCTCAGCCGCCTGCCTAGCGCTCTCCAGGCAGTAATCTTTTGAGCTGATCATTAATCTTATCCTGCTGCCCTGCGGCATATCTCCGTTAAAGGCAAGGGAACCGGATTCATCTATAGAAGAGAGGCTTCTTAAAAGGTACTCTTTTTTACCGGAAATGTCTATGCCCAGGGGATAAAATGGAGCAATATGTTTTAGGTCATTTCTCAAACTTGCGTTGTCCATTGCAAAGTATTCCTGGTAAAGCCTGGCCGCGGGCTTATTGTCTATTTCCAGGGCGGTATTTCCTAAAGAGAGGGTTACTCTCCTGGGTTTTCCTAACGGCTGCCAGCCGTGTTTTACTCCTAAGCCGAAATTTAGTTTCCCTCCAAAGAGTATGCCGCAGGCAGCGTTGTTCAGTATGGAATTATTGAAATATATGGGCCCTAAGGTAGAGGCGCCTACCATAGGAAAGCTTCTTCCTACCCTTTTTTGCATCCCGAAGATAATGTTCCTTCCTTCAGGGATTTGCCCGTCAAGAAAGATTATGCTTAAATTCCGGCGGATTCCTTTGCACCCGTATAAAAGGTCTTCACCGAGCTCCTCCCCTGAAGCTGAGGCATTATCCCCAGAGATTTCCTTTACGCAGGTGGTGTTAAAATATATATCCTCAGGAAAACTAAAGAGCGCTATGGCCAAACCGTTTTTGTATGAACCCTGA
The DNA here is from genome assembly GCA_041653055.1 of Candidatus Omnitrophota bacterium. Lineage (GTDB taxonomy): Bacteria > Omnitrophota > Gorgyraeia > Gygaellales > Profunditerraquicolaceae > Sherwoodlollariibacterium. The sequence continues at coordinate 35,717 of JBAZGD010000005.1, forward strand.
TTTACTATTATCGAGGGGGAACTTAGGCCTAAAAGAGGGATATCTTCTAATGAATCCCGGATAGTCTTTAAGACCAGGGGGTGGTTGAGCTTTATGGTGTTAAATAAAAGCGCTAAATCTGGCCTTCTCCGGTTAATGGCAGAGGCAGCTTTATTAAAGGCTTCCTGGGTTGCTTTTATGTGGTCGTTATTCGAGCTGAAACCTACGCCTATCTGCATGGGTTTTATTATATAACACTTTTTGCCCGGAGGGTCAACAAAATTATTGACTAAATGCGCTTATATAGTAAAATGACTTAATATTTTCCTGCCCCCATCGTCTAGCCTGGTCTAGGACGTCAGGTTCTCAGCCTGTAAACACCGGTTCAAATCCGGTTGGGGGTAAAAAAGAATATTTTTCTTGCATTTAGGCGGTGTTTGTGATAAAAAATAAGAAGGAAAAGGAGGGTGTAATGCGTGAGCATTTAGGATTCTTGAAGATATCCAGCGCGGTGGTTAAGATAGCTGCCTGGATTTTTTTGTTTTTAGGAAGCATAAGCGGGCTGGCAATTATATTCAATAAGGTACCGGGTAACCCTCAGTGGATGGGCATAATAATTTTATCCGTCTATGTTTTCTTTTTCTTCTTTTTCTATTTAATCGCGAAAATAGCGGATCTTCTGGTTAAAATTATAAACGAAATTAAAAAAGAATAGTATTTCTTTTCAAGGAGGGGCTTTGAAAAATATAAAGCTGGTTTTACTGGTTTGTGTTTCATTTCTTGGTTTCATGGGGTGCGATAAGTTAGGCGCTGTTAACCCAGCTAAAAAATTAGAGGTTAAAAAGCCTTATTCTTTTACGCAGGTTAAGGGTAAGATTGTCGCAAAGGTCAACAATATTCCTATTACGCTTGAAGATGTAAACCAGGAGGTAGAGGCTTTTAATGCAACTGTGCCGCTAGACAGGCCGGAGTTAAAGATTTCTAACCGCGAGCAGAAGATTAATTACCTTAAGAACGAAATGGTCCGTCGCGCGCTTTTATATCAGAATGCCCTGGATAAGGGGCTGGATAGGAACGAGGAAGTATTGGATGCCCTGCATAAGGCAAAAATGCAGCTTTTGGTTTTAGAGTTAATTAAGGATGAGACAGAGAAAATAGATGTTAGCCCTAAAGAGATCGAAGATTACTACAATACTTATAAGGAGCAGCTCAGGGACCCTGAGGAGAGGCAGATTCGCGAAATCGCGGTTAGTAGCGAACAGGATGCCAAGGAAATTTTAGTCCAGCTTTTGCAGGGAGGAGACTTTGCTACTATAGCCAAGGATAGGTCTAAGGTTTCTACTGGCAGGCAGGGGGGGGATTTAGGTTTTATTCCTAAGGGCAAGAAATTTGCGCAATTTGATGAAGTAGCTTTCTCCGATTCTTTAGATGTAGGCAGAATTAGCAGTATATTTAAAGGCCCGGATGCCTATTATTATATCATTAAGTTGGAAGCTAAGAAAGGCGGGAAGCAAAAAACCCTATCTGAGCTGTGGGATGATATAAAGAGGGGCCTTATCTTTCTTAAGCAGCAACAGAAAATAGAGGATCTGATTGGACAACTTTCCCGCGAAGCCAAGATTGAAATTTATGAAGGGGAGATAAAATAATGCCGATAAAACTACAGAAGCAGCAAATTCTATTAATTGCCGGAGTAGTTTTGGCTATAACTGCGGTTGTAATGGTCAATAGCCATATTGAGCAGCAAAGGGTAGCAGCCCAGGAGCAGGCGAAGAAGGCGCTTTCAAACATACAGGCTAACCAGACTGCCGTTTTAGCGGCAAAACAGGATATTCCAAAAGGCGCGATGATTGAACCTTCGATGTTGGAGGCGGCCATTGTCCCTAATAAATTTGTACAGCCTAATGCCGCTACTTCTCTGGATAGGGTTTCAGGCATGATTACGGTTGCGCCAATATCAAAGGGTGAGCAGGTTACCTTTTCTAAGCTCAGCGCTACGCAGGTAAAAGGAGGCGGTGATTTAGCCGGCCTTACCCCTGTAGGTAAAAGGGCGATTTCAATTGCTGTGGATAACATTTCTTCTATCGGCGGCCTTATTAAGCCGGGTGACTATGTCGATGTTATTGCAATGGTTCCCATACCCGTGCAAGATGCAAGCGGGGGGCAAGTTACCCAGTTGGCAGTATTGCCCTTATTCCAGAATACATTAGTTTTAGCGGTAGGCCAGGATACAGGAGGAACGCTTGTTAATAAGTCTGCTAGTAGTAGATATGCTAAAGACTCGGAGACTGTCCGTTCGGAGCTTATAACTTTAGCTTTAGGCCCTCAGGAGGCTAGTTTGATAGCTTTTGTCCAAGAGCAAGGAAAGATTAGCTTGATATTGCGTTCGCCGGCAGATGCCCAGGTAGGGCCGATTCAACCGGCAAGCTGGGAGACTCTGTTTAGGTATATAATGCCTGCTTCGGAGATGAACCAGGGGGATGGAGACGCCAAGGTAGTGGATGATACCGAATATATAGAAGTCTATCGCGGGTTAAATAAACAAAAGATGCCTTTGTCTAAATAAGGAGAAAAATGAAAAAATTGTCTTCGGTCCTTCTCTTGGTGTTATGTTTTTCTATGGCGTTTCCTTTTAAGCAGGCCGCCGCCTTAGATAACGCAGATGAAGAATTAAGGCTTTATCTGGGAGAGGTAAAGGTGATCTCAGTGAGGAACCCTGCCCGTGTGGCTATAGGCAATCCTCTTGTAGCGGATATCGCCGCGGTTACCAAGAACGACCTTACTTTAAGCCCAAAGTCCGCAGGCAATACGACCCTTGTTGTTTGGGATAATTACGGGGAACAATCTTACGTGGTGAAGGTTTTTAATGAGAATACAAATCTTATAAAGTCGCGTATCGACAATATATTAAAGCAGTTAAAAGTGGCAGAGGTTAATACGCAGGCGCAGGATGAAGAGGGCAAGGTTTTTCTCCTTGGGAAAATAAAGAATGACAAGGAGAAAGAGATGATCCTTACCGCCTTGGGGCCATTGAAAGAAAAGATTGTGGATTTAATGGCGGTTAAAGAAGAAGAGAATGTAATAGAGATAGACGTGCAAGTCTTTGAGATAAATAAAGGCGCGGAAGACAAGCTGGGTTTTAAATGGCCGCAGACATTGGATATCACAGAGGTAGGTTCTCCCGGTATAGCCGCTGCGGGGACGAGCTGGGGAAAGCTTTTTAAGGTTGCGAATGTAACCCGTGACGCGTTTACGTTAACCCTGGATGCTTTAATCCAGGAAGGCAGCGCGCGCGTGCTTTCACGCCCGAGGATTGCCTGTTTAAGCGGAAAAGAGGCGAAGCTTTTGGTGGGAGGCCAGGTTCCGGTATTAAGCGGATCGATTACTCCGGGCACATCCGGGGCCGGAAGTACCGGTGCCACCACGGGCGCCAGCGTAGAATATAAAGATTACGGTATTGTTTTGAATATAAAGCCCCAGGTTAATGAACAAGGCCGGGTGCATATTAATCTTAACGTAGAGGTAAGCGAATTGGGCGAGAGGGTAGAGACCGATTATGCCCTGGCGTATACATTTATAAAACGTTCTGCTACCAGTGAGCTTATTCTTGATGACGGCCAGACTATGGCTATCGGAGGCTTAATCAAACAGAAGACAACCGAAGAGTTGCAAAAGTTCCCTTGGCTGGGAGATGTCCCGGTATTGGGGATGTTTTTCAGGCATAAGCGTGTCCTTAAGGGAGGGGATTCCACTAACCGCGAAGACGTAGAGTTGTTTATTACGCTTACCCCCAGGATAGTAGTAAGCCATGCCGGAAAAGTAAAAGAAGCCAGGGAAACGGCCCCGGCCGATAAATATTATATAGATGAAGAGAAGGATCCGGTATTAAGGTATTCCCGGCTAGTGCAGGCGCGCATACTGGAAAGCCTTAACTATCCTCCCTCGGCAAAAGGTTCAGGTTTTCAGGGTATAGTCACTTTAAGAATGAATCTTTCTTATAAGGGCGAAATACTGGAATCAGGGATACAAAGTTCATCAGGTTATAAGATTTTAGATGATAATGCTTTAAAGGCCGCTAAAAAAACAAGCCCTTATCCTCCCTTTCCTCCCGCTATAAAGGAAAAGGACCTTTGGATTAATATCCCTATAGCCTATCAATTGGATTAATAATGTCTAAGACCATAGTTATATTCAGCACTAAGGGCGGAGTAGGTAAGACTTTAATTGCCGCTAATTTGGCAGTCTCCCTGGGGCAGGATCAAGCCAAAAGGGTTTGCCTTGTTGATTTCGATGTGCAAGTCCCGGGTGATATGGCGCGTATGCTCAATGCCGCCCCCCATAATAAATCTATGGTTGATGCTATTAACGTGTTGAAGAAACAGCCGCAGGCTTTTAAAAAGTCGGATTTTATAGTAAAGACAAACTTCGGAATTGATTTTCTTCCGGCGGTCTTAAGGCCACAGCAGTTATCCTACTTAGATCCTGCCAAGATTAAAGAAGTTTTTTCGCTTTTAGACAAAGATTATGACTACATAGTAGTTGACGCAGGAAAAAGCTTTAATGAAATATTCGTTTCAATATTAAATCAGGCAAACCTTTTTCTTCTGGTAGTTACTCCCGATGTCATATCTATATATCAGACTAAGTGGATATTGGATACCCTTCAGTCTTTAAGTTTTCCTTTAGGGATGATTAAGGTGGTATTAAACAGGGCAGAGTCAATTTCAGGGATAAGCTGGCAGGAGGTGAAGGTGAGCCTCCCGGTAGATATAATATCTCAGATTCCTTCAGACGGTAAGGCTGTGGGTTCAGCCGTAAACCGCGGAATACCCATAGTAGTAGAGAACCCCCGCTCCAAAGCCTCTGTGGCGGTAAAACAGCTAAGCAGTGATTTAGTCGCCAAAAGCAATTTCTTTGTTGAGCATAAAGATATAGACCAGCTTAAAGTCAGGGCTCTTTCTCTCGGTAAGACGGGTGAGTTTTGGCAGAAAGAAGGAATAAGTGAATCTCCTGCCGAGGTTGAAGAAGAGCAGGCCGATGAGATAGTCTATCTTAAGCGCCGTATACATTCACGCCTTATTGAACAATTAAATATAAAACGGTTAGATCTAAAGATTTTTAGCGACCATAATAAAACTAAAGGCTTAAGAAGCAGGGCAGAGGTAATGGTGACTAACCTTTTGGCGGAAGAGGCCGGAAGTTTTATTAGTTCTGTTGAGATGCGCAGGAAATTAGTTAAGGAAATTGTGGATGAGGCCTTAGGGCTTGGCCCGCTGGAAGACCTCTTGGACGATAAAGACGTAACCGATATTATGGTTAATAACAAGGATGAGATATATGTAGAGAAATACGGCAAGCTTGAACTCACCAGCAAGAAGTTTATTTCTAACGATCAGGTTAAGACTATCATTGAGCGTATTATTGCTCCTATCGGCAGGCGCATTGATGAATCCGTGCCTATGGTGGATGCCCGTCTTCCCGACGGGTCGCGTGTAAACGCTATCATACCGCCCCTTGCCCTAACCGGGCCGAATATAACCATAAGAAAATTCCGCAAGGAAAGATTTAAAATAGAAGAGTTAATCGGATTTGGCTCCTTAACCAAGGATATGGCAGATTTTATCCGGGCAGCTGTATTGGCTAGAAAGAATATGATCGTTTCCGGAGGCACCGGTTCAGGTAAAACTACGGTATTAAATATTCTCTCTTCCGCGATACCTAACAATGAAAGAATTATTACCATTGAAGACGCCGCGGAGTTAAAGCTTGGCCAGGAACATTGGGTCAGGCTCGAGTCAAAGCCGCCGAATATCGAAGGCAAAGGGGCTATCACTATCAGGGATTTATTCCGTAATACCTTAAGGATGCGCCCCGACAGGATCATCGTCGGTGAGTGCCGTGGGCTGGAGTCTTTAGACATGCTTCAGGCGATGAATACCGGGCATGACGGATCCATGACTACGATACATGCAAATTCTACCCAGGATGTTTTATCCAGGCTTGATTCGATGATTCTTATGTCGGGAATCGAACTTCCGGTAAGGGCCATACGTGAGATGGTCGCCTCAGCCGTAGATGTAATTGTGCACACTGCCCGATTATCTGATGGTACTCGCCGGGTCATGGCTATTGCCGAAATCTGCGGGATGCAGGATGATATGCATATTGATATAAAGGATATCTTTATTTTTAAACAGACGGGAATGGGAGAAAATAATAAGGTTTTGGGCAGCCATATGCCTACCGGATATATTCCGTCTTTCTTTGAAGAGATCAAGATTAAGGGTATCCCGCTCTCCGAGTCAGTCTTTAAGAAGCCCTAGGTCCCAGGGGCATATTTTCACTCCCATGAAAATAATAAACGAAACTAAGAAAATTGTTTTAGCGGGAAATGCCAATTTAGCAGATACCGCCTTTAAAAGAATTAAAGGGCTTATAGGCAGAAGGTCTTTGCGGGACGGGGAGGCTTTAATAATTAAGCCTTGTAATTCCATACATACTTTTTTTATGAATTTTCCTATAGATGTGATCTTTGTCGGTAAAAATCATAAAATAGTTAAGATTATCTCTGGTTTAGCGCCGTTTCGGTTAAGCCCGATATACCTGGGTAGCGCTTATGTCATAGAGCTATCTGCCGGTACAGTCTCTCCAGAATCCGCGGTTGTGGGCGACAACCTCTCTTTAGGAGGCGGTTTTCTCTAAAGTTAACCCTTTATTATCAATAGTTTAAAAAGCCCCGGTTTTCGGTATTTCCCTGCCCATTTTCATTACTTTGACCTGTTTGTAATTATTTGTATTGCATATAGTTACATTGAGGAGAACCGTCCCCGAATTTTTGCTTGACACAGATAGTTGGAGGGGGTATATTTAACATAGAAATGTCCAAACTGGAGTATTTATGGGTGTAACTTATAAACTAAGAGATGAAGTTAAGGAATTCATAATAGGGGAGAAAAAGGCTAATCCCCATTTGAGCTGCCGGGGCCTGGAAGAGCATATTGAGAAAAAGTTTCAAATCAAGGTCTCTAAATCCAGCATAAACGCTTTGATTAAAGAAGCAGGATTGAGTGCGCCTGTTGGCAGAAGGGCGAAGAAGAGGCGGGCGCGCATTGTCATGCCCGCATTGCCGATGCTGTTAGAGAACAAGCTGCCCCAGGAAGAAATAATACCTGATTCGCATAAGATCGAAGAAGAGCGACTTAAGAAGGAAACAGAGCTTATAAGGCTTATTGAAGAAGAAAAGGTAAAGCAGGAAGAGCATATACGCCTGGAGGCCGAACGGATAGATAGAGAAGAAAAAGAGGCCGCACGTAAGAAGGAAGAGGTTGAGGCGTTAAGGCTGGAGAGGGAAAAATGGGAGAAGTTGGCCCGGGAAGAAGAAGAGCGCCGGGTTAAGGAGTCAAAGGCTGTAGGGCTTTTGCCTGAGATAACCAGCACTGGTTGGGTTTTGCTCGATGCGGCTGATTGCCTTGTCGGGGCAAGCAGCAAAATCTCCGATTCTATCCAGAGGTCTTTAAATGTTGAGGACAATACCGTAATTATCAAGGTTAAGAACCTTCTTTATTCGTCCATGCTTTCTTCAGAGAGGCAAAATGTCCTGGATTGTCTTCCCGGAATCGATATCCAGGCGGAGGGGTTCAGTATAATTAATGCCTCTTTTCAGGAGGCCCGTTGCGCAAAACTTCTTTTCGACGACAATACTACCGCGTATCTCGACGGGCAGTTCTATTCGGTCTGGTCTACCCCCCATATTCCTTATGATTTTTCAAACCCTCTTTACAACCTGAAGAAATTACTAAACAGATATTTTTATGAAGATAGCCCCTTTATTGTTTTTAATGCCCCGGGATACGATATCCCCAGCCCTGAATTTATCCGTTTCCTCTTATCCCTCGGTATGAACTATGGCAATATTTCACGGATTGTCCTTTACGGTAACAAGCTGGAGGAAATCGGCGATTTTGCTTTACCTGCCGCCAAGAAACATTTTTTTATTTTCGGGCTATGGCCTTGGCAATTTAAGGAGTACCGTAAGGTAAATAAAATAGGGGAATTCCGGCAGCTGCGCCTGGAGGAATTAAGAAGGGATTTTTATATTGCCGATATAGATATGGTGATTTCGCATCCTTCTTTCAAGGAAAAGGTTACGCTTAGGGGGGCTGCCTTAAAGCCAGGCATTGATGAAAAGATAGAATTGGTTATCCTTACTAATATGCCCCCAGAATCAATCTCCGCGGAAGGCCTGGCCTTGAAGTACCTCCAGGACTGGCCAAGCCCTGAGGATGCCTTTGAGGATTATAACCGCAAGATCGAGCTCTTTACCTATACCGCTGATTCGCAGCGATTTTTCTCTCATAAAACAATCCTTCCACCGGCAGAAGGGCCAAAGGACCTGGCCGCTCTTTTGAGCAATTACCTAAAGGCCCTGGACTCTTATGTAAAATGGCACTTTCTGCCTTCAGGCTATGAGGATAGTGATTTTCTTATGATGAAGGAGAGGTTTTATGACTTAAAGGTTACTAATGTTGAAAAAGGAGAAGGCTGGCGGCGCTTTACCTTTAAGGCGCCGGAAGAATATGCTCACCTAAAGGACCTAAAGTATATTATTAAGAGGCTTAACGAAAAGGCCATATCCGGGGTGGATGGCACAAGGTTTTACTTTGATTTAGGCTAAGAAAGCGTTTTCTATGCGCGGGGAAATGACCTTGACTGGCTATTATGCCGGTGTTATATTTTAGGTGTACTATTATAAGGAATATTCTGTAAGGGGAGAGGCGCAGGATGTATAAGCCACGGGTATACAAAAATTCTGGGCGGGCGCAGAGTTTTGTCGAATATATTATTTTATTTGCCATAGTTGTTGTGGTATCGGTAGCCCTTGCGCAAAGGGCTCCTTCTATTTTTAGGGAGTATGTAAGCAACGCTAGGGAGGCAATGCGATGAGGATCTTAAGCCCCGGGAAAGGGCAGAGCGTTATAGAATATACGATGCTGATTATTATCGTAGCTGCCGCATTAATAGCGATGACCACTTATATTATGCGTTCAATGAACGCGCGCCTAAAGAGCACGCAGGAAGAGCTGAATTATTACCGTTTGGAATAAAAGAGGGGGTGAAGTATGAAGATGCGAAGGAGCGGACAGAGTACGCTGGAGTATGTAATTATCCTGGCTGCTGTTATTGGGGCGATAATCGCGGTGGGAGCCGCTTTAAAGCCTAAATTGACAGGGACATATGATACCCTGGGGAACAAAATGCAGGATAAAGTCAGCGAGGTTGAGTTTTAACGCTTGCCGGCGGGTAAAATTAAGGAGGTGACTATGTTAAGGTTATTGAGAAAAGGGCAAAGTACCGCTGAATATGCCATTGTTATCGGCCTGGTTATCGGTGCGGCAGTAGCGATGCAGATCTACGTAAAGCGCGGGCTGCAGGCGAAGATGAAGCAGGCCGTGGATTATAATGACCCGGCAGCCCAGAGTATGCTAGGCGGCATTTCCCAGTATGAGCCGGAGTATATGACTACGACCGGAATGGTCTCTAAGCGGGATGCCACAGAGAAGGTTAAGACCACTGTCGGAGGAGGGTTTGAAAAGGCTATCTTAGGCGAGGAGGTTACTTCCAGAGAAGGCACTCAGGAGATCCTGGCGCCTTAGAATATTTTCAAGGAGGAGGTGGGTATGTTTAGAGGAAAAAGAGGGCAGAGCACCCTTGAGTATGTCATCCTTATCGGATTTGTAGTCGCTGCCTTGATTGCCATGGGCGTTTATATGAAGAGAGGCATGCAGGGCAGGTTGAGGGAGTCCACGGATCAGATAGGCGAGCAGTATTCAGCCGGGAATACGGAGGCGGAATACACAGTCACTACCGGACTTACCCAGACCGAGAGTATGGTCTCCGGCGGCGGGACTACTACCGAGATCGAAAGGAACGTGCAGCGCAAGAGCGGGTATGAGAAGGTAAGCGGTTTTTCCTCAGAGGATTAATGAAGAGAGCCCAGGCTACATTAGAGTATATTTTGCTGATAAGTTTTTCTGCCGCGGCGATCATAGCGATGCTTGTGTATATGAGCCGTGGTTTTCAAGGGAGTATTCGCGGTTCCGCCGAGCAGATAGGTTCCGGGCAGTATGCTCCCGGAAATACCTCTATAGCTAATATTGAGACAAAATACGAGAAGTCCGTGATTGTCTCTACCAGTGATTCTACTACGACCTATGGCAGCGAAGACGGCTTAATCCCGGGGCATACAGATACTGCCAGCGTAAATAAGGAAGAGTCAACCGTGATGATCACAAGGGATACCGATGAGCGGCTAGGGGCCTTTCATAATGATACCTGGCGTTAGTAATAAATTACTTTTGAGAGAGAAGGGGCAGAGCCTGACCGAGGCCGCCTTGATCATCGGGATAGTCGGCCTGGCTCTTATAGGCATGCAGGCCTATCTTACCAGGGGTATACAGTCAAAACTAAAAGGCTTAACCGACAATATGGTTGGTTCCGAGCAATCTGTTTATCAGCAGGATGATTCCGGATATGAGATCAATACCTCAAGCTCCCGGACGACCCAGGATTCGGTAGCGGTGTCAAGGCAAGACAAAGGAGGAGGCAGGATCTATACAACTGAAGAGACTGTTTTTATCGCCTCTGAGTCCAATACGGAAGACCAGTCTTTTTAAAAGGAGGAGTAATGCTGTTAGGGAAGAGGGGGCAGGCTACTACTGAGTTTGTAGTCTTGGGATCCTTAATCCTGATGGCTTTTTATTTTCTTATCAATTACAGTGAGAAATTGAACCGCCAGCAGTCTTACCTGCAGCAGTCTTTCCGCGCAGCCTTGCGAGAGGCAAGGAATGCAAACCACTACGCCTCTTATACCAAAGTAGGCTTCAGGCGGATGCCTAACGTTATGAATCCCATGGAGTTGGGCCAGGTACAGTCTTTTTCCGGCAGCGCCAATGTTTTGTGGTCCGACGGCCAGAATACCGCCGAACATGGAGTAGCAAAATACCAGCTTAATGAAGGCGCGGCAATTGATATCCCTTACCGTGAAACGCCTCCTGAAGGGGATATTGAGGCCTCCTCCAATAAATTCATCAACGAAGCCGAAACAACCGTTATTAGTACCAAGGTTGAGGGCTCAGGCGGCATTCTCACCACCAAATCGCTTACTGCCAAGGATACGTTAGATGCCTCTGTCTCTTTAAGCGGCAGTACTTATACTTTTACGCATACCCTCGGAGAAGGCGGCAAATATTACCCCGGAGATAATACCCTGACGCGTACCAGGAGTATGGAATGAAAAGGAAGGCGCAGGCAACATTAGAATTTACCCTTATATTTGTTATAATAGCAGTGTTGATATTCGGGCTTCTTACTTTCTGGAAGTGGTCAAGCGATAATATCGTCAAACGCCAGGTGCGTTATAATCAGACCAGAGTGCAGGCAGGGTCCACTACTCCCGGCGAACCCGGCGGAAGCGGGCTTTTCGAGGCATCGCCCATTGAAGATGATCAGTTGTATATGTTAAGGTAAAGGAAGGGTAATGTTTTTTTTCTGGTATTCGCAGAACAGGCATTTCAAGAAAAGGAGTAGCCTTAAGGGGCAGATCGCCCCGTTGCTCCTTCTGGTTTTGGTTATCCTGCTTATTGCCGCGATAACCACGGTTAATGTCGGCAGGGTCTCTCTGGATAAGACCTGTTCTGCTAATGGGGCGGATGCCGGGTCTTTGGCAGCTGCCTCTTCCTGGGCCGGGGCATTTAACGCGCTGGCCCTGATGAATAAGGAACTGCAGGTCTATTACGACGTAAATTATTATACCTACGGCCAGCTTTATTTTACCGCGGATGACTATATAAACGAGGCTATCAGCTATGCCCTGCTTGCCGCCTCCCTGACTGCCGCGGCTACTCTTGCTTTTAAGAAGGGGTTGGGGGGATGTTGCGTAATATGGTACTCGGTTTTGGCAGGCGCCATTCTGGACGGCCTCGCGGCTACTGCCATATTTGAGGCAGGGATGGCAGCAAGCGCGTTTAATCTTACCTCCCAGTTTATGCTTTCCTTAACAGATTCTTTTCATGACTCGCAGCTAATGGCTTATTGTTCGGCTGATGATTATATGCGGGAATCATACCTGGCATCGAATAAGGTAGGGTTTAACTTCGCCTTTTCAAATAGTTGCATTACCTCAAAACTTAACGATGCGCAAGGAGACGCGTATCAGGCGTGGGTATCTTTGGATGGCCCGTATAACGATAGGATTTACAACTGGAAAGATAAAATTAACCAGGTTCATTCAGTTTCCTCAACGCTTGATTTACCGGGTATCTCTTCCTATACATTACAGCATACGGCAGGTTCCTATACCCAGATCACAGGCCTGTTAGAAGATTTGATTAGCCGCTCCCAGATTATTTCTGACGCGATGAACAGCGCCTCGGTTACTTTGGGAACAGTTGTGGCATTCGCCACAACAGCTTTTATCAGCAATTTAATAGGTGCGCTCTGTTGCCCTCCCTGTCATTCAGTAGTGGGTTCTGCTTATTGCTGCGGGGTAATGGTGATGATGTGCAGGTTTGCTTACCAGGCTTTTTCTTTGGGGCAGTTAAATCACGCTGTAGTCACGGGAGTCCTCAGCGCCCTTGTGGCAGTAGGGGGAGCATTGTCTGTTTATTTTGTTAAAGACGAGAATGACGAAGCATACGATAAATGGGGGCCTGACGGGAAGCAATCCAGCGTCTCCTGCGATGACGCAAGCGACCTGTTGATAGTTAAGATCACTGAAGTGGTCTTGCCCGGATGGAATGTTGATTGTTGCGTGACCCAGAGGCATCCCGGGACAAGCGCGGGCATAGTCCCTACTTCTTATCAGGATATCGTCAGTTGCAGTACTTCAAAATTCAGCGGCGGGGACGTAGGGAGTTTTGATAATAGTTATGACCCCGAAATGGTCAGCGCAAATTAAAATATTATTAAGGAGGAAGAATGTGTTTAAAATTTTTTAGGGGCCCGGTAATGGGTGTTTTCTTTTCTGTGCTACTTGTTTCCCTTGTCTTTGCTAATGCCTCCGGCGTACCTTTGCCGCCTGATGCCCGGATGGTCTCCCAGAGAAGCGCCGACATCGGGCCTTCCCAGTCATTTATTTATAATTACGAGACCTCGTTCTCCGCGGACAGGCTGCGTTCTTTCTTTAAGAAAGAGATGCCTAAGGCCGGATGGTCGGAGCAAAAGCAGGGGTTCTATATAAAAGACAATTATTTGTCTATGGTGGTTGTTATGCCTTCTAAAAACAGGGCGGATAAAACCAGGTTTACCGTTAATTTCAGCCGGCTCCCAAGCAAAGAGGATGTTCTTTCTTCCGGCAAAGACAATCCGGATAAGTTAAGCTTTATGCCGGTTTATCCGGGGAGTAAACAGGTATTCCTGTGGGATTTACCGACAGGCCTCTCTGCTTCTTATGAAATAGAAAAAGAGATAAAAGATGTAGCCTTTTTTTATAAAAGCGGTATGTTAAATTACGGATGGATTCTTGCAAGCGAAACTCCGGTAACCAGCGAAGAGATCCAGATAGATTGTCCAAGTTGCCAGCCGCCTAAGAATAAAGACGGTACTTATGCGGCCCTAGCTCAAGAAAAAGCGGTAATGAGTAAGGCTGCTTTGAGTTTTAACCGCAAAGGCGGGGAGAGATGTATGATAAGGATATTTCAAAGCAAGCCTGGTTCTAAAGGGTTAATTAGTTCCGGCCCCACAGGCGAAGGAACCCAGCTTTTTTCCAAGAAGACAAGCATTTTGGTTACTTATTATGCGCCCAAAAATAATTAAGAACCGCGCACAGGCTATATTGGAGTATGCCGTAGTGGTAATTACGGTCATCGCCGTATTTATCGCTATAGGGGCTTATTATAAACGCAGCCTGCAGGGAAGATACAGGCAGGCCGCGGATGTTTTAGGCGCAGGAGAGCAGTATACTCCGCAGCCTGCCCCTTAAGCCTTTTTCCTTTTTGCATTTTTACCCTTGCAAGGGTAAAAATTCCCTGATATACTATTTTTATGTTTCTTGTAATCGTTTTCCTTATATTGTCCTCGGTTATTCTCATCGCCTATAGCTTGCTTCCTTATTTTCTGGATAAGATGAAGGTCTGGCAGGATAGGCAGGAACGGGTTGTGAATCGGGAGATGGACAAGATGTTCTACGATAAGAACCCCAAGGGCCTGACCCGTCTTTATTTTATCCTGCCTTTCATCCTGGGAGCAGCGGGGTATTTTATTTTTCAGAATATCATTTTCTCCGGTTTAGGATTTGCTGTAGGGATAGCTATCCCGAATTTTATGATAAAGATGCGCGTCGCCAAGCGGAAAGCGCAGTTTGGCGACCAGCTCCTTGACGCGATAAACCTTATTTCCAGTTCTTTAAAGGGAGGGTTAAGCCTGCTTCAGGCGATTGAGGTTGTGGTAGAGGAGATGCCTCCTCCGGTGAGCCAGGAGCTTGGCCTGGTAGTGCGGGAGAATAAAATGGGAGTTGCCTTTGAGGAGAGCCTCGATAATTTAAAGAAAAGAATGGACATCGAGGAATTGGGCCTGATAGTTAATTCAATATTAGTGGCGAGAGAAACCGGCGGTGATTTGACCAAGGTCTTAAGCCGTTTAAGTACTACCATAAGGGATAACCGCAAACTTAAAGAGAATATAAAGACCTTGACCCTGCAGGGGAGAATGCAGGGGGCGATTATGTCTTTTTTGCCGATACTCTTTGTGATTTGGGTGGTTTCAGTAAATAAGGGCCATTTTGATGTTATGTTTCAGAATGACCTTGGCCGGATGCTTTTGGCAATAGCCGTTGTCCTGCAGGTTGTCGGGATGATCCTTATACGTAAGTTCAGCACTATTACTTTGTAACCATGGAAATACTAATCTTTATAGTAATTCTGGCGGCTTTTTTATTGATCGGCTTAAGTATCGCTATGTCGCGCCAGCAGGCGATCAATATAGCTGTCAGGTATGGAGGGCAAAATGAGGGCAATAAGCGTAACTTATTCCAGGCCGATAAGTTAGCAGCGATAATCCCTTTTACAAGGAATTTTCTTGAAAAATCGGGCTTAGGGTTTAAGATCAAGATGAAGCTTGACGCGGCCCGCGTTAATCTTACTTCTCAGGCATTTTTAAATATCAAGATATTAGTTATGGTTGCCGGTTGTGCCCTTCTTGTGGTTTTTACCCGCAGATTCGATCCCGTTTTTTTGCTGATTGTCTTGGGTTTAAGTTATTTTGTCCCTGATCTTTACCTGAAATGCAGGATTACCAGGCGTAAAAAGGATATAGTAAGGGTGCTCCCTGAGACCGTTGACCTCCTTGGTCTGTGTATTGAGGCAGGGCTGGATTTTACCAGCGCCGTAAAGTGGGTTATTGAAAAGATTCCCGCTAACCCTTTAATGGAGGATCTGGCTTTTGTCCTGGAAGAGATAAAATGGGGCAAGCCCAGGATCCAGGCTTTAAAGGATATGTCGCGCAGGCTGGAGATTCCTGAGATTAGCTCTTTTGTCCAGACTATTATCCAGGCCGAAAGAATGGGCACTCCTGTGGCCGAGGCCTTTACTATCCTATCCGAAGATGCCCGCGCCCAAAGGTTTCATCGGGGAGAGAGAATAGCCTTGCAGGCTCCGATCAAGATCCTCCTTCCGCTTATCTTTTTTATTATGCCGGTTATTGGTATTGTTATCGGCGGGCCGATACTTTTGCAATTTATGACCGGCGGCCTCCTCACCAGCATAAAATAGAGACGGTTCTTCTTCACGCAAATATCGCATTACCAAAAATTTACAATAACACAAAAATATTTTAGTTAGATTTGCCTTCTCTTTGCGTCTGTTATGTCAAGAGGGCCGAGATTAATACCGGTTATGCAAAGGGGTCAACGGAAAGTATCTATATTATTATAAAAAGCGGTATCAGTATACTGGCCACCTCTGGCAAGATAGATTCAAAAGCAAGATAATTGATGATGCGGCTTATCTTGCTCAATGTGGGAAGCATATAGAATTTAATCCAGCCAGAGCTGGATTGGTAAACCTGCCGCAGCATTATTCCTTTTCGTAGATATTAAGTCAGGTGGACTGCATTTGCATTGTAAATATAGTAAGTTTGAA
>JBAZGD010000006.1:0-45739 GCA_041653055.1 Candidatus Omnitrophota bacterium
TTGAGTCTTTTGAGGGTAATCTATTAGAACATCCGCATTATACCCGTCCCGCTGAATTCCGTAATATGGATGTCCCGAAGGTGCTTTTATCCGGAGATCATAATAAGATAGAGGCCTGGAGGAAGAAGGAGTCAGCTAATAGGACAAAAGAACGCAGGCCGGATTTATTGAAATCCAAGTTAAGGAGGAAGTAATGAATAAGATTAAATTAGTTGAAGCGCAATTTACCAAAAAAGATCATCCCGTTTTTGGCGTAGGTGATACAGTTAAAGTTTTTACCAGGATCCCAGAGGGCCCGGATAAGTTCCGGCTCCATCCTTTTGAGGGAGTAGTTATTTCAAAGGAGGGTTCAGGGATAAGGGAGCATTTTACCATAAGAAAGGTATCATACGGAGAGGGGATTGAGCGTGTTTTCCCGTTAAACTCACCGGTTATAGAGAAAATTGAAGTTGTACGTTTAGGCAAGGTTAAGCGCGCTAAGCTTTATTACCTGAGGAATAAATTTGGGAAACGTGCCACTAAAATAGCCAGCGCAGAGGCTAAATAAGGGCTGGCTTAAGCTAAATGCTTTATTATGAAGATAAATATAACCGACTTGGGTATAAATTTGTTATCGGGGTAGATGAGGCCGGGAGAGGCCCTTTAGCCGGGCCGGTAGTTTCGGCCGCGGTATTATTAAGCAGAAAAAGATTCAATAATCTTATAGATGATTCCAAAAAACTCGCCCCTCTGGCGCGGGAAAAGGCTTTTTTAGAAATTAACAGTAATTCGGTAAGCGGCGTCGGTATTGTAAACGAGAAAATAATTGACCGGATTAATATTTTAGAAGCTACCCGTCTATCCATGCAGCAGGCAGTAATCTCCCTGGTAAACAAATTAGGAAACATAAACCATGATGAGATTTTTATTATCGTAGACGGCAATATGGATTTAAGCCTCGGTTTTCCTTGCCAGTCTATTATTAAGGGGGATAATAAATCTAAGAGCATTGCCGCTGCCTCTATCCTGGCTAAGGTTATTCGTGATAGAATGATGTTTAGGTTTGATAAGATCTACCCGGCTTATGGATTTAAGAGGCATAAGGGTTATCCTACTAAGGAACACAGGGATATTTTAAGGAAGATCGGCCCTTGTGTTATACACAGAAAGAGTTTTATTTGTGCCTAAGGCAGAGGTGAGCTTAGGGTCAAGAGGTGAAGAGGCAGCCGCCTGCTTCTTGATGAAGAACGGGTATAAAATTATATCCCGTAATTACAAGAATAAATTAGGCGAGGTTGATATTATAGCAGAAGATGGGGATGTTATTTGTTTCATAGAAGTGAAAACCCGCAAAAGCAACAGGTTTGGCATGGCTAAAGAATCTGTGACGGCGAGAAAGCAGAGGCAGATAGCTAAAGCGGCAATAAGCTTTCTTAAGGAAAAGGGTTTTTTAAACAGAAGGGCTAGGTTTGACGTGGTTGCCCTGGATTGCTCTTCTTGCGGGGTAAAATTAGATTTGATTAGAAACGCCTTTGATTTAGGGGGTAATTTTAATTATTAGGAAAATGTATAAGGATATTACGCTTAATGATTACCTTGATGAATTAGCGGCTAAGCTTTCCGTTCCGGGAGGCGGATCTTCGGCTGCGTTTTGCGCCGCTATGGCAGCTGCCTTGGTGAGTATGGTGGTTAATTTTACTTTGGGAAAGCCAAAATACGAGATATACGAGAAAAGGCTCAGGGAGGTTATTAATAAATCCGAGTTTTTAAGAAAAGAGTTCTTGCGGCTCGTTGATTTAGACGCTATTGCCTATAAGTCCAATAATATAAGGGATGCCATTAATGTCCCCTTTATGGTCTCCCGGCTTTGCCTGGAGGGTATAAGATTATGCCCCCCCCTGCTGAAGGAGGGGAATATTAATTTAGTAACCGATATCGCGGTAGCCGCAGTTTTCTTTGAATCCGCTTTTGTTTCCGCATCTTTTAATGTCAAGATTAACTTAAAAAGCCTAGGCGATAAGAAGTTCTGCGCAGGGGTTAGGAAAGAACTATCCCGCAATAACCGGCAAATAAATAAAATAAGGATGCAGCTGGAGGAAAGAGTTGGCGATATTATTAGAAGGTAGGCTAATTGCAGAAAAGATAAAGGAAGATATCAGGCTGAAGGTCTTGTCTTTGAAGGTAAGGCCTTCTCTTGCCAGCTTAATGGTAGGCGATAATGCGGGAGCAGCCAGCTATGTCAAGTCTCAGGCTAAAGCCGCGGAAGAACTGGGGATAGAATACCGGATACATAAGCTTTCTTCTTCCTCTTCGCAGGAGGATATCATAGGTTTTGTCCGGAAGCTAAACAACGATAAGTCCGTCAACGGAATTATTATCCAAAATCCGCTTCCCGAGAAGATAGACTATAAAGCGGTGGGCTTTTCTATGGACCCTGAAAAGGATATTGAGGGGGTACACCCTGTTAATATTGCAAGGATTATTACCGGCAGGGCTAAATTTATTCCCTGTACTGCCTATGCGGTAATGGAGTTGATATCGGCCAGCGGGATTAACTTATGCGGCAAGGAGGCGGTGATAGTCGGGCATAGCGCAATAGTAGGCAAGCCGTTAGCGTTTTTATTGCTGGATAAGCTTGCTACGGTTACGGTATGCCATATAGGCACTAGCCAGGCCGGTAAATTAGAGGAGCATGTCCGCAGAGCGGAAGTATTAGTTGTTGCCGTAGGCAGGGCAAGCCTGATAAAAGGGGAGTGGATTAAAGAAGGCGCGGTGGTCATCGATGTTGGGATTAACCGGGTAAATGGCAAGATTGCCGGGGATGTAGAATTTTCCGCTGCAGAAAAAAAGGCTGCGTTCATTACTCCGGTTCCCGGAGGCGTTGGGCCTTTGACTGTTGCTATGTTAATGCGTAATTTAGTTGAGGCAGCCAAGCTGCAGCAGGGTTGATGGAGTTAATAAATTAAAGATGAATTTTAAAGAAAAATTAGCATCCGGCAAGTTCATGTTGACATCTGAGGTCGGGCCTCCTAAGGGGGTTGAGATCAACGGCCTTTTGGAAGAATCTGAGCTTATCCGCAACCGCGTGGATGCGGTTAATGTGACGGACTTGCAAAACTCGGTTATGCGCCTTGGTTCTCTGGCGGTTTCCAGTATCTTAAAACACCGCGGGTTTGAACCTATCTATCAGTTAACCTGCAGGGATAGGAACCGGTTGGCGCTGCAATCAGACCTTTTGTCCGCCTCTGTTTTAGGCATTGAGAATGTTTTAATCTTAACCGGAGACCATACCACTGCAGGGGATCATCCTGAGGCAAAGCCCGTTTTTGACCTGGATTCCGTCCAACTTTTACAGGCAGCCAGGAGGCTAGGCCAGGGGTTTGATATAAAAGGAAACAGGCTAAGCGGTAAACCGCCAAATTTTTGCCTGGGGGCGGTAGTTAACCCCGGGGCAGATCCCCTAGAGCCCCAGATTATAAAAATGGAAAAGAAAATAGCCGCCGGCGCGCAGTTTTTTCAGACCCAGGCGGTATATGATATAAAGGTTTTTGAGGATTTCCTTAAGAAAACCAAGTATCTTAAAACTAAGATTATGGCCGGGATTGTTTTGCTTAAATCTGCAGGTATGGCTGAATATATGAATCAAAATGTGGCTGGGGTAAATGTCCCCGAAGGACTGATTAAGGAGATGGGGGAGGCAAAAGATAAGGTTAGGCAGTCTGTTAAAATTGCATCAGGGATTATAAAGGAATTAAAGCCTATGTGTGATGGGGTCCATATTATGCCAATTGGCTGGGGCAAGCTCGTCCCAGAGGTTTTAGATGCTTCAGGATTATGATGAATCATATTGTTATTATAGGGGCTTCCGCCTTCGGGCATAATGTTGCCTTTAAAATAAGAGAAAGAAATAAAGGCTGCAAGATAACCTTGATCAGCGAAGAAGGCTATTTAGCTTATGATCACCTGAGATTGGCTGATTTTATCAGCGGGACAATAAGCGAGAAGGACGTGTTCTTATGCAATGAGGATGATTATTCAAGGCAGGGTATAAATTTCCTTAAGAATAAGAAGGTTGCAAGCATTAACATACAGAGGCGTCTGCTTTATTTTAAGGATAAGGGAAATATCAATTATGATATCCTGATAATTGCCTCCGGCAGAAGCCCGACTATTTTGGATATCCCGGGCGCCAGAAAGGAAGGGGCCTATCGCCTTTATACCCTGGATGATGCCAAAGAATTTCTTAAGCGTTATATAGCTTTTCCGGTTTGTATAGTGGGCAGTAGCAGTTTTGCTTTAAAAATAGCAGAGGTGGTCTCGGAGAAATACGGGGTTGAGACAAAAATATTAAGTTCTGCTGCTTTCAACCTTGCGGATCTACCCCCAAAGTCAGAGGTTATTAATGATACCTTGGCAGAGGTTATCGGCGAGGGGGAAGTCCAGGCAGTTAAGCTTGCAAGCGGGAAGGTGTTGGGAGTATCCGCGGTCTTATTTATGGATAATTACAAGGCAAATATTGATTTTTTGAAGAATACGGATATACAAATTAAAGAGGATTATATCGCGGTGAATGGGCTTATGGCTACTAATTACGATAATATTTTTGCCTGCGGCAGTGTTGTGGGCAGGGATAGCTTAGCCGTAAGTTTAATGCTGGCGGATAATATAACTAATAGATTAGGCCAAGAGGATGCCGGAAACATTAGCGCAGTTAAGTGAAAAAGGAAGAGCCGCGTTATCAAATCTGGCCCGCAAAACTTTAGATAAGGCATTGTCTCTTTATGGAAAAGAGGCTAAGGTCTTTTTCCCCGCAACAAGTTATTACCTTCCCCTGATTAATGCCCTTTTAAATGTAAAAGTAAAGACTTTATCCGATTTAATTCTTATTTTGGATGAAGCTGAAAAAAAAGATTTTCTGCCTTTTGCGGAAGGTATATTGAATAAAGGCCTCTCTGCTTTAGCGTGCAAGGAAGTGCTGGCTGCCTTGGCAGTATTTAATAATGGGCATCCGCTGCAAGGCAGCGGTTTTATGCCTGATAGTATGCTGCGTTCTTTAGGCCTTAAGCTTATTGACGGGCGGGTATCGGCAATCGCAGTAATTTTAGGCCCGGCAAGAGACGCTGATTCTGCCGCGAGCCTTATTAGAGAATTTAAGTCCAGGGGGATCGTGAGCCTGCTGGCCGGAAATATTAACGGCAATACTATGGAAGGCCAGCTTAAGGGCAGGGGTTTGGAACTGGGATTAGATAATGGTATTATCGCCTTGGGAAGTGATTACCTGTCTGCAATATATGCGGTGAATTTTATAGCCCGCCTTCCATTAGTTTACGGTAATTGCCGGGCAGGGCAGTGCCAGCAGATAATAGATTATATCCGCAAGCGCATTTTGGCCTTTTGTCTTTTGTTAGGGCAGGCTGATGAAGGTGTTATAGCTTATGGGTTGGGGGCTATGGTATTTGGTATGCCTCTTATAACTGATTTAAGCCTGCCTCAATTGGGCAAAATAGATACTCCCTTTTTTGAGGCCTTAGTAGTAGAAAGGGATTATAAAAAGCTTCCTTCCCGGTGTATGCTTGCCCGGGGGATTAAGGCTGAGATTGTAAATATAAAGATGCCTTTATCTTACGCCGCGGCCTTTGGGGGAGAGAAGGTAAGGCGTGAGGATCTTCAAGTTGAATTCGGCGGGAAGGCAAATTTGTCTTTCGAGCTCTTAGTTTCCAAAGAAGAGGCTGAAGTGGAAGACGGCAGGATTGAAGTTTTCGGGCCGGATTTGGAGAACCTTGAGAGGGGAAGCAGGTTTCTGCCTTTAGCCGTAGTAGTAAATGTTTACGGACGCAAGATGCAAAGGGATTTCGAGCCGATGCTGGAACGCCAGATTGATCGTTTTATCAATTGTGCTTGCGGGATAATGCATGAGGGCCAAAGGGATAACAGTTTAATCAGGGTAAGTTGCGATGCCTTCTCAAAGGGTTTCAGGCTTAAGGATCTGGGCGTTATATTGCATGTTATGTTTCATCGGGAGTATAGCGCAATCATTGATAAGGTAGAAGTTAGATTGTATACCGATAAGAAGGATGTCGAGAGGTTATTAAGCGGCGCGAGGGAGGTTTTCTCTCTTCGCGATAAACGCATGTTACAGCTAACCGATGAAGGCGTGGATACCTATTATTCTTGCCTGATCTGCCAGTCAATTGCCCCTAACCATGTTTGTATCCTTACTCCCCAGAGACCGGGTTTATGCGGGGCCTATTCTTGGCTGGATGCTAAGGCCTCTTATGAGATTGTCCCGACAGGGCCTAACCAGCCCATATTAAAGGGCGAGCCCTTAGATTTAAGGCTGGGGCAATGGGAGAGTATAAATAAATTTGTAAGGGATAGGTCTAATAAAACAATAGAAAAGGTAAGTATTTATTCAATCGTGGACTCTCCGCAGACTTCCGGAGGGTATTTTGAGTGTATTCTTGCGGTGGTGCCCGAGGTAAAAGGGGTAATGGCAGTTAACCGCGATTATTCTGGCATGACTCCCTGCGGCATGGGTTTTTCTGACCTGTCTATTTTGTTAAGGACAGGCGCTCAGGTTCCGGGCCTTTTAGGCATAAGCAAGCTTTATATTTTAAGCAGGAAGTTTATTTCAGCGGAAGGCGGACTTAAGCGCTTAGTTTGGATGCCAAAAGAATTAAAAAAGCTTTTAGGTGAAGGGATTAAGCAGGCAGCCTTTGATACAGGAGAATTTGGCCTGTTTGAAAAGATTGCCGATGAGGATGATGCTGTAAGCCTCGGTGAACTTGAAATTTTCCTCTCAAAGGTTAAACATCCCTCCCTTTCCATGGGGCCATTAATTTGATTTTTTCTCTTG
Source organism: Candidatus Omnitrophota bacterium (assembly GCA_041653055.1). Taxonomy (GTDB): domain Bacteria; phylum Omnitrophota; class Gorgyraeia; order Gygaellales; family Profunditerraquicolaceae; genus Sherwoodlollariibacterium. The sequence goes on from JBAZGD010000006.1 coordinate 6,836, forward strand.
ACGTCCAACGCTTATGCTATATAATAATAAACAATAATAAATGCCAACCGTAATCTTCAAGGGACACTTGAAAAAAATAACCTTAAAATTAGTTCTGCTTTTTAGCCTTTTGACTATTCCTGTTTTTGCGCAGGAACCAGCCTCTTTTAATAAACCGGTAGAGCTTAATGTTCTAGAGGCACAAGCACGGGTATACCGCCAGTATGGGATTAGGGCCCAGGATATGGGCGATTTTGATTCTGCGATGAAGTTTTATCAAAAGGCGATAGAGCTAGATCCCTCTTACGCTGTGGCATATAATGATTTAGGCGTTATTTATGAGGCTAAGGGTATGACCGATAGGGCGCAAGAGAGCTATCTAAAAGCTATTAAAACCGACCCTTATTATTTAAGTACTTATACTAATCTTGCCCTTCTTTATGAAGAAAAGAGAGAATTAAATAAGGCTGCTTATTGCTGGAAGAAAAGGGCGGAATTGGGCGATCTTCAGGACCCATGGGCTCAGAAGGCGAAGCAGCGTTTCTCAGATATCCGCTTGAGCCTTTCCCCGCGCCCTTTACAGGACTCAAAAGAGCAGGACGTGGTAAAGATGATGAAGGATATCGCAAATGAGAAGTATATCATGAGGCACGATGATAAAATGCTTGCGCGCAAGCATTTTGATAAAGCTAAAAATAGCTATGCCAAAGATGATTATACTGTTGCCGTAAAACAGGCATTAGATGCCTATTATTTAGATCCTGACAATAAGGATATAAAGGAATTTATCGAGAGGACTCAGCATAGGGCGCTTACGCGATAGAAGCCACTTAAGGAAGCTTACCTACCAAAATTGATTTTCAAATCTTATATTAATGAGCGGTAAAAAATTATACCTTTTAGATGCTATGGCTTTTTGCTATAGGGCATTTTATGCGGTTAGAGGGCTGACTACTTCTTTCGGCCAGCCTACCGGGGCAGCATACGGTTTTGTCAATATTCTAAACAAGGTCCTTAAGGAAGGTAACCCCTCTTATCTTGCGGCGTGTTTTGATGTCTCGCGGGATACCTTTAGATCCCGCAAGTTTTCCGATTATAAGCTGCAGCGTCCGCCTATGCCTGATGAGCTTTCTTCCCAGATTCCTTTAATTAAAGAGATATTATCCGGTTACGGGCTTAGGGTTGTGGAAAAAAAAGGCTATGAGGCCGATGATATTATCGCAACCCTTGCCAATAAATCCGCATCTTTAGGAATTTCCGTTACCATAGTAAGCTCAGATAAGGATATGCTGCAATTGGTAGGCAAGGGCATTGAAGTTTTTAACCCCTATAAGGATGACGGCCTGGTTTATAATGAAGAAGTGGTGGAAGAGAAATTCGGCGTTAAACCTAACCAAATTGCAGACATTTTAAGCCTTACCGGAGACAGCGCCGACAATATCCCCGGTATACCCGGAATCGGCGAGAAGACAGCGTTAAGGCTGATCAAGGAGTTTAAATCACTGGAGGGCTTGATAGGTAATATAGATAAAATAAGCAGCCAGGGCATAAGGGATGCAGTTAAGGCTAATAAGGAGAGGGCCAAGCTGAATAAGGAACTGGTGGTTTTATCCAGCCGGCCTGAAATAGAATTTAATTTGGAAGAGTTGAAGGTAGGCGCCCCTGACTTAACTGTTTTGGCAAGGATTTTTAAACGGCTTGAATTTAAAAAGTTATTGGCGGGGCTGGGCCCTAAGAAAGAAGCCTCTGTCTTTGCTAAGATAAGAGAGCGCCAGGATAGTGATTTAGCTAAGGCCTTTGGGCGGGTAGACCAGTTATTGATATCAGTTGAAGATTGCGGAAAGGTATTTTTTTACCTTGAGGATGAGGTTGCGTGTATTAACGAGATCGGCGATAATTTCAAGAAGGTTTTGTCTGATGGCAGGGTCAGGAAGATCGGGCATGACTTAAAGAAGGCCAAGGTGATCTTAGGAAGAAGGGGAATCCTAATGGAGGGGCTATATTTTGATACTATGATCGCCGCTTATTTATTAAATCCCTCCCGCCCGGGTTATGGCCTGGGAGATATTTCTCTGGAATACCTGGATGGCATTTCATTAGCTAAAGATCTTTGCGCAGCGGATACCCTTGATTTGGTCAAGAGGCTTAAGCCTTTACTGGAGAAAGAGCTTTCAGGTAAAGGGCTTCTTAATTTATTTAATGATACCGAGATGCCGCTGGCTAATGTTTTAGCGGAAATGGAGCTTTGCGGGGTTAAGCTTGATTTGAGGCTATTAGCCTCTCTTTCCGGGGATTTGGAAGATCGGCTCAAAGGATTGAGCCGTGATATTTACGAATTAAGCGGTTTGGAATTTAATATTAATTCTCCTAAGCAGTTAAGGGTGGTTCTTTTTGATACCCTTAAGCTTCCAGTAGTTAAAAGGACCAAGACCGGGCCCTCTACGGATGAGGAGGTCCTGCATAAATTGGCGCAGAAGCATAAACTTCCCGGGCTATTATTGGAGTACCGTCAGTTGAGTAAATTAAAAACAACATATATTGACGCCTTGCCTTCTTTAGTTGATAGTAAGACGGGGAGGCTGCATACTTCTTTTAATCAGTGCGCCACAGAGACGGGCAGGCTTAGCTCCAGTAATCCTAACCTGCAGAATATCCCCATTAGGACTGAAATCGGCAGCAGGATCAGGAAAGGCATAATTGCTTCAAGCAGGAAGAATTTGCTTATGTCCTGCGATTATTCGCAGATAGAGCTTAGGGTATTGGCACATTTGTCCAGGGATAAGAACCTTATTGCGGCCTTTAAATCTAATAGGGATATACATAAGGCTACCGCCGGGCTTATCTATGGGGTAGAGGAAAAAGATGTTACCGAAACGATGCGCGACAGCGCTAAGCGGGTTAATTTCGGCATTGTTTATGGCCTTACCTCTTTCGGGTTAAGCCGCGATTTAAATATTTCTTTTGATGAGGCACAGGCCTTTATCGATGCCTACTTTTTGCGTTACCCTGGGGTTAAAGAATATATCGAAGAGATGATAAGGGATGCGCAGGAGAAAGGATTTGTTTCCACAATACTGGGGAGGAAAAGGTATATACCTGAAATCAGCAGTAAAAATATGGCCGTACGCCAATTTGCCCAGCGGCAAGCGGTCAATACTCCCATCCAGGGCTCCGCCTCGGATCTGATCAAATTAGCGATGATTAATGTGCAGAAGGAAATAAACAAAAGGTCCTTAGGCTCAAAGATGGTTTTGCAGATTCACGATGAATTAATATTTGACCTGCCCTTAGGGGAACTTTCTTCTTTAGCCGGGTTGGTAAAGGATAAGATGGAAAAGGTTTTAAAGCTTGAGGTGCCGGTGATAGTTGATATAAAGCAGGGGCATAATTGGCTGGAGATGTCTGCGTATCCGCCGGGCAGGGGGGAGGCATGAAGATAGCAATATGCGCTTCCGAGGTAGTTCCTTTTGCCAAGACCGGAGGGTTGGCAGATGTTGTCGGGGCGTTATCACTGGCTTTGACAGAGGAGGGCCAGGAGGTTATCGTTGTAATGCCCTATTATAAGGATGTCGACAGGCAGAAGTTCGGCATTCACAGGATAAGCCCTGATATTTCATATTGTACGGTCGCGGGAAAGCTAAAGGTTTATTTTATCGAGAACAAGCAGTATTTCTTCCGGCAGGGCTTATATCAGGATAGCCAGGGAGACTACAGGGATAACCTGGAGCGTTTTGCGTATTACTGCCGCCGGGCGCTTTATTTATTTAAAGAGATAAAATTCCAGCCTGATATTATCCATGTTCATGATTGGCAGGCCTGCCTTATTCCGGTTTATTTAAAGGCCCTCTATTCAGATGATAAATTTTATAAAGATGCGCGTACGGTTTTGACCTTGCATAATGTAGGCTACCAGGGTATTTTTCCGAAAGAAGGATTCTTAAAACTGGGGCTTGACTGGAATCTTTTTGATGCCGAGGGGCTGGAATTCTACGGCAATATAAATATTCTGAAAGGGGGCATAGTCTTTTCCGATCTTATCAATACAGTCAGCCCTACTTATTCCCGGGAGATAAGGACTAAGGAATTCGGCTTTGGGCTGGAGGGCATTCTAAATAAGCGCCGTAGCTCTTTATCCGGGATATTGAATGGATTAGATTATGATATTTGGGATCCCAAGAATGATAAGTTTATTGCTGCCAATTTCTCTATTATGAATATTGAAGATAAGGCTGTAAATAAGAGTGATTTACAGGGGCTGTGTAACCTTCCGGCGCGCGAAGACGTGCCGTTGTTAGGCATTGTCTCAAGGCTAGCCCAGCAGAAAGGTTTTGATATTATTTCCGAGGCGATGGAAGAGATATGCGCGCTGAAGGTTCAAATAGCTGTTTTGGGGATGGGGGATGTTAAATATACCCGGATGTTTCGGGAAGCAGCAAAGAGGCATCCTGATATTCTTTCTTTTAATTCTAATTTCGATGATCCCCTGGCCCATAAAATTTATGCCGGGGCCGATATTTTTCTTATGCCCTCCAGGTATGAACCCTGCGGGCTTGGCCAATTGATCGCTTTAAGGTATGGAACTATCCCGGTTGTCTTTAAGACCGGAGGCCTAGCCGATACCGTGGAGGATTCAAACGGGTTTATTTTTGATTCTTACGGCAGTAGCGATTTAATTAAGGCAATAAAAATTTCAGTTAAAGCTTTTTCAAACAAAAAGAAATGGCGTGGTTTGGTATTGCAGGCAATGAAGCGCGATTTTTCCTGGAAGGCATCTACGGAAGAGTATTTGAAACTTTATGAGAAAGCAAGGCTTAGGTAAGAAAATTATTGTCGGGGTAACCGGTATATTCGGCAGCGGTAAAAGTACCGTATCGCGCATCTTTAAGGCTTATGGCTCGACTATTGTTGATGCCGATAAGATAGCGCGCAGGTATCTTTCCCCGAAAACCGGGACTTATAAATCTATAGTCAATTATTTTGGCAGCGGTATTCTTAAGGCAGGGCGTGAGATTGACCGGCGTAAATTGGGTAAGCTGGTATTTGCCAACCCCAGGCTTATTAATAAACTTGACAGTATTGTTCATCCTAAGGTAATCGGTGAAATAAAGGCAAGGATAGAAAAGCTAAAGAGCGGCATAATAGTTTTAGATGCTCCGCTTTTGATTGAGGCGGGCCTGAAGAAATTGGTCGACAGCCTGATTGTGGTTATCATTGATAATGATGAGTTAATCAGGAGGGCGGTTAAGAAAACTTCTTTAAAGAAGGCGGAGATTGAAGGCCGGGTGAAATCCCAGATTCCCTTACGCAAGAAGATGCGTTTAGCGGATTTTATTATAGATAACAGCGGCACGATGAAGGAGACCAGAAGGCAGGTAAAGAGAATAATAGGCAAAATCCAAGGAGGAAGTTGTGGAGAAGCTAGAGATTAAGAATTTAAAAGATATGAAGATAAGCGAGCTTAATAAGCTGGCTAAGGAATTGAATGCTAACGGTACAAGCGGCTTAAGGAAGCAGGATTTAATCTTTAAGATACTGCAGGCCCAAGCGGAGAAAGAGGGGCTCATGTTCGGGGAGGGGGTGCTGGAGATTCTACCCGAGGGGTTTGGTTTCCTAAGAAGCCCGAATTATAATTATCTGCCCTGTCCGGATGATATTTATATTTCTCCTTCCCAGATAAGAAAATTTGATTTAAGGACCGGGGATACCGTATCCGGCCAGATTCGCCCCCCTAAAGAAGGAGAGAAATATTTTGCGCTCCTTAAGGTGGAAGCGGTTAATTTTGAGAATCCCGAAGAAGTAAAGGAGAAGGTTCTTTTTGATAATCTCACTCCTGTTTATCCGCATGACCCTTTCGGGCTTGAGACAAAGCCCGATGAAGTCTCCATGAGGGTTATGAACTTGCTTGCCCCTATCGGGCGCGGCCAGCGCGGCTTAATTGTTGCCCAGCCTTATAGCGGCAAGACCGTACTATTGCAGAAGATCGCTAATGCCATAACTACAAATAATCCCGATGTGATATTGATTGTCCTCTTGATTGATGAACGCCCGGAAGAGGTTACGGATATGCAAAGGCACGTTAAGGGAGAGGTTATATCTTCTACGTTTGATGAGCCGCCAGAGAGGCATGTGCAGGTAGCCGAGATCGTATTGGAGAAGGCTAAAAGGCTTGTTGAACATAAGCGCGATGTGGTAGTATTATTAGATAGTATTACCCGTTTAGCCAGGGCCTATAATTCAGTTGTTCCGCACAGCGGAAAGGTTCTCTCCGGGGGAGTCGATTCTAACGCGCTGCAGAAACCCAAAAGGTTCTTTGGCGCGGCACGCGCGGTTGAAGAAGGCGGAAGCCTTACGATTATTGCTACGGCCCTTGTGGATACCGGCAGTCGTATGGATGAGGTTATTTTTGAGGAATTTAAGGGCACGGGAAATATGGAGACGCAGCTGGACAGGAATTTATTCCAACGCAGGATCTACCCGGCCATAGATATCAAGCGTTCCAATACCAGGCATGAGGAGCTTTTGGTTAAGCCTGATGTCCTGCAAAAAACCTGGATCCTAAGAAAGGTTCTTAATGAGTTAAGTAATGTTGAGGCAATGGAGCTTTTGATCGGCAAGCTAAGCAAGACTAAGAATAACGAGGAGTTTTTGAATAGCATGAATCAATAAAACACAGCCGGACATAAAAAGGAGGTAAAAATGAAAGATAAGATACATCCTAATTATAAAGACGCAACTATTGTATGCGCATGCGGAGAGACAATACATACCCGCTCTACTAAGCCTAGCATAAGGGTTGAGATTTGTTCTAAGTGTCATCCCTTTTTCACGGGTAAGCAGAAATTTGTAGATTCTGCCGGGCGCGTGGACAAGTTTCTGAAGAAGTACGGCAAGAAATAATGCTTAAGAAATTAGAAAAGTTTGAAACCCGCTATAAAGAGCTGGAAGAGCTTTTAGCCTCTTTTGAGGTCCTCTCGGACCGTGAGGCCTCCAATAAACTGGCTAAAGAGCTTTCTCAGATTAAAGAGCATGTAGTTTTATTCCGGGAGTATAAAAGGATTTTAAAAGAGGCCGCTGAATTAGAGGCTGTGCTTAAGGAAAAACACGAACAGGACTTTGTCGATCTGGCCAGGAAAGAACTGCAGGAGCTAAAAGCCAGAGAGGTTGATATGGAGGGGAAATTAAAAGCCCTTTTTGTCGAAGAGGATAAAGAAGCTGACCGCGATATCATTCTGGAGATTCGCCAGGGTAGCGGAGGCGATGAGGCGGGACTTTTTGCGGCGGACCTTTACCGGATGTATTCCAAATATGCGGCTGGTAAAGGATGGTCGGTTGAGACTATGTCCCTTGCCTCTAATGAATCGGGAGGGATTAAGGAGGTTTCTTTTAGCGTAAAAGGCAAAGATGTTTACAGGAGGCTTAAATTTGAAAGCGGGGTTCATCGGGTCCAGAGAGTCCCGGCTACTGAATCCCAGGGAAGGATACATACCTCTACTGCCACTGTAGCTGTGCTGGTGGAGCCTGAAGATGTGGATCTAATTATCGACCCTAGCGACTTAAGAATAGATACATATCGTTCCAGCGGGCCCGGAGGCCAGCATATGCAAAAAACTGATTCTGCGGTAAGGATCACGCATATGCCTACGGGCGTAGTTGTTGCCTGTCAGGACGAGCGTTCCCAGCTTAAGAATAAACTTAAGGCGATGCGCGTATTACGGGCTAAACTATTAGATGCGAAGAAAGAAGCAGAGTCAAAGAAATTATCCCTAGAGAGAAAGTCGCAGATCGGTTCGGGGGATCGCAGCGAAAAAATACGTACTTATAATTTTCCGGATAGGCGCATTACCGATCACCGCATAAATTTTACTACCCACGCCCTGGAGGCTGTATTAGAGGGTGAATTTGATATTTTATCCGATGCGCTTATTAAGGCAGCAGCGGATATTTCAAAAGGATAATAATGACTGAGCCGGAATTATTATTTACGCATGCTTTGGATTGCAAAAGAGAGAGCCTGTATCTGGATAAAGACAGGCCTTTGACTTTAACCCAGTCCTCTTTCATCTCATTCGTATTAAAAAGAAGGTTAAGCGGGGAGCCTCTTCAGTATATTCTTGGCAGTACGGAATTTATGGGTTTGGAATTCAAGGTTAACAGGCATGTTCTTATCCCGCGCTTTGAGACTGAGATTTTGGTTGATACCGCAATAAAATATGCAAGATCTGTGGCATCTTTCAAGGGGCGGATATTGGAATTAGGGACAGGTTCCGGATGCGTCGCAATCAGCCTGGCGAAGTTTTTGCCTGATTTGAAGATAACCGCCACAGATATTTCTATTGAAGCCTTAAGAGTAGCTTTGGATAATGCAAGATTAAACGGGGTGTCAAACAGGGTGTGTTTTATGGCAAGCGATTTATTTGATTCTCTGGCAGCGAATACCCGCAGGTATTCGATATGTATAAGCAACCCTCCTTATGTGCAAAGCGCCCAGATAGAGAGGCTGCAGCCTGAGGTCAGGCATGAACCAAGAGGCGCCTTAGACGGAGGAATGGACGGATTGGGTTTTTATAGAAGGATAATCAAGGGTTCATCGGATTATTTAACAGATGAGGGGATTTTAATTATGGAGATAGGGTTTAACCAGCGCGATGGCGTTGAGGATATCCTGCGCAGTTCTAATTCCTTTAAGGCAATTGAGGCAATTAAAGACCTTAATAATATTGACAGGGTAATTGTAGCAAGGAGAGGTTAAGGATAAATGGATAAATTGATTATCGAAGGCCAGGTTAAGCTAAGGGGCGAGGTTACTGTCTCCGGGGCAAAGAATTCAGTGCTGCCGATTATGGCCGCAACATTGCTTACTGAGGATGCCTGTATAATTAAGGGGGTTCCGGATCTGCGCGATACCAATACCATGATAAGGATATTGCGTTCCTTAGGCAAGGGCGTTGAATTTGATAAAGGGGCATTAGCGATTTCTTCTTTAAAGAAGATAAATTATATCGCGGATTATAAGCTTGTTTCTACCATGCGCGCTTCTTTCTGCGTTCTAGGGCCGCTCTTGGGAAAGCTAGGCAAGGCTAAGGTATCTCTCCCGGGAGGATGTATTATCGGGGTAAGGCCTGTGGATTTGCATTTAAAGGGGATAAAAGCTTTAGGCGCGGATGTGGATATAGAATCAGGATACATATCTGCTAAAGCCAAAAAACTTAAAGGCGCCCATATTTATTTGGGAGGGGTTTACGGTTCTTCGGTATTGGCTACTGATAATGTTATGATGGCCGCTGTTTTAGCCGGCGGTAAGACGGTTATTGAAGCTGCAGCATGCGAGCCTGAAGTAGTAGATTTGGCAGATTTTTTGAATAAGATGGGGGCTAAGATTAAGGGGCAGGGCACCCCTACCATAGAAATAGAAGGGGTTAAATGTCTGCACGGGGCAACCCATACAATTATACCGGATAGGATTGAGGCGGGAACAATGATTCTGGCCGCCCTGATCACTAAGGGGGATATTTTTATTAAAAATGTTATATTAAGGCACTTAGGCGCCTTAATAGATAAACTTGAAGAGGCCGGTGCCAGTATAATTAAGAGTGAGAATTCGCTGCATGTGCGTTATAAGAAGCCGTTAAGCGCCGTGAATATCACAACGCTTCCTTATCCGGGCTTTCCTACGGATATGCAGGCGCAGATGATGAGCCTGATGAGCGTTACCCCGGGCATTACGATCATAACTGAGAAAATTTATCCGGATAGGTTTATGCATATTTCTGAGCTAAACCGTATGGGCGCGCATATACAGCGTGAAGGCCCGCATGCCATAGTGGAAGGAGTGGCGAGGTTATCGGGTTCTTGCGTTATGGCCTCGGATTTACGTGCTTCAGCCTCGCTTGCTTTGGCAGGCCTGGCGGCTTTTGGAAAGACTTCAATATCCAGAATATATCATCTTGAGCGGGGCTATGAAAAAATCGAAGAAAAATTAAAAGGTTTGGGCGCCAGGGTGCGCAGGGAAAAAGAATGATTTTGATGATTGATAATTACGACTCTTTTACTTATAACCTAGTCCAGTATTTAGGTTCTCTGGGAAAAAGCGTTAAGGTCTTTCGTAATGATAAGATAACTATCCCGGGGATAATAAGGCTTAATCCAGAGAAGATAATTATTTCTCCTGGACCGGGACGGCCTGAGGAGGCCGGGGTATCTTGCATGGTGATCAAGGAATTCTCCGGTAAACTGCCGATATTGGGCGTTTGCCTCGGGCATCAGGCAATAGGGTATGTATACGGAGGCAGGATCATCAAGGCAAAGAATCTTATGCACGGTAAAACCTCCCTTGTTTATCATAACAGTAAAGGCATTTTCCGTAATATACCCGACCCTTTTGAGGCTACCCGTTATCATTCGCTGATTGTAGAAAACAAGAGCCTTCCTTCTTGCCTTGAGGTCATAGCTTCAACAAAAGAAAAAGAGATTATGGGGTTAAGGCATAAAGATTATCCTGTTTTTGGGGTGCAATTTCATCCTGAGTCTATCCTTACCCCCTCGGGTATGGATATTTTAAAGAACTTCCTTAGAATATGCTGATTAAAGAAGCGATACAGATCCTTGCGCAAAGAAAAGACTTAAATTCCGAACAGATGCAAGGCGTTATGTCGGATATCTTAAGCGGTGCGACCAATACCGCGGATATAATTGAATTTCTTACCTTTTTAAACGACAAAGGGGAAACAATAGAAGAGCTTACTTCGGCGGTAGAGTCAATGCTTAAATATATTAACCCCATTATTGTTGACCGGCCGAACATATTAGATACCTGCGGTACCGGGGGAGATAATAAGGGCACCTTTAACATTTCTACTGTTACCGCTTTTGTGGCTAGCGGTGCGGGTGTTTGCGTAGCTAAGCATGGTAACCGTTCTGTCTCCAGCAGGTGCGGAAGCGCTGATATTCTGGAGGCCTTAGGCGTAGATATTAATATGGGCAGGGATAAGATAAAGAAATGCCTGGAAGATGTCGGGGTCGCTTTCTTATTCGCCCCTAACTTACATCCGGCAATGAGCCATGTAATGCCTGCGCGCAAGAAAATAGCCCGCAAGACAATATTTAATATCTTGGGGCCTTTAATTAACCCCGCTCGGGCGACTAACCAGTTAATCGGGGTTTATAGCATGGAGTGGACTAAAATTTTATCGCGTGTTTTGCATAACCTGGGGACTAAGCATGTTTTGGTAGTGCACGGAATGGATGGGCTGGATGAAGTTACCACCGTTGATAAGACTTTTATTTCGGAGGCAATTGACGGCCAATTTAAAGATTATGAGATCTCCCCGGAAGATTTCGGTTTCAGCAGGGTTCTTGCGGAAGATCTTTTAGGCGGGGATGTGCGTAAGAATGCCTCTATTGCCTTGGATATCTTAAGCGGGGTAAGGGGGCCTAAGAGGGATATCGTGGTATTAAATTCAGCTTGCGCCATATATGCCGCAGATAAGGCCGGTTCAATAGAGGAAGGCGTAGAGCTGGCGGTATCATCACTTGATAGCGGCGCAGCCCTAAAGAAATTTAAAATGTTAAAGGAGTATTCATAGGGTGAAGAAAACAGGTATTCTAAAAGATATTATAGCCAGGAAAAAAGAAAAAATCATTTTGGCTAAACAGCAAGTTTCCGAGGAAGAACTAAAATCCAGATTGTGCCGTGTAGGGCCTGCCCGAAAGTTTGCTGAGGCGATAAATAAGCCGCGCCAGATATCCCTTATCGCAGAAATTAAGAAGGCCTCTCCTTCCCTGGGGGTTATCCGTGAAGAGTTTAACCATATTGAGATCGCAAAGATTTATCAAGAGGCAAATGTTGCGGCGGTTTCGGTCCTTACGGAGGAGGATTATTTTTTAGGGAATATATCTTATATCAATGAAGTTAAGGAGGTAATCCAGGCGCCGGTATTGAGGAAGGATTTTATTCTAGACCGGTATCAAATCTTCGAATCCAGGCTCTACGGCGCGGATGCTGTACTTTTGATAGCCAAGCTTCTTACCCAGGATGAATTAGTTGAATTTTCTGCTCTCGCTTCTGAATTAGGCATGGACGCGTTAGTAGAGGTGCATGAGGAGAAAGAACTGAAGAAGGTCTTGAAGCTGAAGGGGATAGCGCTTATCGGCATAAATAACCGTAACCTCAATACGCTGGAGGTTGATCCGAAAACCGTAGAGAGGCTTTTTCCTTTAATCCCTAAGGATAAAACAGTAGTTGTGGAAAGCGGGATTAAAAGCAGCCAGGATGTATTATTCTTAAAGATATTGGGCGTAAGCGCCGTTTTAATCGGCACGGCCTTTATAGGGTCGGGTAATATTAGGGCTAAAGTTGAAGAGGTAATGGGATGGTAAGGCCTAAGGTAAAAGTTTGCGGTATCACTAACCTGGAAGATGCCTTGGCCGCGCTTTTTTATAAAGCGGATGCCTTGGGTTTTGTGTTCTTTAAGAAAAGCCCGCGCTATATAAATCCGGCAAAGGCCGCAAATATTTCCCGTATCCTGCCGAAGAAAATATTAAGGGCGGGTGTCTTTGTAAATGCCAGGGAAACTCAGGTTAAGAGGATCGCGCGCCTGTGCGGGCTTAATATTCTGCAATTTCACGGAGAAGAAAGCCCTGGATTTTGCCTTAAATTCAAAGGTTATAAGGTTGTTAAGGCTTTTAGGGTTGGAAAAAATGCAGACTTGAGAAGTATCGCAGAATATAAGACATACGCCTATCTTTTTGACACCTTTGTTGGCGGCAGGGCAGGAGGAACGGGGGAAAAGTTTGACTGGAATTTATTTAATAAATTGGATAAAATAAAACGCCCGGTTTTTTTATCCGGAGGCTTGAATTCCCGGAATGTAAGGTATGCCTTAAGGATAATCCATCCTGATTGGGTTGACCTTTCAAGCGGGGTTGAATCTTCCCCGGGAAAGAAAGACCATAAGAAAATAAGGAATTTTATTGCCAAATTAAAATGAGCATAAAACTGATAAAAAAAAGATTTCCTGATAAAAGCGGCCATTTCCTGGATTTTGGGGGCAGGTTTGTCCCGGAAACGCTTACTTTTGCCCTGGATGAATTGGAGAATGAGTACAGTAAGGCAATAAAGGATAGAAAGTTTATCGCCGAGTTTAATTATTACCTGAAGGAATATGCCGGAAGGCCTACCCCTTTGTATTTGGCTAAAGGCCTAAGCAGGTATTTAGGCATTGGGAAGGTGTATTTAAAACGGGAGGACCTTCTTCATACCGGCGCACATAAGATAAATAATACTTTGGGCCAGGGCCTTCTAGCCTTAAGGATGAAGAAGCCGCGCGTTATCGCTGAGACCGGAGCAGGACAGCATGGCGTGGCCACTGCCACAGTAGCTGCGCTATTTGGGTTGAGCTGCGATATCTATATGGGCGAGGAAGATATGAAGCGGCAGGAGCCTAATGTTTTCAGGATGAGGCTTTTGGGCGCTAAGGTTATTCCGGTTAGGTCAGGTTCAAAGACCCTAAAGGATGCCATGACCGAGGCCTTGCGCGATTGGGTAACAAATGTCCGTGATACGCATTATATTATCGGGACAGTTGCCGGGCCTTCTCCTTATCCTATGCTAGTCAGGAACTTTCAATCTGTGATAGGAAAAGAGACCAAGGAAGAGCTAAGGAAAAAAGAAAGAAGGCTCCCGGATTATTTAGTCGCTTGTGTCGGCGGCGGGAGCAATGCCTTAGGTTTATTCCACCCTTTCTTTTATGATAAAAAGGTTAAGTTTATTGGCGTTGAGGCAGGCGGCAGGGGGATGTCTTTAGGCGAGCATGCCGCCAGTTTGGTAAAGGGGAGTATCGGGGTATTGCATGGCGCAAAATCCGCCCTTTTACAGAATAATTCAGGGCAGGTATGCAATACGCATTCAATCTCTGCGGGGCTTGATTACCCCGGAGTCGGCCCTGAACATGCCTATTATAAGAAAATAGGGCGTGCCAGGTATTTTGCCGTCTCTGACAAAGAGGCGCTGGATGGCTTCAGATTGCTTTCCAGGCTGGAAGGCATAATACCGGCCCTTGAATCTGCGCACGCTATTGCATACCTGAATAGAATGAGGGGCAAGGTTAAGAAAGGCCGCATTATCGTTGTTTGTTTGTCCGGCAGGGGGGACAAGGATTTGGGGATTATTACCGGGTTATCCGGGAAAGGAAAGTCATATTGAACCGGATAGACCTTAAATTTAAGGAATTAAGGGGCAGAAAACAGAAGGCCTTTATTGTTTTTATCACTGCCGGTTATCCCAACTTAAAAGTTACTGAAGAATTAATCCTTCGATTAGCAGGGGCAGGCGTTGATATTATAGAATTAGGGGTCCCATTTACCGACCCTATGGCTGATGGGCCGGTTATTCAGTATGCTTCATGCCAGGCATTAAAGAATAATACCCGCCTTTTGGATATACTTAATTTAGTAAAGAAGGTGAGGAATAAAGTTTTGGCCCCGATAACGCTTATGACTTATTATAATCCTATATTTTCTTTCGGGCAGGATAAATTTATTAGAGATTCTTTGGCTGCAGGGGTGGACGGTATGATTATACCGGATCTTCCGGTGGACGAGGGTAAAGAGTTTATTTTAAAGGCTAACCGGGCGGGATTGTATAATATATGCTTTATTTCTCCCACTACTTCCTTGCGAAGGATGAAATTTATCCTGAAGTTTGCGAAGGGCTTTATTTATTATGTTTCCTTAACCGGGGTTACCGGCATGCGCAGGAGTTTGCCTAAGGATGCAGAGGCTAATATTTCCCGGATAAGGAAATATACCGCGCTTCCTGTTTGTGTCGGATTTGGAATATCTAACCGCCTTCAGGCGAAAGAATTCGCCTCTTTCTCCGACGGTGTTATCATCGGCAGCGCAATCGTAACCAAAATTAAAGAAAATATCAAAAGCCGGCATTTGGTTGGGAAGATTACCGGCTTTGTCAAGGGATTGGATATAAAATGAAAATAGGTTACCGTAAGAACATATTGGCTAACGGGTTAAGGGTTGTGTCCTTCCGGATGCCGCAGAGGGAGTCGTTTTCTTTGGGTATTTTCATTAAGGTAGGCGGCAGGTATGAAAACAGCCAAAATAAAGGAATGGCGCATTTTCTGGAACACCTTCTTTTTAAGGGCTCCAGGAATTATTCTTGCCGTAAGATCAAGGAGTCTATTGAGGGCGTAGGCGGTTCTCTTAACGGTTTTACTTCAGAAGAGTTAACCTGTTATTTGGTTAAAATGCCCAGTATTTATTTAGAGAAGGCGCTTAATATCCTCTCGGATATGGTAATAAGGCCTGAGCTTTCGAGGGTTGAGATTAAAAAAGAAAGAACCGTAATCCTTGAAGAGCTTAAAATGTACAGAGACCTGCCCCAAAGCTACGTATATGAATTATTAGACGAGCTTTTATGGCCTAACCAGCCTTTAGGCGCGCCAATCATAGGCAGGGTTGATTCTCTCCTGAAGGTAGACAGGAAGGGGCTGCTCTCCTTTAAAAATAATTATTATAACGCATCAAATATGATTATCAGCGCAGCCGGCAATATTGATGAAGATGAATTAAATAAAGGCGTAAATAAAATATTCTCAGCTTTGCCCAGGGCAGGAGAAAATATGTTTATCAAGGCAAGGGATAGGCAGGGTAAGGCAAGGGTAAGGTTTTTTCATAAAGAGACCGAGCAAACGCACATGGCATTGGGTTTCAAGGGATTCAGGCGCGGCCATCCCCTAAGGCATGCTGTGGGTTTGCTGCATGTTATCCTTGGGGCTAATATGTCCAGCCGGCTCTTTAATGAAGTCAGGGAGAAGCGCGGCCTTGCCTATGAAATCGGGACAGTGGTAAAGCGTTTTTATGATACCGGGGCTTTCCTGGTGCATGCCGGGATTGATAACCGTAAGGTGCCCGATGCCATATCTTTGATTTTAAAGGAGCTTGTTAAGGCTGGGGAATCCTTAGTTAAAGACGGCGAATTTAACCGGGCAAAGGAGTTTTATATAGGGCAGTTAAGGCTGGGGTTGGAAGATACCATGGAGCATATGCTCTGGATAGGAGAGACCACCGCTACCTTAGAGAAGATTTATTCTTTAGAGGAGATAATTAACGAGGTTAACCGGATAAGCAAAGAAGATATCTTTAAGTGTGCCAGGTTTCTTTTTAAGGAGGATAATCTTAGTTTGAGTTTAATCGGCCCGCTTAAGGGAGCAGAAGACAAGATTTATAAGCGTCTTAATTTAAGTTAAATATGGGCAATGTCATAGCAGTCTTAGTATTATTTATAATCCTGGCGATAGTTTCGTTTCTTTTCGCGGCGTCGGAAACATCAATTATCGCTTTAAGCAGGATTAGGCTGCGCCATATGGTCGCCAAGGGTATTAAAAAAGCCCGGAGCATCCAGAGGCTAACGGGGAAGATGGATAAGTTTATCGCAGCTATCTTGATAGGCAACAATTTTGTCAATATCGCCATGTCGGCGATAATAACTGCCTTATGCATCCCTGTATTCGGGTTTAACTGGGGAACTTTAATCGCAACTTTCATTACAGCTTTTTTTGTGCTTATATTTTGCGAAATTACCCCCAAGATTTTTGCTACAAAACACACCGAAAAAGTATCCCTGTTTGTGGCGCCCATAATGGAGGGTTTTGTAAAACTGCTGGGGCCCTTTACTAAATTATTTATATGGGCCAGTAATGCCCTGCTTAGGCTCTTTGGGATAGACCCGCTAAAGCGTTCTCCCCTGATAACCGAAGAAGAGTTAAAGCTTATGATCGAGGTGGGTAAGGAAGAGGGGGTTGTAAGCGACGAGGAAAGGAAGATGCTCCATCGTATCTTTGAATTCGGGGATACTAAGGTAAGCGACTGCATGATCCTCAGGGATGAGATTGTGGCGGTAAATATAAATACTAACTCCGAAGAGCTGTTAAGCATGTTTGTGGAAAAGGGGCATGCGAGGCTCCCGGTATATAGCGGCACTATCGATAATATTGTGGGGGTAATCTATGCCCGCGACTTGCTCTATATTTTAAGGGATAAGGGGTTATTCCTTCTGCAGGACCTCATACATAGCCCTTATTATGTTCTGGAGGATATACGGGTGAATGAACTGTTGCGCAGGTTCCAGGCAGATAAGGTCCAGATGGCTATAGTGGTAGATAAAAATAAAAAGACCCTGGGCCTTTTAACTCTTGAGGATTTGATTGAAGAGATAGTCGGAGAGATAGAGGAGGAGAATGGTTCCCGTCTTCATAAATAAAAATTGACCTTTTATTTTAAAGTTGTATAATAAAACAAGTATAGTTCAAAAAAATAAGGAGGAAAAATGGCAGAAACAGGTTATTGCGTTAAATGCAAGGCTAAAAAAGAGATGAAGGACGAGCAGAAGGTTACCATGAAGAACGGCCGCCAGGCGATGAAGGGCAAATGCTCTACTTGCGGCACCGGTATGTACAAAATATTAGGTAAATAGGTATTTTAAACAAGGGGTATAGTTAAAATAGAGATAAAGAAGTTAGCGCAGCGTATTGCTTTAATTGCTAAGTCCAAGAAGGCGCAGAAGGTGGTAATCTTGGATATCCGTAAGGTTGCCGCTTTTTGCGATTATTTTGTGATTGCAAGCGCTGCTTCCATGAGGCAGGTAAACGCAATTGCCCGGGCAATTGCCCAGGATTTAAGCAAGGATAATATAAAACCGCTCTCCTCCTTAGCCCAAAATGATGAGTCAGGTTGGGTAGTCCTTGATTTCAGTTCGGTCATCATCCATATATTCTATAAACCAGTGCGGGAATTTTATGGTCTTGAGCGACTCTGGTCCGATGCAAAGAAAGTAAGAGCAACATAGCCCCTCCATGAAAGAAAACATTCAGGAAGAAATAACCAAATTAATCAAATTATCTTTGGTTAATTTAAGGATTGATCCTCTTTTATGCGGTGATTTGCGTTTAGATTCTCCGCAGGATATTAAATTCGGAGATTTCTCTACTAATATCGCTATGCGTTTAAGCAAGCCCTTAAAGACGGCTGCGGGGAGAATAGCCCTTAATGTCCTGGAGGATATCAGGGGCCACCTTAAGAAATCCAGCCTAAAGGATTATATTAAAGAGGTGAAGATCGAAGGCGCCGGTTTCATCAATTTCTACCTTAGCGACAGGTACCTGCATGAAGAGTTAAAGGATATATTGAGCAGGAATGTTGAGGCCTTACGTACCGATATAGGGGAGGGCAAGCCGGTATTGATAGAGTTTGTAAGCGCAAACCCCACGGGCTCTCTTTCGGTTGCTCATGCCAGGCAGGCGGCAGTGGGGGATGCGTTAGCAAAAATTCTTGTTTTCCTGGGTTTTGAGGTTAAAAAGGAATATTATTTAAATGATGAAGGCAACCAGATCGATACATTGGGCAAATCAGTGTCTTTAAGAATAAAAGAATTATCCAATAAGGCAATAGAATTCCCCGAGAATTATTATCAGGGTGAATATATCTATGATATAGCCAGAGAAGCTATGGCTCAAGGGGTAGATGATTCTGCCCTGGGCGATTTTGCGGCAGAGTATATTCTAGGCCTGATTAAGAAAGATCTGGCGGATTTTGGAGTAAACTTTGATCATTGGTACTCACAGAAAGAATTGGCTAAAAGCGGAAAGATTGAGAAGGCCTTTGGTTTATTAAAGAAAAAGGATTTCTTATACGATAAAGAAGGGGCTCTATGGTTTAAGTCTACGTCTTTCGGGGACGATAAAGACAGGGTGGTTATAAAAAGCGACGGCTCTTATACCTATCTTGCTCCGGATATCGCATATCATGACGATAAGTATAAGCGGGGTTTTAAGTGGCTGATAAACCTTTGGGGGCCGGATCACCACGGCTATATCGCCAGGCTTAAGGCATCCGTAGAGGCCTTTGGCAGGGATGCGGATTCCCTCTCTATCCTGATAGTCCAGCTGGCTACTATTTTCAGGGAAGGAAAACCTGTCCAAATGTCAACCCGAAGGGGAGAATATATAACCTTAAGAGAGGTTCTGAATGAAGTAGGCAGGGATGCCTCCAGGTTCTTTTTTATGTCGCGGCGCATCTCAAGCCATCTTGATTTTGATTTAGATGTCGCCAAGAAAGAGACCGCGGAAAATCCGGTCTATTACGTGCAGTATGCTTATGCCCGTATCTGCAGTATTTTGCGTAACGGTACGGTAAAATTGGATAAGAATGCCAGCCTTGCATTGCTTAAAGAATCTGAAGAAGTATTTTTAATTAAGAAACTGCTTAAGTTCCCTTATATATTGAACGTTTGTTTAAATACCCAGGATCCTTATATGCTGACTGTTTATCTGCAGGAAGTTGCCGAGGCCTTCCACAAATTCTACGATTTACACCGGGTTTTAACCGATGATGAAGCTCTCTCTAAGGCCAGGCTTGCCCTTATTGAAGGAGTAAGGATAGTTATCGCTACGGGTTTGGATTTACTGGGTATCTCTAAGCCTGATAAAATGTAGTCTATGCATGCCCATAAGATACTCAATTTCCCGCTCCTTAATCCATCCCTCCAGGAGAAAATAAGCAAAGAGTTAAAGATCTCGGGGATTACCTCTCAGGTCCTGATCAACCGAGGCATTTCCTCTGTTTCCCAGGCCGATGAATTCCTTAATGCAGGCTTCAGGCAGATGCACGACCCTTTTTCATTTCCCGATATGAAGAAATCGGTTGAGCGGATCAGAGAGGCGGCAAAAAACAGGGAAAAGGTTATGGTCTTCGGCGACTATGATGCCGACGGAATAACCAGCGTGGCACTCCTGCAGGAGAGTTTAAAGAAACTGGGCATATTCACAGAATATTATATGCCGCACCGGATTAAGGAGGGGTATGGTTTAAGCAAAGACATACTGTCTATTGCCAGGGCAAAGGGGATAGGGTTATTAATTACCGTAGATTGCGGAATAAGCAATATGCGCCAGATCCATGAGCTAAAGAAGAATAATATCGATACTATTATAACTGACCACCATCAGCCCTTTGGCCATGACCTGCCTTGCGCGGTAGGTATAATTAATCCTAAGGTCAACGCAAGCCCGTATAAATACCGTGATTTAGCCGGGGTAGGGGTTGCCTTTAAATTATGCCAGGCCCTTTTGGGTTCTAGCCTGGTTGATGAACTTGATTTAGTTGCTATAGGGACTGTGGCTGATGTAGTGCCTTTAACCGGAGAAAACCGCATAATTGTCAAAGAAGGCCTCAAGGTTATCTCTAAGGCCAGAAGGCCCGGACTTAAGGCCCTCATAAATAAAGCCGGAATCCGCGGCAATAAGTTTAATCCCGCTTTAATCAGTTTTATTCTTGCCCCCCGCCTGAATGCCTCCGGCCGCATTGGCTCTGCCCAGGATTCTTTAAGCCTTCTGGTTAGCAGCGACGATAAAAAGGCGCAGGAGTTAGCTGAACTTCTAGAGCGGCATAACCGTACGCGTCAGCGTTTAGAATGCAGGATAATGGAGGAGGCTGAGGCAATTATTAATAAGGACGTGAATTTTAAAGAGCATAAGGTTATAGTGGTAGCTAAAGAAGATTGGCATCAGGGCGTTTTAGGCATTGTTGCCTCGAAGTTGGCAGACCGGTTTTACCGTCCGGCGATAGTTATCTCTTTAAGTGAGAAGATGTGCAAGGGTTCGGCGCGTTCTATAAAAAACTTTCATCTTTTTAATGCTCTCGGTGAATGCAGCCGGTTTCTGGACGGATTCGGCGGTCATGCCCATGCGGCAGGGATTACTATTACCCGTGAGAGCATAGATGATTTCAGGGACAGCATAAATAAACTGGCCCATAAGCAATTATCGCTAGAAGACCTTTTGCCGAGTTTGGATATTGATATGGAGTTGGGCCTTTCGGATTTAGAGGAAAAGGCAGTAGGGGAGCTTAAGGAGCTTGCCCCTTTTGGAGTGGGAAACAGGGAGCCTTTATTTTTTACGCGGCAGCTAAGGTTAAAGGGCGAGCCCAGGGATTTAGCGCGGGAGACATTAAAGTTTTACGTTACCGATGGCCATTATACCAGAGAGGTGATTGGTTTTGGCATGGGGGCATTAAAGAACAGCCTTAAAGAAGCGAAAGTCTTTGATATGGTCTATACTGCGCGTATGGATAACTGGCTGAATGAGGCCTCGGTTATTTTAGAGGCAAAGGATATATTCTTCAGGTAGGGCGCCTTAGGCTTTTTTAATATTGCCTTTTTTGATGCATTTGGCGCATACGTAGACTTTTCTTGGGTGGCCGTCGATAATAATACGCATCTTTTGCAGGTTAGGGAAGAACTTGCGCATAGTCCAGCGGCTGATCTTAGAGCCGGTGCCGCCTTTTGCCTTATACTGCCCCTTACGGGTAACGGTTTTTCCTTTGAGTTCCCCTTTTTTACATATAGCACATTTTTTAAGCATTTATTTACTCCTTAATTATTAATTAAATAAGTATACTTGAATTTAGGATATTGTCAAGATAGAATATAGAAAGATGAATGACAAAATATTAGATAGCTTGAATGAAGAGCAGCTGAAGGCGGTAACCCATAGGGAGGGGCCGTTATTGATTATTGCCGGTGCCGGTACCGGTAAAACCCGCGTTATCAGCCGCAGAATTTCTTGGCTTATTGCTGAAGGATTAGCCAAGACCGATGAGATATTGGCGCTTACCTTTACGGATAAGGCAGCCAGGGAGATGCAGGAGCGCGTGGATATATTGCTCCCCTACGGGTATACCGATATTTGGATATCTACCTTTCATGCCTTTGGCGACAAGCTTCTCCGGGAGAATGCGCTTATAGCCGGGCTTAACCCCGATTTTAAGGTTTTAACGCAGGCGGAATCAGCGGTTTTTTTCCGTGAGCACCTCTTTGAATTCAACCTGAGCTATTTCCGCCCCCTGGCCGAGCCTACTCGTTTTATTGAAGCAATGATTTCTTTTTTCAGCCGCGCCAAGGATGAGGATATCTCTCCGGAAGAATATTTCAGATACGCTCAAGAATTTGCTGTTAAGGCTAAAAAGGACAAGGATGATGCGGCTATCCAGGAGGAGGCGCAGCTGCAGATGGAAGTTTCCCTGGCTTATATTAAATACCAGGAATTATTGGCCAGGGAAAGCCTGCTTGATTTCGGAAACCAGTTTTATATGGCCCTTGAGCTTTTGCGTAAACACCCGGCAGTATTAAAAAGATACCAGGGGCAGTTTAAATACATATTGGTGGATGAGTTCCAGGATACAAATTTTGCGCAATTTCAGATTATAAAGATTCTGGCAGCGCGGTACAAGAATATTACCGTGGTCGCCGATGATGACCAGTGTATTTACCGATGGAGAGGCGCTGCCTATAGCAATATTCTTAATTTTGACAGGGAATTTCCCAGGGCCGAAAAGATAAGCCTTATTCAGAATTACCGTTCAACCCAGCCGATATTGGATTCGGCTTACAGGCTCATCCAGAACAATAATCCGGAGCGTTTTGAGGTAAAGGCTAATATCAATAAACGTTTATCGGGAGTGGCTAAAGAAGGCAAGCTGCCGCAGCACCTGCATTTTGATACCCTCTCTACTGAAGCTGATAATGTGGCAAAGATAATAAAGGATAAGGCGGCAAGCGAAGGCTTCAGGTACAGGGATTTCGCAATATTAGTACGTTCCAATTCCGATGCGGAAAGTTTTTTGCAGGCGTTGAATATGCAGAATATCCCCTGGCAGTTTAGCGGTAACCAGGGCCTTTATGCCAGGGAAGAGGTGAGATTGTGCATAAATTTCCTGCGCGTGATTGCAAACCCTTCAGATTCTTTAAGCCTGTATTATCTGGCGGGCTGCGAAATCTACCCTATAAAACTTAGCGATCTTTCCCTTTGCAGCCATTACGCCCGGCGCAGGAACAAATCTTTGTATTCTGTTTTTGCGGAGATAGGTTCTATCGCGGAGCTTGAGGCAGTCAGCCCGGAGTCAAGAGAAAAGATCGCCGGGCTTTTAAGCGATATTAACAGGTACCTTAATATCAGCCGCAGAGAAACAACCGGCAGGCTTTTATATGCCTTTCTTTCCGATTCGGGATATTTAAAGAGGCTAACCGGCAAGCAAAGCCTTGAGAATGAGTCTAAAATCCAGAATCTGGCCAAGTTTTTTAATCATGTGCGTGATTTTGAACTGGTTGCCAAAGAAGACCGGGTAATGATCTTTGTAAATTACCTTAATCTTTTGATCGAGGCAGGAGATGACCCTCCTACGGTTGAGGCGGATTTAGATTCCGATGCGGTCAATGTGCTTACGATACATAAGGCCAAGGGCCTTGAATTCAGGGTTGTTTTCTTAGTCAGCCTGGTGCAGGGGCGTTTTCCCTGGCCACGCAGGAGCGGCGGTATTGAATTGCCCGATCTTTTGATAAAGGAGGTTTTACCTACCGGAGATTTCCATATACAGGAAGAGCGCCGGCTTTTTTATGTAGGCATGACCAGGGCAAAAGAAGAGCTCTATTTAACCAGCGCAGAAGATTACGGAGGAAAGCGGTTGCGCAAGGTTAGCCAGTTTGTCTTAGAGGCATTAGGCCAAGAGGTTAAGGATAAAGATAAAAAGA
Organism: Candidatus Omnitrophota bacterium; assembly: GCA_041653055.1. Classification (GTDB taxonomy): domain Bacteria; phylum Omnitrophota; class Gorgyraeia; order Gygaellales; family Profunditerraquicolaceae; genus Sherwoodlollariibacterium. Next base: position 30,408 of record JBAZGD010000006.1, read on the forward strand.
AGGCAAGCGCGATAGAGGCTATTGAACGTTTTGCCCCCAGAAAGGAATCGGTTAAAACTAAAGAGAAGATACAGGCTAAGCCGGTAACGCTCTATTATTACCAGATTGACGATTATAAAACCTGTCCCTTGAAATATAAATATGTGAATATTCTTCGCGTTCCCATAATGGAGCACCATACGGTTATCTATGGCCGGGCAATGCACGAGGCGGTAAGCAAATATTACCAGTATAAAATGTCCGGCAGGAAGATGTCTCTGGCAGATATACTTAATGCCTTCAGGGGGAGTTTTGATCCGCAGGGCTTTATCGATTTAAAGCATCAGGAAGAACGCCTTTGCGTAGGAGAGGCTGCCTTAACCAGGTTTTTCAAGGATGAGCAAAGGCGCAAGGTTAACCCGAAGTTTATTGAAGAGCCCTTTAATTTTAAATTTAAGGATATAAAGATTACCGGGCGTTTTGACCGGGTGGATGAAGAGCCTGAAGGCGCCGTGATTATGGATTTTAAGACCTCGGAAATCAAAACTCAGAAAGATGCCGATAAGCGCGTAAAGACAAGCAGCCAGCTTAGGCTTTATTCGTTCGCCTACCAGAGTATCTTCGGCAGGCTGCCAAAGAGAGTCGCTTTGTATTTCCTGGAGTCGGGCATTATCGGATTAAAGGAGATATCCGAGGAAGATTTAGATGAAATAAAAGAAGATATCGTTGAGGTTGCCCAGGGCATACGTAATGAAGATTTTGAGGCTACGCCTGCCTATATGGCCTGTGCCTACTGCGCCTATAATCAAATTTGCCCTTCGGCAAAAATACGCTAGGGGGGGTATTTTCATGGATGCCAAGATCGGGCATTTGAAAGTTAATATATTTAAGATTAAAAACCGTTTAGGTTACGCGGCCTTTTGCTGTGACCACCTGACTGAGGGCAAAACCCCTCAAGAGGCCTATGAGCGCATGGTTAAGGCCTTACGCAGAAGCAGCCGTAAAGATATTGTTTGAGCCTTAGGATATAAAAACGAAAATTATTGTTGTGCAATTTACCTTTTAGTTATACAATATTAACTTAAAGAAAAAAAAGGAGAGAAAATGGTTGAGCGCAGCGAGTTTAAGGGTAAGCCGGTTCTAGTGATTAAAAGGGATGAAAATGATCAGTATCCGTTTTCATTCGGCCTGAACAAGGCTAAGCTGATCTTGGAGAATATTGAGGAAATCAAAACCTTTGTATCGGAAACTGAGGGTAATCAATAATTCAAAATAAATATTTGTTCTGTTGACTTAAGGCCAAAATTAACATATAATAATAAAGAAATTCAAGAGGAGGTGAGCAGTTTTGGTTTTAGTAAAGGAAGATAAGGCAAAGATTATCGATAATTTTAAGGTCCACGCCAGGGATACAGGTTCAGCTGAGGTTCAGATAGCGATATTAACCGAGAGGATTAATCTCCTGGGGGAACATTTTAAACTCCACAAGAAAGATTTCCATTCCCGCCGCGGTTTGCTTACCCTGGTAGGTACGCGCCGTAGGCTCCTCAACTATCTCAAGAGCAAGGATACCAAGAAATACGAAGAGGTTCTGGCTAAGCTTCACTTGAGAAAGTAAAATAAAGGACTAATTATAAAAAATGAACGATAACAGTCTAAAAATAAAGTTTGCAGAGCGTGATTTAACATTAGAGACAGGCAGGATCGCTAAACAGGCCAATGGTTCCGTAACTATAACTTATGGCGGAACGGTTGTTTTGGCTACGGCGTGTATGTCGCGTGAAATAAAAGAAGGCCGCGATTTCTTTCCGCTTACCGTGGAATACCAGGAGAAGACTTATGCCGCCGGAAAGATCCCCGGGGGTTTCTTCAAAAGGGAGGGAAGGCCTTCGGAGAGCGAAATTCTTACTGCGCGGCTCATTGATCGTCCTATAAGGCCGCTTTTCCCAAAGGGGCTGTTTAATGATGTGCAGGTAATGGCTATTGTTTTGTCCAGCGACGGAGAGAATGACCCTGACGTTTTAGCGGTTAATGCGGCCTCGGCGGCGCTATGTATTTCCGATATACCTTTTAACGGCCCGCTTGCGGCCTGCCGCGTGGCCAGGGTTGAGGGGGCGTTAGTTATAAATCCTACCTACGGGCAGCTGGATATTGCCGACCTAGAGATTATTATAGTTATGAACAATAAAGGCATAGTCATGCTTGAATCAAGGGCTAAAGAGATTTCCGAAGAGGATTATCTTGGCGCCGTAAAATTCGGGCAAGGGCATTTAAAGGATTTAATATTGATGCAGGAAGAGTTTACAAAAAGGTACGGCCGGGGGAAGAAGGCTGTTGAACTTAAAAAGACCCCCGCGGAATTAAAATCCAAGGTTGCAGGACTCTCGCGCGAAAGGCTCAAAGAGGTATACGGGTTAGCTAAGAAAGAGGACCGTGAAGAGTCGGTGCATTTGTTAGGAAAGGAATTGGAGGAAAAACTTACCCTTGAAGGGTATACAGTTGATCAGGTTAAGATGGCGCTTTCTGAGGTTGAAGAAGAGGAAGTAAGAAGCAAGATACTCAGGGAGAATGTCCGTTTGGACGGCAGAGGACTGAAAGATATTCGCTCAATCACCTGTGAGGTTTCGGTTTTGCCGTGCACCCATGGCTCAAGCATATTTACCCGCGGCCAGACGCAAAGCCTCGCGGTAACTACTCTGGGTACGGGGGAAGATGAGCAAATGGTAGAGGCCTTAGAGGGCAAGAAGTACAAGAATTTCATGCTGCATTATAGTTTTCCGCCGTTTAGCGTCGGAGAAACCGGTCCGGTAAGGGGCCCAGGCAGAAGAGAAATCGGCCATGGCGTCTTGGCGGAGAAGTCTATCCTTTCGGTTATGCCTTCCAGGGAGAGCTTCCCTTATACCGTAAGAGTGGTTTCTGAGATTCTGGAATCTAACGGATCTTCAAGTATGGCTACGGTCTGTGCTGCGGCATTATCCCTGATGGATGCAGGCGTGCCTATTAAGGCCCCTGTTGCCGGAATTGCCCTGGGATTAATTAAAGATAACGATAAAGAGCTCATACTTACCGATATCGCAGGCCTTGAAGACCACTTCGGAGATATGGATTTTAAGGTTGCCGGCACTACTTCTGGTATGACTGCGGTGCAATTAGATTTAAAGATAGACGGTATATCCGCAGAGTTGTTGGAAAAGTGCCTGGCTGATGCAAAGGAAGCAAGGATGATTATCCTGGGGAAAATGAGCGCGGTCTTACCGTCTCCGCGTAAGGAATTATCCAGCTATGCCCCGCGTATCGACGTTCTAAAGATAAACACCGAGAAGATCGGCGAGCTTATCGGCCCGGGCGGGAAGAATATAAAGGCTATAATAGCCGCTACGGGCGCAAGCGTGGATATAAAGGATGACGGCACTGTATTGGTGGGTTCTAGCGATGCCGCAAAATCAGAGGCGGCGATCAAGATGATTAAGGCGATAACCGATGATGTAGAGGTGGGCCGCGTTTATATCGGTAAAGTAAAACGTATAATGCCCTTTGGCGTTTTCTGTGAAATTGCCCCGCGCAAAGAAGGCCTGGTCCATGTCTCTGAACTTTCGGATAAATTCGTGAAGTCTGCGGAAGAGGTAGTAAAGATCGGCGATGAAATTAAAGTAAAAGTTATAGGCATAGACGAATTAGGCAGAATAAATTTGAGCAAGAAGCAAGCTTGATAAAGTCTGTTTAAGATAAGAAGTGAGAGAGAAAAGGCTTAATGAAGTAAAGGGCGTAATTTTATTTGCGGTTGGCATTATGGTCTTAGCCAGCCTGATAAGGTTCGAACGCCTTGACCTGCCATTTTATACGTCATATCCAAATATCCCCCCAAGAAACCTGTTAGGTGTATTCGGCGCTTATTTAGGCGAGTTAATCGTTTTCCTATTCGGCAGGCCGGCCGGTTTTGTCCTTCCCGTTTTGATTATTCTTTTGGGAATTAAGTTTTTCAGGCAGGAGAAGCCTTATTTAAGCATACCCAGGATATCGGGGATGTTTGTCCTGCTTGTATCAATAAGCTCGCTTATCGGGATGTTTAACCTGGTTAATGAAAGCGCAAGGTTCTATTATTCCGGCCTCTTTGGCGCTTTATCCGCTAAGTTTATTACTGCTTATTTTAGCCGCTTAGGCGGTTTCATTATATTTATTACCTTTGCCATACTCTCTCTTGCATTAGTTACCGAGACCCTTATTTCTTCTTTATTCTCTAGGTATACGGATAAGATTAAGTTTTTTTTGGGCGCGCTAGTTAAGCGCCGGATGAGCTTAAGGCCCAGGCTTAAGGTTGCAGAAAAAAAAGGCCCTGTTCAGGTTAATCCTAAGCCGAAGATGGAAAAAGAGCCGGTTTCATTTTTTAGGCCCAAGATTCAGATTAAGGCTAAGCCTCCTGTTGAGCAGGTAAAGATAAAGCCGCAAGAATTAAAGATCGGGGATTATCATTTGCCTTCTTTGGATCTGTTGGATGCCCCTCCTCCTCCTGAGGCAAGGCAGATTAAAGAGGATTTAGAGGGCAATGCCAGGATATTAGAAGATACCTTGGGGGATTTTGGTATTTCGGCCAGGGTTACGGATATTGAGCGCGGCCCCATCATTACCCGTTACGAGCTTGAGCCGGCACCCGGAGTAAAATTAAGCCGTATCGTAACCTTAAGCGATGATATTGCCTTGAATATGAAGGCCCAGTCCGTAAGAATACTGGCGCCTATTCCGGGCAAAGACAGGGTGGGGATAGAGGTCCCTAATACCCAGGGCAGTTTTGTGTATTTAAAGGAAGTTTTCTCTTCTTCGGAATTCCAGAAAAATTCCGCCTTCTTAACCCTTGCCTTAGGTAAAGATATTACCGGTAAATCCGTAGTTACCGATCTTGATGATATGCCGCACCTTTTGATTGCCGGTACTACCGGTTCAGGCAAAACGGTTTGCGTTAATTCCCTGATTTTATCCCTGATTTTCAGAAACTCTCCCGCGGATTTAAAATTTGTTATGATTGACCCTAAAATGGTGGAGCTTATGCCTTTTAACGGTTTGCCGCATCTTTTATGCCCTGTGGTCACGGATTCTAAAAAAGCCTATACTGCCCTTAACTGGGCGGTCGGTGAAATGGAAGAGCGTTACCGGCTTTTATCCAAGGCAGGCGCCAGGAATATAAAGGCCTATAACGAGAAGCAGGAAAAGATGCCTTTTATAGTGGTTATTGTTGATGAGTTTGCGGATTTGATGAGCGTATCCCGCGATCAGACCGAGGTAGCGGTACAGCGTTTGGCCCAATTATCCCGGGCCGTTGGAATACACCTTGTTTTGGCTACGCAAAGGCCTTCGGTTAACGTTATAACCGGAGTTATCAAAGCCAACCTTCCTGCGCGTATCTCTTTTAAGGTTGCTTCTAAGGTAGATTCGCGTACAGTATTAGATATGAATGGCGCAGATAAGTTGTTGGGCAAGGGGGATATGCTTTTTCTGCGCCCCGGGGAAGCAAAGCCTGTACGCATACAGGGCGCTTTAGTCGGCGATAAGGAGATTGAAAGAGTAGTGGAATTTATAAAATCCCAGGCGGAGCCGGTCTATAATGAGCAGATATTGAAAGAAAAAGAAAGGTCCGGATTAAACAGCTCAGAGAAGGATGAGTTTTATGATGAGGCGCTAAAGGTTATAATAGAGAGCAACCAGGCATCAGTATCTATTTTGCAGAGAAGGATGCGCTTAGGGTATAACCGGGCCGCAAGGATTATTGATATGATGGAGCAGGATGGTTTAGTCGGGCCTTTTGAGGGGAGTAAGCCGCGCAGGATCCTGGTTGACCGGGAAGCCTGGTTAAAGGAGAGCCTGAATCGCGTTAAGGAAAACGAATAATGAATGCCGAGCAATTACCAGTAGGGGAAAGATTAAAGAAAGCGCGCCAGGAAAGAGGGTTTACGTTGGAGGATCTTCAGAAGAAGACCCGGGTGCATCTTAATATCCTTAAGGCGATAGAAGGAGAAACCCTTACTAATTTAAGCCCGGTTTATCTGAAGGGTTTTATTAAGATTTATTGTAAGGCGCTGGGGCTTGAGGTTAAGGATTATATCTGTGATTATAAAGAGGATGCCTCCAGGGTTATGCCCAGGCCAAAGAAGGATGCGAATTCATTCTTTAAGAGCGCGGGTATTAAATTAAATTTTCTGAAGCCAAACCGGCAGGTAAGGGGTTTGATTATAAAGGCACTGATTGTTTTGTTTTCCTTGTTGTTTATTATTAAGCTGAGTGGGTGTCTTATCTCCGGGCGCAAACAGCCTTCTTCATCAATAGCTAAGCCTGCCGTTAAGGAGGTGTTATCCGCGCCGGCGCAGGCATCAAGCCTGGCTCTTCCTAAGGAGGCAATGGGAGGGCTAAGCCTAGTTGTCAGCGCGAAAGAAAGGTGCCTTGTTTTTGTAAAAGTAGACGGCAGGGTAGTTTTTCATAGAGTCTTGGAAAAGGGCAGATCCGGCACCTGGAAGGCAAAGGAGAGGATAGATCTTTCTTTAGGAAATGCCTCGGCCGTAGAGATAATTGTAAACGGCCAACGTTTTACCAGGCTAGGGGTTAAGAGGGGCCAGCCGTTGAATAATATAGTAATCACCGAGAAAGACGGCCTTAAGATACCGCGGTGAAACCAAGGATAGGCATATTAAGTTTAGGCTGCCCCAGGAACCTGGTAGACTCAGAGGTTATCTTAAACCGCCTTTCAGGAAAAGGTTATAAAATAGTCGATATAGATAAAGCGCAGGTAGCGGTTGTTAATACCTGCGCTTTTATAAAAGAGGCAAAGCAGGAATCAATAGATGTAATTCTGGATCTTATAGATTTAAAGAAACAGGGCAAGATTAAAAAGCTGATTGTATACGGGTGTTTGTCGCAGCGTTATAAAGATACCCTTGCCCGGGAGTTGCCGGAAGTAGATGCTTTCCTGGGCAGGGTTTCCCCTGAACCAGAGATTGTTGAATATTCCCTTACCCCAAGCCACTATGCCTATCTGAAGGTTTGCGAGGGGTGCATCAACCAGTGCAGTTTTTGTATTATTCCTAAGATTAAGGGCAAATTAGCAAGCCTTTCGGTTGCTTCAATATTGCGTAAGGTCGAGGGGTTCAATAGGCAGGGCCTCTCAGAGTTAAATATAATCGGACAGGATATCACGAGTTTTGGATTGGATAGGGGATTAAGGCCCGGGCTCGCCGGCCTTATTAAGAAGCTAGTCCAGAAAGCAAGGCGCATCGGATGGGTCAGGCTTTTATACCTTAATCCCGAGAGATTAAGCGATGAATTATTGAAAATAATCCGCGATGAAGAAAAGATCTGTAAGTATATTGATCTGCCAATCCAGCATATCAGCAGCCGGATCTTAAGGCTTATGCATAGAGGCTCTACGCGGGATAAAATACTCAGTATTATTGACAGGGTGCGTAAGGTAATCCCTGGCGTTGGCCTGCGAACCAGCATTATTGTCGGTTTCCCCGGAGAGACTGAAAAGGATTTTAAGGAATTGCTAAGGTTTATAGAGGATACCAGGTTTGAAAGGCTGGGGGCCTTCAGGTATTCCCGCGAAGAAGGGACTAAGGCTTATAGCCTTCCTCAGCAGGTGCCTGAAAGCGTGAAGTCACAAAGATTTAACCAGGTCATGTCTTCTCAACAGGCAATCTCGCAGGAGGTCAATAAAAAGTTTATAGGCAAGAAAATAAGGGTTTTGATTGATGAGCCTTCGCAAGGTTGTTATATCGGGCGCAGCCAATTTGACGCCCCTGAAGTTGATGGCGTGGTTTATGTTCATTCCAAGAGCAAGCATCACAGAGGTGATTTTGTCAATTTGAGAGTAACGGATACGCTGGAGTATGATCTAGTCGGGGAGGTGGAGAATGAACTTAGCTAATAAGTTAACAATGCTCAGGGTTTTGCTTACTTTTGTATTTTTGTTTGTTTTTTCGATTCAGGGGCTGTTGGCCAAGATACTTGCTTTGGTTATATTTATAGTCGCAGCGTTATCCGATTTATTTGACGGGATGATTGCCAAAAAGAATAATATGGTAACTGATTTCGGCCGCCTGATGGACCCTATCGCGGACAAGATCCTGGTTTTGGCTGCATTCGCCGCTTTCTTGGGCATGCAATTAATTGAGGCATGGATGTTTGTAATTATCGTTTCCAGGGAGATTTTGATTACCTCCTTAAGGCTTTTTGCCCTCAATAAGGGCAAGATATTATCCGCAGTGCGGGCCGGCAAGCACAAGACCTTTTCGCAAATGGCGGTTATATTTTACATCCTGGGTTTTATCGTGGTTAAGGAATCGGTTAAATCCTATTCTGTCTGGAATCCCGTGTGGGAGGATTTTTTCCGTAACAGCATAAATATACTTATGCTGTTTACCGTAGGGCTCACCCTTTATTCCGGCATATCCTATTTATGGGAGAACCGTAAGATTATAACTAAGCTATAATGATTAAATTCCCGGTGAAGATATTAAGCACTTTCTTTTATGTCGGGTATCTTCCTTTAATCCCCGGTACATTCGCCAGCCTTGCAGGCATCCTGGTGTATATTTTAATTCAAGGGTATGCCCTCAACCATGCCTTGGTTGCCTTATTAATTACCATTACCGGTTTTCTGGTTTCAGGCCCCGCAGAAAAGGCAATGCAAAGGAAGGATCCGCCTTGTATTGTAATTGATGAAGTCGCCGGCATGCTCTTAAGCCTTTTATTCTTGCCCTATGATATAAGGATAGTAGCTCTTGCCTTTATCCTCTTTCGCCTCCTTGACACGCTTAAACCCTATCCGGCCGGTCCTTTAGAGAAGCTTAAAGCCGGGGCAGGTATTATGGCGGATGATTTAATAGCGGGGATTTATACCAATATTATACTTCAGGTGGTTTTGAGGGCGATTTCTTTCAGGGCCTCGTAAACCGGACCCCCGCGCCTCAGGTTACTTTTAAAAACTGTAACCTTTTCTGCGTTGAATTTAATCTTTTCATTGGCAAGCGTGCCGTTTATTTCCTTGACTCGGGCATTAAACAGCCTTTTATTTATCAGGGATTTTACCCTTCCTAAAGTTATATGGCAAGAAAATCCCCGTTTATCTTTTGCTATGCCTATTTTCTCAAGGCTTTCTTCTATGAGGCTAACGATTCTTCGTATGTTCCTGTCGCCTTCTTTTATCCCCGCCCAGATTACCCTGGGATCATTCAGGCCAGGGAATGCCCCTAAATTTGCAATCGTTATGCTAAACTTAAGCTGATCCCGCAAGGAACTCTCAGTTTCCTTTATTGCTTTTTGCAGGTCGTCCGGATCGGCTTCCCCTATAAATTTTAGCGTTAGATGTATATTGCCGGGGTTTACCCAGTTAACATCTGCAGCGAATTCTTTTAGCCTATTTTGTAAGTATGATAGATCTTTTTTGATGGCTGCAGGGAGCTCAATTGCGATGAATGTCCTCATAAGGGCATTAGAAGGAGGATCTTAATAGCTTAAGAGAATTAAAACAAGCCTGATTTCTTATTGAGAGCCGTTTGCCGCGGAATAGAAACTTTTTGCAGATTGTCTTTTTGCCATTTGATATAGCGATAAATACCGTGCCAACGGGCTTTTGGGAAAAGCCGCCGGAAGGGCCGGCAATTCCGGTGACTCCAAGGCCGTAGTCTGTTTTTGCGATGCGGCGTATGGCATCAGCCATTTTTTCTGCTATTGTTCTGGAAGCCGCTCCTTTTTTTGCGATTAGTTCCGCAGGAATGCCCAGTATTTTTGTCTTTGATTCGTTACTGTATGCGACCACTCCTAAAATGAAATACCCGGAACTTCCAGGTATGCCGGTGAGTGTTTTTGCAATTAGCCCTCCAGTGCAGGATTCGGCCACAGAAACAGTCTTATTCTCTTTTAGAAGGTTATTATGTATTATTTTCGCCAGGTTGGTCATTAAAAGGGAATGTTAATTGAAATTTACCCTGATTTAAAAGTTCCTCTTCGCGGTTTCTTTTAACCCGAAAATAACGAAAGAAATCCTGTTTAGTATTTTTTCCCTGAAGAAGGGATAAGGTTAAGCCCGCCTGTTCCGGCCATGTTTTGATTTTCTTTCCGGTATCACGGCAGAAGCCGCCGCGCCTTTTAAATTCTTGCCTTTTGCCGGCACTTTGTCAAGCAACGGTTTAATTATATCAGCTCTTTCTTTTCTTGACAATAATAAATTTTGTGCTAAAATTACTCTAGAATTAATCTTCAGGGCAGGGTGTGATCCCCGACCGGCGGTTAAGTCCGCGAGCCTTAAAATAAGGCATGAACCGGTTAGATTCCGGTACCGATGGTATAGTCCAGATAGAAGAAGATAGCTTTATCTTATGCCCGAAGCCAGCCTTCGGGTTTTTTATTGGAGCCAGGATATGCTTGATACGATACCGGAAATTCTTGAAGAATTAAAAAAGGGGAGAATGGTGATTGTCGTCGACGATGAGAGCCGCGAGAACGAAGGCGACCTGGTTATGCCCGCTTCCTTTGCAAGGCCTGAAGACATTAATTTTATGTCTAAGTTTGGCCGGGGGCTTATTTGTGTCCCCATGGAGGAATCCAGGCTTAGTTTTTTAGGCCTTAGGCCCATGTTGGGGGAGGCATCCTCTTTAGGGTCAAAAGACCCTTTTTCCACCGCCTGGGCAATATCAACAGATGCGGCCTCAGGGGTAACTACGGGCATATCTGCCCATGACCGTTCGCGTACAATCGAAGTTTTAATCAACCCCGGGTCAAGGCCTGAAGATTTAATCCGCCCGGGCCATATCTTTCCTTTACGTGCCCGTGAAGGAGGCGTTTTGGTGCGCGCCGGACATACCGAAGCATCGGTGGACCTTATGAAATTAAGCGGTTTGTATCCGGCAGCGGTTATTTGTGAGATTATGAATGACGACGGAAGCATGAGCCGTATGCCCCAGCTTCTTGATTTCTCAAAGAAACATAATCTAAAGATTTGTTCTATCGCTAATCTTATCGAATACCGCCGTAAGTCGGAGAAATTGGTGGAGAGGTTAACCGAGACAGTCCTGCCTACTGAATTCGGCAAGTTTAATCTTATTCTTTTTCGCGACCTTACCAATAGCAAGGTCCACACGGTGCTTACTATTGGCAAGTGGGAAGAAGAGCCGGTTTTAGTGCGCGTGCATTCGGAGTGTTTAACCGGAGATGTCTTTGGTTCATTGCGCTGTGATTGCGGCAAGCAATTGGCCAAGGCTATGCAGGCTATATCTGCCGAGGGCAAAGGCGCCATACTCTATATGAACCAGGAGGGCAGGGGGATAGGGCTTGTAGAAAAAATTAAGGCCTATAAGCTTCAGGATAAAGGGCTGGATACGGTTGAGGCCAATGAGGCCTTGGGCCACAAGGCTGACTTAAGAAATTATGGCATAGGCGCCCAGATCCTCGTGGATTTAGGAATAAAGAATATCAGGCTTTTTACCAATAATCCGCGCAAGATCATAGGCCTGGAAGGCTATGGGCTTAAGGTTGTTGAGAGGGTTTCTCTGGAGATTAAGCATAACCCCTTGAATTATAAATACCTGAAAACAAAAAAAGAAAAATTAGGGCATAACCTTAACATTGATTAAAAAGGAGGAGTGAGATGAGCAAGATAATAGAGGGCAGCCTGATTGCCAAGGGTAAAAAGTTTGGCATTATTGCTTCGCGTTTCAATGATTTTATGACCAAGGAATTAGTCTCCGGTTGTAGCGATACCCTTTTAAGGCACGGGGTTTTAGACCAGGATTTAACCATATCCTGGGTTCCGGGTGCGTTTGAGATACCCCTCGTCGCCCAGAAGATGGCCAAGACCAAATCATACGATGCCATTATTTGTTTAGGGACAGTTATCAGGGGCGCAACGCCTCACTTTGATTACATTGCTTCGGAAGTAGCCAAGGGCATAGCCAAGGCTTCTTCTGACTCGGGTATCCCGGTAATCTTTGGGATTATTACCGCTGATACCATTGAGCAGGCAGTTGAGCGCTCAGGCTCTAAAGACGGAAATAAGGGCCGTGATGCTGCGCTTTCTGGAATTGAGATGGTGAATCTCCTGGAGAAGATCAAATAATGCGTAAACGCAGCCTTGCCCGTGAATTTTCCCTGCAAGTCCTTTATCAGCTTGATATCACCAAGGATTCCCCCGAGGCCGCATTGGATAATTTCTGGCCGGCCCAGCCTCAAGAAGAGGCTGATGAAGAGCTAAGGGCTTTTACCTCCAAGCTTGTTAGGGGGGTTATCCTTCACCTTGAAGAAATTGATAAGAAGATTTCTCAGTATGCCCAGAATTGGCAGCTTAAGCGCATGGCGGTAGTAGACAGGAATATAATGCGTATGGGTTGTTTTGAGCTTATCTATTGCGATGATATCCCTGCTAAGGTTTCCATTAATGAGGCCGTTGAGCTAGCCAAGAAATTCTCCGGGCTAGACGCGGGAAAGTTCGTTAATGCGATCTTAGACAAAGTTAAGATAGGGCAGAATAAGTGAAGTTTGCCGACTTGCATTTACACACTAATTATTCAGACGGGACATATACCCCGGTAGAGCTGGTGGAAAAGGCTGTTGGGGCTAAGCTCTCCTGTATTTCTATAACCGATCACGATACGGTAGGGGCTATCCCTGAGGCAATGGATGCAGCTAATTCTTCAGGGATTGAGGTTTTGCCCGGGATAGAGATCAGCTGTGAGTATGAATTGCGTGAAGTGCATATATTGGGATATCTGATAGATTATAAATCAGCGGCGTTATTGAAACGGCTGGAAACTTTAAAAGAAAATCGTATCCGCCGTATATATAAAATAACTGAGAAGTTAAATGCCCTGGGTATTAGCTTAAAAGCCGAGGATGTCTTCAGCGTCGCTAATGGCGCTACCGTCGGCAGGCTTCATGTCGCCAGGGCAATGGTGTTAAAGGGTTTTGTTAAAACGGTTTCTGAGGCCTTCAATAAGTATATCGGGGATAACGGCCCGGCATTTAGTTTAGGTTTTCGTTTTTCCCCGGAAGAGGCTATAAAATTCATTCACGATAACGCAGGGGTTGCCGTCCTTGCGCACCCTTATATAATTAAGGATGAAGAGCTGATATTCAAGTTTATAGGCTTGGGGCTGAGGGGGCTGGAAGTTTATTATCCCGAACATTCCCAGGGAGAAATCAATTTTTATCTGGGCCTGGCCAAAGAATATAATTTGTTAGTTACGGGAGGCTCTGATTGCCATGGAAGCGCTAAACCGCAGGTGCGCATTGGCTCGATTAAAATACCTTACGATTTGGTGGAAAGGATGAAAGAGGCAAGGGGGAGATTATCATGATAAAAAGCCCTGAATATTATATGAATTTAGCTATGCGGCTTGCCTTGAAGGGGAAGGGTGAAACTTATCCTAACCCTATGGTTGGCGCATTAGTCGTAAATAAGGGCAGGATTGTCGGAAAAGGCTTCCATGCGAAAGTGGGCTTGCCTCATGCGGAGATTGCGGCTTTGGATGAGGCCGGAGGTTGTGCAAAGGGGGCTACGCTTTATGTTACTTTAGAGCCGTGTGCCCATTTTGGGCTTACCCCTCCCTGCGTGAACAGGATTATAGAGAGCCGTATTAGAGAGGTAGTTGTGGGAATGGTTGACCCTAATCCTATCAATAACGGCAAGGGTATCGCAATATTAAGGCAGTTTGGGATCAGGGTTAAGGTGGGCTTCCTGGAAGATAAACTAAGGCGGATGAATGAAGTCTTTGTGAAATATATAACCAGGAGGCTTCCTTTTGTAACGGTTAAGGTTGCCCAGTCATTAGACGGCAGGATTGCTACCAGGACAGGAAATTCCAAGTGGATTACTTCTGACAGTTCGCGTTCCTTTGCTCACCGTATACGCGAGGATTTTGATGCCGTTATGGTGGGGGTTAATACGGTATTACGGGATAACCCTAAGCTTAGTTCATGGTTTTCAAAAAAGCAGCCGGTAAAGATTATAGTAGATAGCCAATTAAGTACCCCTGAAGATTCAAATATTTTCTCTAAAGGTTCTTCGGTTATAATCGTTACCTTGCCCGTTAAGCCCGGGCTGGAGACGGATAACAGAAAGATAATTGGGCAGAAGGCCCGTATTCTAGAGGTCAAGGAGAAAGACGGCCAGATAAACCTTAAGGATATGTTTAAGAAGCTGTTAAAGGAAGGTATCTTTAATGTTCTAGTTGAGGGTGGCGGTACTTTAAACGGCTCGCTATTTGATGACGGTTTAGTGGATAAGGCGATGTTTTTTGTTTCTCCGAAGATTATCGGGGGCAAAGATGCGATCAGCTCGGTGATGGGGCAGGGGGTTGTGCGCGTTGAGCGGTCTATAAAATTAAAAGAATTAAAATTAAGTCGGTTCGGGGAAGATTTTTTGATTGAAGGATATGTTAAATAGTTAACTCCTTTAAAATTAAACCATGTTTTCAGGCATAGTTGAAGAATTAGGGACAGTAAAAAGGATATCGCCTGCGGGTAATGCCACCCTTCTTGAAATTTCCGTTATTAAAGTCTTGGAGGGTTTAAGGATAGGCGATAGCATCTCGGTAAACGGGGTTTGCCTTACGGCGGTTAAGGTTAGTAAAGACCGGGTTAGCTTTGAGGCAGTACCTAATACGCTTAAGGCTACAAACCTCAGGTATTTAAGGATCGGGGAGAAGGTTAATCTCGAGCGCAGCCTTAAAGTCGGGGAAAGGATATCGGGGCATTTTGTTTCGGGCCATATTGATTGTATGGGGATTATCCGAAGGAAGAGCATCCTTTGCGGTAATTTAGTTTTTGAAATATCCATACCGCCGCAGTATATTAAATATTGCCTCCCCAAGGGTTCAGTTGCCCTTGATGGCATAAGTTTAACCATACAGGAAATGAAGTCTAATTCACTCAGTGTTTATATCATTCCTCATACCCTTAAAGAGACGACCTTAAGTTTTAAGGGCCCTTCAGGCAGGGTTAATGTTGAATTCGATATGTTGGCTAAAGGCCAGGCCGCATCTTATGTTAACTTCTAATTATTGCCAACCGCAGCAAATTCTGATATACTTATTTTATGAAATTAGGAGAAAAGGATAAATCAAGAGAGTTGAGGCCGCAGGGATATTCAATGAAACAAATAGCAGGCTTATTAGGTGTATCTAAGGGCTCTGCGAGCAACTGGGTAAGAGATATACCCCTGCCCCCTGAAGCAGCGATTAATATCAATAATCAATACTTAATTGGCAGGGAGAAGGCGCGGGTAACCAGGCTTAACAATATCACTTCTAGGAATAATGAAATATTTCGCATATGCAAAGAAGAGATAGTGCCATTTTCGATAAGAGATCTTTGGA
>JBAZGD010000007.1:0-42982 GCA_041653055.1 Candidatus Omnitrophota bacterium
CAGCCATAGCCTTCCATCGTGCCGCTCTATAAACCCGCTATATTTTACCTCTATCTCTATGCCCATTGCAACATCAAATTTAAGCCTGTCTATTTCAGCGTACTTAAGAAATTTAAGATCGCTTAATTTTACCTCTGGCCTTTTGAGCAGTTTCTCCAGCGTAACCTCTTTATTCAGGTTAACCCCGTTAAAAGATTTAATCCGGGTTTTCTTCAAGAAGGCTACTCCCTGACTGATAGCATCCGCCTTTTCTTCAACCCTCTTATAACTTTCCTTACTTAATAAACCGATGCTATGGCCTATTTTGCTTAACCGCATATCCGCATTATCCTCTCGAAGAATCAAGCGGTATTCTACCCTTGAGGTAAACATACGGTATGGCTCATTGGTACCCTTAGTAACAAGGTCATCTATTAAAACTCCTATGTAGCTGGTGGAACGGTCTAAAATAAGAGGAGCCTCCTTTTTGATTTTCAAAGCAGCGTTTATTCCGGCAATCAAGCCTTGTGCCGCAGCCTCTTCATATCCGGTAGTCCCATTAATCTGCCCTGCAAAATACAACCCCTCTACAGCCTTGGTTTCCAGGGTAGGAAATAATTGCGTCGGGTCAACTACAATATGCTCGATCCCGTAACCAAAACGGATAACCCTCGCCTCTTCCAACCCCTCTATGGAATGTATCAGCCTAAGTTGCACATCCTCAGGGAGGCTGGTTGATATACCATTAGGATAAACCTCCTGCGTACTCAAACCTTGAGGCTCCAAAAATATCTGATGCCTCTGCCTATCCGGAAACTTAACTATCTTATCTTCGATTGAAGGGCAGTAGCGTACACCGGTTGACTTGATAACACCTGCATAAAGAGGAGACTTATCCAGGTTATCCGATATTATCCTATGCGTAACCTTATTAGTATAAGTTATATGGCAAGGGACCTGCCTCTGGGGCGGGGCTTTTGTAGAAAAAGAGAACGGCCTAGGAAAACTATCTCCCTCTTGCACAATCAGCCTTGAATAATCAATAGCATCCTTATCTAGTCGCGCGCAGGTCCCGGTTTTAAACTTAAGTAAATTAAATCCGAGCAGCCTTAAATTATCGGCTAATCCTTCTGCTGAGGGCTCACCAATCCTGCCTGCGCTGAAATGATTAAGGCCAACATGGATTACTCCTCCTAAAAAGGTGCCCGGGCAGAGTACAACACAGCAGGAGAGGACCTCCTCTTTCTTGCTGGTGATTATACCCTTAACCTTACCGTCATCAACAATCAACTCCTTAGCCTCTGCCTCCTTTACCTCTATACCCTTATTCCCAAGTATTGTTTTTTTCATGTACTGACTGTACATATTCATATCTATTTGAGCGCGCGATGAATGCACCGCCGCCCCCTTGGAGGCATTAAGTATACGGAATTGCATGCCGCAGGCATCAGCTGCACGCGCCATCTCCCCCCCTAAAGCGTCGATTTCCTTAACTAACTGCCCCTTGCCCACGCCTCCGATTGCCGGATTGCAACTCATCCTGCCTATAGAATTGACATCAAAGGTTAGCATAAGCACCTTAGCGCCCATGCGCGAACCTGCAAGTGCTGCCTCTATCCCCGAATGGCCTGAGCCAATTACGATAACATCATAACTATCCATACTAAAAATTATACCATTAAAATCAACCCGGAAAAAACTTTTTATCCCGTAAATAAAAAAGGCCGACAAGATATGCCGGCCCTGCTCCTGAAAAAAATTATTGTTTAGAGAGATTAATTAAAAACGGCAATATTTGATTGCCCAAGAGCCCCCCGATTGAACCTAGGCTTGCCGAACGCTCCGAAAAACTCATTGAGCCGTCAGGTTTGATATTCCCTCCGCAGACTAAAAGCGGAACGGGGTCTGCGGTATGCGCCTTAACCGCGCAGGCCGTAGAGTGATCGGCAGTAATGGCGACAATGGTATTGGCAAGATCAAGCCGGGATAAAAGGCTGGTAAAGAAATACTTATCAATGGCTTCAATGCTCTCCTTCTTCTTGATAAAATCTCCGTCATGGGCAGGTTCATCCGGGCCCTTCAGATGCACATAAATACCGTCATATTTCTGTATCGAATCTAGCGCGATCTTTGCCCAGATAGGGTAATCTACATCTAAATGCCCGCTTGACTGGGGGACATCAATAATGTCAATTCCGGTTAAAAGCGCAATCCCCTTCTCTACCGGCATCTGCACAAAAGAACCGAATTTTAAGTTAAAAACTTCTTTTATCGTAGGAAGTTTCGGAAGGCGGTCACCTGCGTCACGGGAAAGTATCAGGTTACCCGGCATCTTGCCCTCACTCACCCTCTTTTTATTTATACCCGCCTCATTTAAGATTTTAATGGATTTTTCGGTAAATTCATTTAAAAGCTTAGCCGCTTCTTTCGCGCTGAGATCATCCTCATACCCGGGCATCGGGATAGAAACGCTAACCGTATTGTCAAATTTCTCCAAGGCTACCCCGAAAACACCTTCCCTGCCGTATGCCGGGTCAGTATTAGTGATCCAGCCGGATAGTTTCTGATGCATACCCCTTATAACCAAAATTCCTCGATGCCCTATTGTACTCTTAAATTCAAAGGTAGCACTCGATAAGGTAACCTTTGAATTTATCTCCTTAGCCAAGGCAGCGGCCTCTTCGGTGGTAAGATTTCTGCCTACGCGGCGGTCTTTTATAGTCTTGCCATCTTCAGCAACAGTAGCAAAATTTACCCTAAAGGCTACATCCCCGTCGTTTACCGCCAATCCTTCCGCAAAAGATTCCAATGGCCCGCGTCCGGTATAATATTTATGTGCATCATAGCCCAGCAAACTGATTACCGCGATATCTGATTCCGGGGCAATACCGCGCCCTACAGGATAAACAATCCCCGTCTTCCCGGATTGCGCAAGACGGTCCATATTAGGGGTCACCGCCGCCTCAAGCGGAGTCTTATTTCCTAATTCCTTTATCGGTAAATCCCCGAGGCCATCTAAAACTATATAAAGTATTTTCTTCACTTAAGGCTATCCTCTTTCGAAAAAATAAACTAACACCTAGAGAATCCGCAGGCATAACACTTCATGCATCCTTCTTCATGGCGGAGAGCTCCTCCGCAGTCCGGGCAGACTCCCACAATATCGCCCCGATTATTGCTCATTTCAGTTACAACAGGCTCGTCTTCAGAGGAATGCTTCATCGCTAAAGAGGCTACCTCCAGGGATGATTTAACCGCCTGGGTATTGACCAGCCTTCTTTCGATCACGCGGGCGATAGCATCAGCGCAAGAGAATATACGCTGGCCCTTTTCCCATGAAGGAGAAGGACAACGGATATTGCGTAACTGCTCAATAATAGACTTAACCTCTACCCCTGCGCGAAATCCCAAGGAAACCAGCCTGCCTATAGCCTCAAGCTGAGAAGCAGCGCATCCTCCGGCCTTACCCATCTGGGTAAATAACTCAAAAGGCTCGCCTTCTTCATCAAGGTTTATAGTTACATAAAGGTTGCCGCACCCGGTTGCCACCTTTGTAGTCGTGCCGATTATAACTTCCGGGCGGGGACGAGGGGCTATCTCTTTCTTAACATCCAAATGCAGGGCTACTGCCTTACCCTCTTTTGCCTCGCTAGAACTGCCGATATTCAAAACCTGCTCTTCCCTGCTCTTATCACGATAGACGGTTATACCCTTGCACCCTAATTCATATGCCAACAGGTAGGCTTTTCTGACATCCTCCGCGCTTGCATCGTGAGGAAAATTAATAGTCTTGGATGTAGCATTATGAACATACCTCTGGAATGCCGCCTGCATACGCACATGCCATTCCGGGGTTATATCATGGGCAGTAACAAATACCCTTTTTACATCTTCGGGTATGCCTTCAATGTGGACCAGCGAACCGCTTTCAGCGATTTTTTCCATTAATTCACGGCTGTAGAACCCACGGTCTCTGGCTACTTCCTCAAACAAAGGATCTACCTCAACTAATTTGTCATTATCCATTACATTACGGTAATAGGATATGGCAAAGAGGGGCTCGATGCCGGAAGAACAGGGCCCCGCGATAATGCTAATGGTTCCGGTTGGCGCAATTGTAGTAAGTGTTCCATTGCGCATCTTAAGCGAGCCATCCTTTTTGTCATATATGCTTCCCTTAAATGCCGGAAAAACCCCCTTTGATTTGCCCAACTCCAAAGACTTTTTGAAGGCTTCGTTTAAAATAAAAGACATGACCTTCTCAGCTAAAGCTACTGCTTCCTCGCTATTATAAGGTATATTAAGCCTGATAAGCAAAGAGGCCCAACCCATAACACCTAAGCCGATTTTACGCGTAGCCTTAGTTGCCTTCTCAATCTGGGGAAGAGGGAATTTGTTCTCGTCAATTAAATTATCCAGGAAATGAACCGCCAAATGCGTAACCTCCCTTAACCTCTCCCAGTTAATTTCATAGCGTCCGGAGGCCTTCCTGCAAAGTACCGCAAGGTTGATAGAGCCTAAATCACAGCTCTCATAAGGCAGAAGCACCTGCTCGCCGCAGGGATTAGTCGACTCATACTTGCCTAATTTCGGGGTAGGATTGAATTCATTCATCCGGTCGATAAAAATAATCCCCGGTTCTCCGTTTTTATGCGCCTGTTTTACTATTAACTCAAACACCTCCCTGGAATTAATCTTTTGCACAGATTTATGCGTATGCGGGTCAATTAAATCGTAGTCTTCGCCCTTATCCAGCTTCTTCATAAATTCATCGGTAATGGCGATAGATATATTAAAATTAGTTATCTGTTTATTATTATCCTTGCAGGTAATAAACTCCATGACATCCGGATGATCAACCCTTAATATCCCCATATTAGCCCCGCGCCTGGTCCCTCCCTGTTTTACAGCCTCGGTAGCCGCATCATAAACGCGCATAAAAGATATGGGGCCTGAAGCAATACCACCGGTAGTCTTTACCACCGCGTTTTTGGGGCGCAGCCTCGAAAAAGAGAATCCAGTCCCTCCCCCACTTTTGTGTATCATAGCGGTTGCCTTAAGGCTCTCAAAAATAGAATCCATGGAGTCCTCTATGGGCAGGACAAAACAGGCAGATAGCTGGCCTAAATCTTTACCCGCATTCATCAGGCAAGGCGAATTAGGCAAAAACTCCAGAGAAGACATTATATTGTAGAAATCCTCCTCTAACTTTTTAATCTCTTTTGCATCCCTGCCGTATAACCTCTCGGCTGCAGCAATTGCTGATGCCACCCTTTTAAACATCTCTCCGGGCGTCTCTACAACCTTACCCTGCTCATTCTTTTTTAAGTACCTTCTCTCCAGAACCTTTAACGCATTGCCAGACAATTCTAATTTCATAATGCTCTCCTCAAAAAATTAAAAGATTGTTTAATTTTAACAAACAATAATAACATATCCTATAATTACTTGTCAACAGAAAATTACAATATATTGTGTTTTATAAACATGCGGCATACAACTGATTGTGTAAGGACGTACCTAAAGGTTTCGGCAGGATTCCCGTATAATTAGTTCCGTCGGGAGAATAATCTTTCTTGGCTGCGCCCCTTTTTTCAGGGTCATCAGCCTGTTTAATTCTTTTACCCCTTCTTCAGCCATTTTAATCAAAGGCTGCCTTACCGTAGTAAGGGCTACCGGGCCATAAAGCCCCGAAGGATTATCATCAAAACCGACTATAGATAAATCCGCGGGAATATTTTTACCCATTTCGCGCGCTAAGGTCATAACCTCAAGGGCCATAGAATCCGAGGCTACGAACACCGCAGTAGGGGCATCGGCCATCTTAAGTAAGGCCTCCGCCGCAGACCTTGCCTGTCCGCGCGAATAATCCGTCTTCAATATATACTCCTCTTTTACGGGAATATTATTCTTCTTCAAGGCCTGTATATAACCTTCAAGCCTTAGCGCCGCTGCCTGGGTAGCCACATCGCCGCTGATATGGGCAATCTTTTTGTGGCCTGAACTTATTAAATAATTAACCGCGTTTTCAGCCCCACCGGCATTGTCAATAGCGATGCAGCTGACCGGCAAATCTTTAACATAATTATTTATTATAATCGTAGGGATACCGGAACTTAAGGCCTCTTCAACCTGGTAACGGGTACCGATGATATCGGAGAACATAACCCCCCCTAAGCCTCTCAGGTTTAAAGGATTGCGGGTATGGCTATCGGTTAAATGAAGAAGGAGGTCAAGCTTAAATACCTCACAAAGGTTTCCTGTGGCGCGGATTAACTCTAAAGCATAGAAAGAATAAAAAACGCCTTCATAGCGCGGGATAATTAAAGCTACTACATTGCTCTTGCCCGTAGCTAATCTCTGGGCGAATACCGAAGGCTGAAATTTCAGCTCCTTTATGGCATTAACCACCTTAACCCGGTTCTTTTCCTTTACCGTGCCCTTCTTATTGATTACGCGCGAAACAGTAGTAATGGATACATCGGCCAGCCTGGCAACATCTTCAATGGAAATAATCCCGGAGGGAGCTTTTTTAGTCCGTGTCATTTATATATAAATACTACTTTATCTTACGGTATCACCGATTTTAATTACTACGCCCTGTTTCTTAATATCGCATGCAGAAATATTCCGCCTTACCTGTATGACCTCAATATTGGCGATAGGTTTATCCTTGCGGTAAACTCTCAAGGCATCTCCCACCTTAACCCCCGCTTCTTCGCCTAAATCAACAATTACAAAATTATTTTCTTTGTTCACCGCCATAACCTTGCCCATTAAAGTAGACCCGGTCTCTTCCTGGCCTGGCGCAGCTGGATCTTTAGGCTTAACCACTATAGCCGGCAGCTCAACGGAATCCCTTGATTCCTCCCTGGCAGCTGAAGCCCTAACGCTTCCTATCCCATCTTTAAGGGTATTGATTTGAGTTAACCTGTCAGAAAGCATAGCCTCCATCTCAGAGACCCTGCGCGCCAAAGTGCCCTTTTCACTATCCAGCTCCTGCAGCTTGCGCTCTAAATCTGTCTTTCGCGTATTCAAACTGGCTAACTGACGGCTTAAAACCGCATTTTCATTGCGGATGATCTTATAGCTATCCTGAATCTGCGTTTTGTCATTCTTCTCCCTTACCAGCTCTTGGGCCAGGCTATCCAACAATTTCTTATTGTAATCCAGCTGCCGACTTAAATCATCCCTCTCCCGCGCTAAGGCATTAAGCTTAAGCTCAAAGTTTCCTTTCTCGCGCTGCAATTGCTCATTATCAATCTGCAAATTCCTCAATTCGCTACGGACATTGCCCAACTGAAGTTCAAGATCAGTCTTAGCTTTCAGGATACCCGCCCAATAAGCATCATTAGCCTGAGGGGCAAGGCCCTGCTGCGGTTCCCGGGTAACAACCTGCGGCTGCTGCGCCCGGGCTTTTAATTTCTCTACCAATTCTTCCCTGGCTTTATTCGCTATCTCATACTTTTTATCTAACTCTGCCTTCTCCTGATAGGCCTTCTCCAGATCGTTGCCTAAGGAATTTATCCTTGATTCGTAACTACGTAAACTACCGGTAAGCTTATCTATTTTGGCAGTTAAACTTATATTCTCGGACTTAAGTTCATCCTTCTCGCGCATTAACTGCTGCTTTATCCCTAAAGACTGTATAGCAAGAAAGGCGCACACCACCGTAACTCCTATTAGGCCGACTATAATGAATTTTGCCTTCTGTTCCATTTACCCTCCTTATAATTTATAACTGGGCAAAAACCTTCTGCATAACAAGGCTGGCTGCGCCCAAAGCAACCGAATTTTCCCTTAGTTGAGAATAGGCTATGCTTAACCCTTCAGTTGATTCTCTAAATGCCCAATCTTTAACGGTAGTGCTGACCTGCTTTAAGAAATCATCCCCGGCCTCCTCCAGGCCTCCGCCGATAACTACCATCTCAGGATTAAGTAAATTAACTAAAGAGGCTATTTTAATGCCCAGCCTTTTTGCCGCCTTATTAAGGGCTGCCTCTGCCACCCTGTCTTTGGAACGAACAAGATTAAAGAGAGATTTCAAATCTAGATTATCTATATTTCTATTCTCCGCAGCGTACATTTCCCTAGCCTCTTCAACTATATTAAGGTCCATCTCCCAACGCTTAAGAAAACAACTCTTTCCCAATTCACAGCTAAAGGCATCCTGCTCTTTATAATTATAGACTGAGAGTTCTCCGGCGTACCCCCTGGACCCGCGGTAAATCTCCCCGCCAATCATTATCCCGCAGCCAACTCCTGAAAACATATAAATAATATTCTTAAAGCCCTGAGCCAACCCCAGCCAATGTTCGCCAAAACATGCGCTTGTAGCATCATTCTCTATAAGGCAGGGCAAATCAAACTCTCTCTCCATCAAACCCCTGAGAGGAACATCTGCAGAGGCGTAAGTATAATAATGATCCATTTTCTGGGGCCAATGTATTGAACCGGTCTCTTTATTAATCAAACCCGCCACCCCCACACCGATGCCTTTGATATTCGCAGCATAACCCTTTGATCGCCTTAGGATTTCGCGGATAATATCCAAAACACACTCGGATACTTCTTTCACTGAGAAACCCGGACGGGCTACCTGCGTCTTGGTAATTATATTGCCCTTAAAATCCACCAATAACCCCACCATATTGGTAAGGTTCAAACCAACCCCGATTACAAATCCTGCCGACGGGTTTAAATCCAAAAGTACCGGACGCCTGCCGCCTTCCGAAACATCAAGCTCTTTTTCAAAGACCAGATTATTTTTTATATAATCATCAATATAATTAGATATGGTAACCACATTTATCCCCATATCCTTGGAAATCTCAGGCCTGCTTATTGGGCCGCGCTTCCTTAAAATATCTAATATTTCTATATTTCGTCTTTCTTTCTCGCTTAAAACCTCTTTATTGAGGTTAATATTATGCATTAAATATAATCCTTTTCTCCGTGGCAAAATATATTAGTTTATTTATACTACTAATCAGGGTATAAGTCAAGTATTTTTAAGAGGTAAGGAAAAAGGTAAAGTCCAGAAAAAGCTAGCGGACATCTACAAGGTCAAAGGTATAATCGGTTATGCCTGATGGCGAAATCAGGACCAATCCTATAATCTTTGTCCCTTGATCTTGAAAAGAAACCTTTACTCCGGGGTCCCTTATGCCAGGGCGGGTACCTCCCAGATCACCTGACCAGAGATACTGCAGATCTACATTAAAACAACCGCTTGAGGCAAGGTAAACTGAAGCGCCGATATTAACACTTTCCCCTGCCTTGGGTTGATAAATATCCGCATTCAAATCTACCTTGCTCATATTAAGATTTGAATACTCTTCTTTCAGGGCTGCGTCTACAAAACTCTTGAGATTATGCTCTATGGGCGCGACTGCCTCTATCTCGCTCAGCCTATCCTTCACCAGTTGCAAAATTTCAGCGAACTCTTGGCCTGCCTTATCAATAATTTTATTATAAATATCCCCGGCTAAAGATATCTGCCCTTCCCACTGATATAACAACCCTAACTGATACAAGCTTGCTAAGGAATAAACGCCTGGCTGCTCTTCATCGGATAGCTTATTAAAATATTCCCTGCCTGCCCTTAAGTCCCTTAATGCATAGGTAGAAATGACTCCGGCCTTAAAAGAAGCCTCATCAAGATACCGGCTTTCAGGATAATTTTTCAATAATAAAACGTAAAAATCCCTTGCTTGCAGATACTCCTTGTTTTTCTCTAAGTTAAAGGCGCGCATATAGATTAGTTCCTCGTCAAATGAAGCAATGCCTAATAACTCCTCTATTTTCTTAAATACCTTCTCGGCATATAACAAATCATAAGGCCCTGAGTCTTTATAGGAAAATAACAAAGCTATCTCTTTTAATTCCTGCATCAGCTTATCCTCAGGCAGGCCCCTGCTTATCCTTTCGATGTAAATATCGTAAATATTCTCGGAAAGTTCCGGATTGCCTTCTTTGTAGAATCCGGCTGCGATCTCTTTAAGCTCGCTCTCCTTTATATCGGAATTCACTAATGACTGCGCATAAAGTTTATACAGTTCCTTGGCAGAAACCTTATCCTCATAAGCAAAAAGGCTATCCGCCACTTCTCTAACCGGGGTTATATCCTTACCGGATCCTGCATATTCCAATGCAGAGCTCATTAAGCTTGAAAGCGCCTCCTCAACAAAAGCATCCTGTTGGTTCTTGTGGAACTTATACAGCAAAAGCTTAGAATATAGTAACTGCGGGCTGTCTTTAGGCAGGTATTCTATAGCCTTTCCCGCTTCTTTTATGATATCTTCGCGGTAATCATTGCCTTTAGAGAAATATTCATCCCAACTCTTGCTTTCTTCAAGATACTGGAGCTGCTGATAGCGGCTTAAGGCTATATTATAACTTAAGGATGGGGCGATATCCTTGTTCTCCGGGCAAAGGCGCCTCAATAAATCTACGAGTTCTGAGTATTTATTCTCCTTAAAGTATGCCCCCCTTATATTAACCAGGCAGTTATTGGCGGCTGCCTCATCCTTATTTTCGCAGGCGCATTTCTCAGGATCGTCTTCTTCGCTGGCCTGGGCAAGTGGGCATAAAGATACTGCCGACACCACACTAAATAAGGCAATTGCCGGAAAAAGAAATAACCTCAATCTGGTCTTTTTCATTTTTTGTCCCTCTTAACATTTAGAGCCGGATTCTTCCAGAACTCCCGTATAACATAATAGGCCTTACGCGGTATGCGCTTGTTTAAACCATTTTCCATCTCTGCTGACAAAGCCACAATCCCGAACCACTCTTCATTCATATTCTTATTTCCTTCTGCCTTTATATCAAAATAATAGCTGCTATTAGACCAATTTGATTCAGTATCATGCACACCCCAGCTGTCCGGGTTATACTCATCGTGCTTCCACCATTCGTCACTCCATTCAAAAATTGCCCCGCCCAGGCAATTCCCGGCGCCTTTTTCGTTGCCGGACAAATTTTCGTAAATCTGGCGCCACTGCGACTCCAGGAAGAAAGCCTGCATATCCTGATCTTCCTTCTTAAGGTAAGCATCATAGGCATCCGCGCCTAATTCCGAGATAAATATCGGCTTGTCAAAGGTCATCTTAAGAGACTTAAAGAGGTTGCCGAAAGTTCTGCCTCTATAAATTATGCAGGCAACTAAATCTATGTCCGGGGCGTATTCTTTTGCAAACTCCAGGCCCAAAAGCTCTCCGTTACCCAATGCCACCGGATGTTCTTTATCAATTTTCTTTATTTCGCGCGTTATATCATTTACGAAAGAATAATAAACCTTAGCGCGCATCTCCTTCTGCTTCTGCGGGTTGGGTTCTTTATCAATCTCCGGGCTGCTCCATGGGTTAACATTACCAAGGCAAGAATAGTTATTTTCATTCCCCAGCACCCACATCAATACGCCGGCCTCATCCTTATAGGATCTAACCATCTCCAGCACTTCTTCTTTAACTTTTTCCTGGAATTTCTTATCGCCGTAGAATGGGCAAGGGTATTCCCAAAAACCAAGCCAGCTTCCCAATATAGTACGTATGCCGTATCTTTCGTATAATTCACGGATAACCTTTTTTACGTATTCTGAATTATTCGGGGACTGATAGATCCTGACCGCGTTAACCCCCATCTCCTGCATTAATTTTCCGTCCACTTCCCATGGCTTATTGGGGTCTGACCACCAGTCATATTCATGATTCTGCCCGATAGGAATAGGATTATAGCAAACACCCTTTATAATATAAGGGCTGTTATTCACCATCAACTGGTAGTGCCCATTCCTAAGCTGTTTGATGTAAGCCTTCGGCCTCTTGGAACAGCCACCCCTAAAGAACAATGCCAATAGCAATAAACTACAGGCCGCAAGAAGAAGAACCTTGCGACCTGTAGTTTTTACCGTGTCTTTTTTGTTATTCGAATTTGATTTCATCCAGATAAAACACAGCGCCTTCAGGATTATTGTCCACATTAGCAGCCCAGCAAAAACCACCGATAATATAGGACATATCCTTGCCCTTTAAATCAATGGTATATTTGGTCCACTCTTTATTTAATATTACCGGGCCGATAACGGAAGAATCAGAATCAGAAAACTCGCCCATTATCCCTCCGGTCTTAAACTCCTCAATGCGCTCTCCGCCTTTTTCGCCCTTTGCCCAGAACGTCAGGCTGGTGGCCTGAGAAAGGTCAAAACCCGCATCAACATTACCCCAGTTATTTGCCGGATTCTGCCAGAATATACCTGCCCAGCCAGAACCCTGTGTCTTTTTGCCGCTATAGGATATCTTGATGCAGCTGTCGCCTAAATAAGGATCTTCATTTGATGAACCCTCATACCTTACGTCGCCATAATCACCCATCCACCCCGAAGGAATGAAATGGTTTCTAGCCGAAGAACGGTCGGAAAACACATAAAAAGGCATTGCCTCCGGCTCTTTACCTTCAGGCTCTATGGATGCGTCTGCTTCAAACTTGATATTATCAATATAGATAGTCGCTCCATCCGGATTCAAATCAGCGGTAGTAGTCCAGCCAAACCCGCCGTTAATATAAGTTAGGTCTTTACCGGAAAGATTAACCGTATACTGCTTCCATGTATCGGTAAGCTCAATAGGGCCCATCTCCACGGCAGCTGAATCCGGATAAGTACCCTTGATACCTCCAATCATAACTTTCTGGATAACCTCTCCACCCTTTGCCCCACGCGCCCAAAAGGTAAGCTTGGTCATACCGGAAAGGTCAAACCCGCCTTTTTTATTACCCCAGTTATTTGCCGGATTCTGCCAATAAACTCCAGCCCATCCCTGATTTTGTGATTTCTTTGCAGTATAAACAAACTTAAGGCTGGTGTTACCTGACTGAGGATTATCAGCTGACTGGTCATCCATCTTAATGTCGCCATAATCACCCATCCACCCCGAAGGAATAAAGTGGTTATCTTTAGAGTTCTTTTCCGCATAGACCACGAATTCCTTAAGCCCGTCCTCGGCAAAAGCCGCCGCAGGAACAAGAAGGCTCAACGCTAACAAAACTGTTAAAAGTTTCTTCATTACTACACCCCCCTTTCTTATATTCTTATTATACATCTATCTTTGATCCCTTAACATTTTTATT
Organism: Candidatus Omnitrophota bacterium; assembly: GCA_041653055.1. Lineage (GTDB taxonomy): Bacteria > Omnitrophota > Gorgyraeia > Gygaellales > Profunditerraquicolaceae > Sherwoodlollariibacterium. Next base: position 13,108 of record JBAZGD010000007.1, read on the forward strand.
TTTAATCCTTGGTCTTGCGCTCCTTTCTCCTCCGCGTTATTTCTCCACATATCCTGATAGGTAAAATAAGACTTACGCAAGTGCCTGTAGAATGGGCTCATCTTTCCATCCCCCTGGCCGCATATACCCAGCCACTCCTCGTGCATAAAACCATCGGGGAACGGGCCAGCCCAAAACCCTTTGGTATCATGAATCTCAGGCTCATAGCCTTTCCACCATTCATCCAGCCATTCAAAAACAACTCCGCCTATAGAATTACCTGCGCCTGGGCCAAAGGCCATATTATCCGATATGTCGGCCCAAGAACCTTTATGGTAAGCTGCCTGGAGCTCTTCAGCCTCAAGCAGGGCCTTACCCTCTGCATAGGCAGGACAACCGTATTCGGTGATAAAAGCGGGAATCCCTGCCTCATCCCTGACGCTATTCCAAAGGCGCCCAAAACCATAATCTCCACGGTAAGAATTTGTCCCAAAAATATCTATATCGGGAGAATTCTTCCCGAATTTATCCAAAAATAAAATATCTCCGCTGCATATAGCCACAGGATGCTGAGAATCAATAGACTTGATAATCTTTGCCGCTTCATTTGCGAATGCGAAAAAAACATCCGGCTGCGTATCGGCATTACAGGCATAACCGTATACATTTTCATTACCCAAAAGCCAAAATAGTATATAGGGTTCATCCTTGTGCTCATTAACCATATTTTTTACCGACTCGATCATATTCTTTTTGTGTTCCTCATTATTATAATCAGTCCCTGGGTTCCAGGGAGCGCCTGAACCTAAGGCATATTTACCCAGGAAGTCTCCCATAATCACCCTTATCCCGTAAGTATTGTATAATTCCCTTAAGACTTCTTTATTAACCTTTTCAGGATGATGATAAAGCCTTATGGTATTTACCCCCATATCCTTCATTAACTGAAAATCTCCCGCGGCAATATCAGGATCAGTATCTATAAAGGCGTCATAAGGGCCATCTGCCTTGCCATTATTGTTAAAATCATTTTCCATCCAATTAGTCATAGTCCCTTCATCCGGAGACTGGCCGACCTTCGTAGGCGCGTAAGTAATGCCTCTTATAATATAAGGGCTTCCATCCACTATGAGCTGCCAATCACCGTTTTCATACTGAACCGTATGCACCCTCCCATCGCCGGATTTTCTCTTAATTGCCTCTGGCTTAAGCGCATCTATAGCACCTTCAACCTTAACAAACTTGCCGGGGTCAACCACGGGGATATCATTGGCAACGGTATTATCATATCCGTTGATTATCTTAATATCAGCACCTTCCAGCTTATAGCCTAACTGAGGGTTGTTCTTTAATATGAACTTTATCTTGGCAATAGCTGCCTGGCCAACATACCAGGGAGTATGCCAGTATGTCCATCCGTAACTTCCCGGGAAATGCACTACGATTGCATAATAACATTTAATCGCATGGCTTATTAACCCTGCCTTCTCTAGAATCAAGCCGGTGTAAAATAATTTTACCCCTTGCGGCTCAGAGCTGGTTGCCCACTTAAAGAATGCCGCCTCTAAATCCGGGGAATGCACAAAATCCCAAAGGTCCCCTTCGAGCCTTTTTTCTTTAAGCGCGTTCTTAAAAGCCGGATCCCGCCTAACCGAAGTAGAATTAGGATATATCCCCTCGCCTACCGCGGCGATCAAACCCTCCTGGTCAGTAACTGTGTATTTATAATCTTTTGTCCCCGTGTCCTTAAATTCGCCGTATTTTGCATAATCAACGAGATCTTCCTTGCCCGGGTCATGCAGGTTAATCGAAGTAACCAGCTGGCTTACCTTTTTCTTTTGCTCCACTTCAATTGAGCCTGTCTCAATCTTCTTTAAGCTCTGCTCTGCCGCCAGCCTTAACGACCAGAACCATCCGCGCGGGTCCCAAGCCTGGGCAAAACCATATTTCTCTATAATCAACCTGAAGACCTTTGTAGCATCTTCTATCTTTTCCTGGCGCATATAAGATTCTGCCTGGATAAAATAGGCAGTAGCCACATCATTAAGCGCGGCCACCTCTAAAATCTCGTTCTTATTCTTAGGCATCTCCCTTAAGGAAGACTGCTCCTCTTGCGCCTTATCCTTATATAGATCAATCAACTCCCGGGTATATTTAAAGGTAGCCTCGATATCTCTTTTCCCGTGCGCCTGCCAGCATTTGTTGATTAATTCACCCGAACTTGGAGGCGCACCGGCTTCCTGGGCAAAAGAAAACCCGCAAAAAAGGATTAAACCCGTAACTATTAAAATGAACGCTCTTTTCATTATCCTACTACTGCCCCCTGAGTAACGCCCTTAACAATATACTTCTGCATTAATAGATAAAGTATTATTATAGGTAAGGCCGCGATAGTCAGCCCTGCCATTAAAAGCGGATAACGGGTTACAAATTCGCCCTGGAAGGTCATTAATGCCACCTGTAGGGGCATAAGCGGGCGGGAATCAAAAATAAGCAAGGCAAGTATAAATTCATTCCAGACATTCAATGCGTTCAAAACAACCACAACCGCCAATACCGGCTTAGCCAAGGGGAGCGCGACATGCCACCAGATCCCCAGCTTGGTACAGCCGTCTATGCGCGCGGCATCCTCAAGCTCCTTAGGCATCTTATCAAAGAAAGTCTTAAGCAGAAATATACTGGTAGATAACCCTACATTAATCATGCATAAAATATACCCTAAGGCGGTATTTCTTAAATTCAATTTATTCAGGAGCACATAAAGGGCGACAAAGCTTCCCTGTATAGGGATCATCATTGCTGCCATAAAAATAATAAAAAGGACGTTTCTGCCGGCAAACCTGAGCCTGGAGAATGCGTAAGCAGCCATAGAAGAGATAATGACAATTCCTATAACTACCGCAACCGTATAAAAAATACTGTTTAAGAAATACCTGCCGAATCCGCCCTCTACCCAGGCATGGTAATAATTCGCAAAGTTAAGCGATTGAGGAATCAAAGACATGTCTTTAAAAATTGTCTCTTGGGTCTTAAGGCTGGATGAGACCATCCACAGAAGCGGGAAAATACAGGTAACTGCTACCGTAAGCAGGAATAAATGGATTAGAAGATTAACGGTTATCTTCTTGGTCTTATAGTAAATTGTTGATTTCACTTTTTAATTCCTTGCCTTTCTTGAAATCATAAGCTGGACGAAAGAAACCATACACAAAATAACCCCGAAAGTAATACCCTGCGCACAGGCATACCCAAAACGCGAAGACCCGCGCATTGAGGCCAAGATTCTTAAAACCGGGACCTCAGTATGGTACCCTGGGCCTCCGCCGGTCATAGTATAAATCAGTACAAAAACCTGCATTGTCCCTAATATGGTAAGAATGGCTACCATTATAACTACCGGTATCATAAGCGGAATAGTAACATTCTTAAAGGTGCTCCAGGCATTTGCCCCATCCACTCGCGCAGCCTCGTAAAGTTCACGCGGTATTGTCTGCAGCCCCGCCAAGAATAATAAAAATCCCCAACCGAAGCCTTTCCAGCAATGCACAATGGCCACGGTAGTAAGCGCGGTATTAGGATCCGCCAGCCAATTGCGGGTTAAATTAGCAAAGCCAAAATGAGTTAACCAATGATTCAGGATACCGTAGTTCCCGTTTAATATCCATTGCCAGACCAGCCCTACAACTACCTCAGAAAGCACCGGAGGAATAAAAAACAGAACCCGGTAGAAATTCTTCATCCGGATTTCCCGATCGCACGCCCATGCCAGAAGAAAGGCCAATGCATTCTGAAAGGTAAGCGCAATCAAGGTGATATAACCCGACTGCCAAAGGGCCTGCCACCAAACTCTGTCTGTGAATATTTCCTTAAAATTGCTTAAACCTACAAAAATCTTCGTGGGTAATATACCGTCCCACTCATAAAAACCCAGCTGTAATACCGAGAAAAAAGGTATGATATAAAAAATAGAGAAAATCAATACCGCGGGCAAAACCAGTATGTAATTCTCTAACGTAGCCTTAAACTTCATCTCTTCTTTGCCAGCTCCCTCTCTTTAACCCTCTGGACCTCAGAGGCAACCTGCTGCGGGGTCTTCTCCCCGATGATAATAGACTGGATCCCTTTATCAAAAGCCTCAATAACCGGAGAAAATTCCGAAACACCCCAGACCCTTGGATGGGTAGCATAATCCATGGCCCGGGCAAAATTAGCCAGTAGTTCGGGAATTTTTCTCAGGCTCTCCTTATTTGCCGGAAGGTTATTAGTCTCTTCTGCCAAATACGCCTGTTGCGGCACATCGGTAAGCCAGCGCAGAAATTTTACCGCTTCTTCTTTATTCTTTGAACGGCCGCTTGCCATAAAAGAGGAACCAGCCCCTCCCCATATAGCCATTGGATATTTATCGGAAATCTTAGGCGGCAGGAACGCGCCATACTCTAATTTAGGATTCATCCCCTTATAAACATTAACACACCACGAGCCGTTAAAAGCAAAAACAGCTCTTTCGTTTGCAAAGAGCTGCTCGGCGGTCTTATTAACCATAGTAACCAGCCCGCTGGCTAAAAACCCGGATTCATGCATCTCCTCAAATAAACTTAAGACCTTAATCCAATCCGGATCGGTATAAGGTACTTCCCCTTTTATGGTAGCAATAACCTTATCCTTACCCATAATATTAAAAGCATAATTACTGGCAAGGCAATCTATCATCCAAATCTCTCCCCAGCCTGAAACCAACCCCTGAAGATTTGCCGCCTTTATTTTCTTGCCAATCTCTAATAACTCCGAAAAATCTTTAGGAGGCCGGTTAGGGTTTAAACCCAACTGCCTGAACAAAGACTTGTTATAAAGCATCTGAATGGTCATGATATCTATCGGTACGCCATAAATACCCGGCTTGATACCATAACTGTTGCCTTCATTGAATTCATTAACTGCCAATGCCTTATCAAAAAGAGAACTCCGCCATTTGAAGGAATCCTCGTTCATGTAAGGAGTAAGCTCAAGTATAAAGCCGGCTTTTATAAATGAAGCGAAGTCCCTTTTCTCTCCTAAAATGCCGAAAATGTCGGGCAGGTTTGATCCCTGGGCGGCAGCGCGGACTTTCTGCGAATACGCATCGGAGGGCGCATAAAGTTCAAAGTTTACCTTCACCCCGGTTTCTTCTTCGTATCTTTTGGCTAATTCTTTAAATGCGGGATCACGATCGGTCATCCAATGCCAAACAGTTATAGATGTCTTTGCAGAATCCTGTTTGGTATCACAGCCCAAACCCGTGAGTAAAATTAAAGTGGAGAGTAAAACAGGGTATACTATTTTAGCGCTAAACATCTGGCCTCCTTAAAAGGATTGTAAGATGAAGTGGCTTACTTGCTAGCTAAACAATAGATATAGTATTAAAATGTAACATATTTTTAAAGGGTGGTCAAGTTTTTTTAGGCCCTTAATATCCGCGACAAGCCCATCAGATCTGCCCTCTCAAGATCTATCCCCAAGCGATACTCTCCTGAAGAGTCCGGCCTGGACCAAACCACATTTCCTCTGGTATAAAGAGGCTCTCCCTTGTCGGGAATTTTAAGCCAGGCCTCCAATGGAGTATTTTGCGCTACCTCATCACTCGACCATACCCCTATGCCCTTAGCGCTGATATCGCTGGTCTCCGCTGCAACCTCCTGGCCGCTATTTAAATCTAATAATTTAACCGGGAATCTGATATTAAACCTCTGGAATATTCTACGGTCATCCATATTTTCACCTCCCTCTTTGATGGCGTCGCTCCACCAATGCCTGGAGATTTCCTGAGGCACATTATTATATACAAATTTGTAAATGCTTTCCTTATCTTTATCAGTAATCTTGGTAAACAAAAGCCCGTAAACATTATGGCCATCGGTATGCCTATGCCAGGCTACCCAGGCCTCGCACCGCAAGGAATTATTTTCCGATAATTGCAGATCAAACTTTATATAGGTATCTACGGCAAACCTTAAACCCAGCACAATCTGCAGGCCCTTAAAGTTGATATCCCTGATCAGGCAATCGGCAGAAGCCACCGCACCCTCGAATTTAATCTTAGAGGCCTTGTTAATGCGCCATCTGGTTGATTTCCTGCGTTCCTGCATCTTATAACCCCTTCCACCATTGTTCTTTTAGTTCTTTAAACGAATTATCACGGATGTATTCGGCTAACTTACCCTTATCAGGGTCATTAATCCTGTTAAAATGAAGTCCGTAGGTATCCTTGCCTTCGTATTCACCCTGCCAGGCAACGTGCGCGCCCAGATCCACGGTTAAGGCATCAGAAATAGCCAGGCTTATTCTAGAAAAAACCTCCGGCAGGAGTTTTTTAGGCATTGTAAGCCGTATACCGCTTAGGCTTATATCATCAACAGTGCAGGCAAGGGGAGAAACGCGGTTTTCAATTGTCATCGCGGCCTCAAGTCCGACCCTCATCCTGGGATAAACCCTGCGTTCTTCCATCTCTCAAAACCTCTCTTTTTCAGCCATATTTATTATATCATCTTCCCCCAAAAGTCAATACAAGAGAACAGGAAAACTTGCCTCACCGTTGTCCCGGATGCTCTTGATCATAACTACCGTATTGCCTGAGTGTTTACCGGAATTATCATAAATGGGCGCCGCATATGCACTCTCCATTTCTTTTCGTATAGCCTTGGTCCCGATGTTAAGCCCTGCCGCAAATGGATCGGAGAATTGATCTGTGATCCTTAAGCCCGAACTTTTCGCGGCCAAATCAAACTTGCGCTTTCCTTCATCTATAACCTCAAAGATCAGCCTATCGTCCCGGATACTCCAAATAACCTTGACTCTGCCTTCCGCCACTCCACTATGGGCGAAAGCATTATCTATAGCTTCTCTTAAGGCAAATTTTAAACCGTCTTTCCAATAAGCCAGAGAAATAACCTCTTTTTGCGACAAAATCCATTCCACCAATACTTCAACTAACCCATGGACATCCCTGGCTGTCCAGCTGCCCCACGAAAACCGAGCCTGATGAATCTCTATTCCTGCTTCTTGTATATTCATTTTTCCTGATCTTATAAGGCCATCCAACTCTTCCGGGAAGCCGATACATATCGTTTCCACCGGCGAGCTTACGCCGCGGGCAGGAGAATAACCTTCAAATGCATCAAGGGTGCGGCCAAAGGCGGCAAAGGCAAGGCCATACTGCTGCTTCAGAAAAAGCCATCTCTCCCTGCCTGAATTCAAGACCTCTTCTCTTTTTGCGGGCCCGTATTTATCCAAATCAGAATATAGCTGCCTTTCCATATCGCGGGTAACCATATCTTCCAGATAAACCGCAAATTTCTGGATGGCCCCCTGCCGGCAAAATATAAAATCCTGGGTTTTGCGCTTGCGGCCTTCAAAAAACCTGTTGATAGTAGATTCCGCAAACCCGAACTTCTTAGCCAGCAAGGCATAACTGCACCCCTTAAAAAGGCGCATCTCTATAAGGCGCGCCACATCCTCTGGCAATAAGGAATCCAGGCGCGCGTAACGGCTGAAATGCCTGAACAAAGGCCGCATCTGAAGTTCAAATTCAAGAAGCGACCCGCAAAGGTGGCTTAAAGCATCTTCTTCTTCTGCCTCAACAAGAGAATTTAATAACTCTTCGAAAAAGCCTGCCCTGCGGGCCACCCCGATAAATTCCTCATTTAGATACCTCCACCTTTTCACAAGATTACTGCGACTCATCCCCATATCCGCCGCTGCATCCGCATTAGTCGACTCCGGACGCTCGCTGAAATATTCAAAAATAGCCTTGCGCCTTAAAGCCCTCTTATCCAAAGGCCAGGCATCAAGTACCGATCTGGCAATACCGCCAATTTTTCCGGTACGGATGTTAGCCACCACAAACCGGGCAAAATCCCGCGTTATCGCATCCCCAAGCTTACCCCTTAACCCCACGCGTATGGCTGCGTAGCTCTTCTTACGCCAGATAAGGAAACCTAAACGTTTATAGGCACCGTCTTTATCCTTTATCTTCTCGCTGCGGCCCAAAAGCCATCTGGTAACTGAACATTTATGCACGCCCTTTAATTCGCTTAACGGTCCATCAAGCCCGCTAACGGAAATTACCTTATGCCGGAAGGCGAAATCAAGCGCCGCTGCCTCATTCTCATTGATATACCCGCAAATACGCATCTGCCGAATAAAAGAGATCCAATCTACCGCAGGAAAGCTCTCCCAAACCTTCTTTAGCCATTTGCGTTTGGCAGTCAATTTCTTCACGCCACGGCCATTATTAATCAACCCTGGAGCGCCTTTTTTGCCCGCCGGCGAGCTTGAAGAACCCCCGGCGTAATCAAACAATAAACAATTTTCTTCCCATCGGCTAATATCGCGGAATTTAGTCAAATCCGGAAATTCTTTTTCAAGCTCATTCCTGTATCCAAAGGCGTCAACTTGCAGCCAGCCACCGTTCTTTAGCATACCCGGAAGCCTGGGGATGATCTTATAATTACCGTAGGAATAAGACGATACCAACCCCAAGTTGCACATAATCCCATCTAATCCTCCAAAATACAAATTAACATCAAAAATAAACTTACTTACTAGCCCTTCGTCCTCGTTAGCCAAGGGCAAAACCGCGTAGCAAAGCTCAAAAAAGCCCTGGTATTCTTTTTTTAAACTTGCTAATTGCCTCTCTAAATCTTGCAATGCCTCTAAAAGGATATTAGTGACAATCAGATAAACCTTAAAACCCTGGTAGTTTTGCTGGTCTATATAGCCGGCAATGATTCTTACTAAAAAGTCTGTATCGATCCGCTGGGCTGCATTAATATAATAGGCAAGCGCTTTATTTGTATTTTCTGCCTTTTTGTCAATTTGATTGAATATTTCCTCAAGTAAAGGCAGTAGCTTTCCAGAGGCCGCTAAAACCTTAAAAGTATCGCCTGTCCAGAATACAAAATCACGCGGCCTGACTTTTCTCTTAAGCCATGTTTTCTTAAATAACTCCATAGAAAACCTGGGGGACGCTCCCCAAAGGGACACTCCGCTGCCTGTTTCCGCCGGGGAGCTGGAGTACCCTCCGGGTGAGGCGGCGGTATCGCCGCCTTTATCAGCATTAAGCGATGGATTTAAAACTAAAGACGATTTGAGGATAGATTGTTTGCTTGAGAGTATCGCCTTCTCTGCCTCCAGCAGCCTTCCAGCAGATACCAGCTTCATTAACTCCTCGAGGTTGCTTTCAAGTTTATAAAATGTATGGAGAGCCTTATCTTTAATTCTTTCTTCCTTTTCATAACGAATATACCTATAAAAATTAAAGGTTAAAAATCCCAGAGGATCACAAAACAGCTTGTGGATTAGCTGGCCTAGCCCTGATAACTCATCTTCACTAAGATTTTCTTTAATATAAGTATGTAAATTTGCGCCATGTAGGGCCGGCTTGAAATCCTCGCCTTTTCCCACTTCAAGCTCTGCCCTCATCAACTTTATCTCATCCCCGCAAAAAGCGGCAAAACCGCTAAAAGCATCAGCAGCCATTTCTTCCAACTCTTCCTGCCTTGCCGCCAGCCTCACTGCCTCTTTAATTGCCGCATTCATCGTTGAAAGAACAAAATCCCCCAAACCGGCTTCTTCCAGAATCCTTCTGCCTTCCTCTTCATTAGTGCCTGACAGGCGGATTACCATCGGAAGGGATATATTTAATTCATTCCTGGCGGTAATGATCCCCTTGGCGATGTCATCGCACCTGGTAATGCCGCCGAAGATATTGACCAAAATAACCCTTGGCGCTTTACTTAGGAGCAGCTTAAACGCCTCTAAAACCTTTTTCGGATTTGAACTTCCGCCTGCGTCAAGAAAATTCGCTGCCTTGCCGCCAAAAAGCCCGATTATATCCAGCGTCAGCATAGCCAGTCCTGCCCCGTTTACCATACAGCCGATATTTCCTCCTCCCAAATCTATATAACTAAGCCCCTCTTCTTTAGCCGTAATTTCTCTTGGCTCTACCTGCGACCCGTCAAAAAACTCCTGGAATTCAAGACGGCGAAACAGAGCATTTTCATCAAGGTTTATCTTAGTGTCTAAAGCAAGGAGTTTCCCCTCTCTGGTAACTACAAGGGGATTTATCTCTACCAAAGACAGGTCTTTTTCCATAAAGGCGCGATAGGCAGCCTGGAAGATTTGTATTAGGCCGTTAATCAATTTCTCGTTATCAAAGATTTTACCTGCTAATTGACGGGCATCTTTATCCTGAAGGCCATCAAGGAAATTAATGGGGAGCTTGTAAATTAATTCCGGATTGGTTTTAGCCACGCTTTCAATATCAACCCCGCCCTGCGGGCTGACTATAAGAACCGGCTTTTTGGCGCTCCTGTCTATGGTAATGCCGACGTAGATTTCTTTCGTTTTTTCTATCGCAGGGACAACCATTACCTTATTGACCGGCAACCCGTTTAATGTTTTCCCTAACATCTCCCCTGCTGTTTCTTCAGCTTCCCGCGCGGATTTAGCTATTTTAATAAACCCTTTCTTGCCCCTGCCTCCGGAATGGACCTGGGCCTTGATTACTACCGGCCCGCCTATTTCTTCGGCAAATTGCCCGGCTTCCTCGGCAATCAAAGCGATTTTACCGCTGGTTACGGGAATCCCGAATTCTTTAAGGATCGCGCTTGCCTCAAATTCATGAATCTTAGAAAATGACTTAAGCGGCTTTTTTTCCGGCTTCACAGGTTTCTTAGCAGATGGATTACCGCACTCATCTATATAAACTTTCTCTAATTCAACTTTAGTAAGCCTGGCTTTACTCTTCTGCCACCCTGCCTGCCTGGCTATCTCATCTATTTTCTGGGCAACCTCATCAGGGGTATCAACAACTTGCACGCCTGCTTGCTTTAACGCCGCGATTTTTTCTTCTGTCCCGCCTTTTCCTCCGGAAATAATTGCTCCTGCATGGCCCATCCTCTTTCCCGCAGGAGCATTCCTGCCGGCAATAATCGCTATTACCGGCTTCTTTACGTGCATTTTGATATACTCTGCTGCTTCCTCTTCAGCGCTGCCGCCGATCTCTCCGATTAACACTATTGCCTTGGTCTGGAGATCATCCTCTAAAAACTTGAGCACGTCCACAAAACTCATCCCGATAACCGGGTCTCCGCCGATGCCAGCCACAATAGACTGGCCCCAGCCAAAAATGGTTATGCCATTAGCCACTTCATAAGTAAGCGTGCCGCTCCTGGAGACAATGCCGACATTGCCGGGTGCAAATATATGCGCCGGCATTATTCCCACTTTGCTTTGCCCCGGCCGGATTATCCCCGGGCAGTTAGGCCCGATCAACCTTACTTTCGGGTAATCGCGTTCTAATTCAGCGGTTACCTTGAGCATATCTATAACAGGGATTCCTTCGGTAATGGCGACTACCAGCTTTATTCCGGCTTTGGCCGCGTCTATTATTGTTTTGGCGGCAGAAGGCGCGGGGACAAATATAATCGCGGTATCAGCTTTGGTTTTTTCTACGGCTTCTTTGATTGTATTATAAATAGGTATCTTACTGCTACCATCCGGAATGCCAACTACAAATTGCCCGCCCCTGCCGGGAGCTACCCCTGCCACTATATTTGTCCCTTCTCTAAGCATTCTTGCGGCATGGGAAATACCATCCCTACCCATTCCTATAACAACCACTTTTGGGGACGCTCCCCAAAGGGACACTCCGCTGCCCGTTTTGACCGGCGAACTGGCCCCGCAGGAAAGTCCGCTTTCGACGAATGGCTGCGGCCGTGAAGAAGTTTGAAATACTAAGAAATTTTCGCCTATACCGCCTTCCAGTATTTTAAACCCGGCCTGCGCGATATCCTCTTTGGTAAAAGGCCAAAACTTTGCACTGCTGATTTCATGTATGCTTACCCCGCCCGGCCTGGTCAATTCAGCTAATTGCCCTAATATTCTTACGCCTTCGTTCTGTAATTCCGAAGTCATAAAGTTTCTTCCCTGGAAATAATTTCTTGCTTGCTTAATAGCAGACACATCCAATACAAAATGGCTAAAGGTGGCATCATAGGGGCATTCCAGCATTATCTGCGGCGGAGTAAGCAAGTCGCCTTCCCAAACCATTAAGCCGGCTTGCTGTGCTAACTGCGCTAGCTCCGGATTATGCTCTAAACCCTCTATCTGCACGCCTCCTTCTTTAAGCCCTAATAAAAAGAACGCAGAGCCTGGCCCGATTTCTAACAGCCGCTTATTGCCAAACGGGAAAACATGGCGTTTCAGAAGACCCAAGAACCGGCTGTAGTCTACGGGCCTAGCGACATACCCGTATAATCTGGCAAGGTCTTCATCGCCAAATCTTTGCGCAGCATTCAGCACGCGATTAAGATGGGCAGGTGATATTTGCTGAATGTTAGCAGACCACTTCTTTAGCTGCTCCGGGTCATCAGATAATTGATCTATCGCTGTTAAACCATCCAAACGGCCAGGCTGGCTATTTTCTGCCGGCGAACTTGCCTTCTGCAAGATAAAGGTTAAAACCCAGTTTTCAGCTTGACATTCAGAAAAATATAAGTTATTATTTTCACAGGTATAAGGAGGATATATGCGCAAGAACCAATTTTTAGTGCTTATTGAACGCGACGAAGACGGCCTCTTGGTTGCTACAGTCCCGTCTCTGCGCGGCTGCCACTCACAAGGTAAATCTATACCGGTCTTATTGGAAAGAATCAAAGAGGCTATCCAGCTCTGCTTAGAGGTAGAACAACCCCAGACTAAACCTTTGGAATTTGTAGGATTACAAGAAGTTGAAGTTAACTGATGCCGAGGATCACTCCGCTTAAACCCACCGAAGTAATCCGTATGCTTAATCATCTTGGTTTTGAACGTATCCGCCAAAAAGGGAGCCACATTTACTTTCGCCATTCTGACGGGAGGGCTACGGTAGTTCCTTTCCATAAAGGAGAGGATTTGGGCAAGGGGCTGCTCGGAGCCATCCTTAAAGATATTGAACTCTCCTGGGAAGAATTTATTGCCGCAAGATAAATAACCCTGCCATCGTTGCGCATTCTGAGGGCTAACAATTATCCGCGTATATTCTACGGCTTCCGCCGGCGAGCTGGAAACAACGATGTTGTGACTTACTAACGAGTGTTCCACCAATTCCATATACCTCTTATATTCATCCGGATTATGAATCCTGATCCTTCCTGTTCTTGACGGTGGTATTGATTTACTAAATACTAATTCACGCTGGGGGTTGTAGTAATGATAGTAACTTACATAACCCCAATCGCGCTTCTTATAAGACCTCTTCCGGCACTCCCAGGTTTCAGTAAGCGGCGCCCGCACCGACGAGGCGGCGTTATTATTTTCAGCACTCAAGAGACGTTTACACATTTCGTAATATTCGACAGGGGATATCGATTGTACTTTTAGCCCCTCACTCTGTAGTTCTTTCTCAATTATTAGAAATACTTCTCTATACTTATTTGTCAGGGCATTAGACAAGAAAGGTTTAATTTGATAGTTGCTTCTCAATGTCCAGTATTTCCGCCAATTTGGTCCATAGCCAATGATAAAGTTGGGATTTTTCTTATATTCTTCAAGTAGCCAACACATTTCTTTAAGCAATATTTCTGTCACTAACTTATCGGTAAGCTGAGAGGGATCTTTAATCGCTGCTATTTCCTTTATCAGATTGTCTGCTTCCGCCGGCGAGCTGGAACGCGGCGTCAATACCGCCGGGCCACCGGACGACTTACCTTCCATGGCTCTTTTGTATTCCTTTAATCTTTTGGCTTTTTTCTCAACTAAAGGCGCGGGGGAAATCATACATCCTTCGGGCGGATACGGATGCGGAAAATCCATATTGCCAAAAACAACGCCCTCGTTGATGCCTTTTTGCCAATATAATTGCTTCTCTGGATACCCAAGAAACTCCGCTTCAAATTCATAAATAAAATTATAGGTGGCGTCAAGATAATAATCCCGCAACCATGGAGGAACATAACGCATATTAGCAATACCAAAAAGCTTATCCCTAAGCCTAGTTAGAACCCGCAAGTTTTGAGGATAGGTATCGGATATCCGGCTATAGTCAAAAAGGACAACCTCGCCCTCTAGGTTACGGCCGTAGTTGAACAGATAAAAATCCCTGTTAAAGACCCCCCGACTCCACTCTGCTAAAATAGCTTCAAAATACCTATCAATAAGCATTTCTCCTTCATCTGGAAGGACCCTATACAAAAGGCCAAAACTCGGTTCGTCTGAATCACCCAATACTTCAACAAACTCTTGAATTACCCTATTACTGTGGATAAATATCTTGGCGCCAACGCCATTAAGCCGCTCCCGGGCGATTTTTAACTCATTCCTTGCCCGGGCAGAAATAGATTCACCGTCCCTAAGCCACTTCTCTACAAGACAAGTGCCACAAATTAAAAAAACCTTTTTGAAAAGATAACCGCTATCACTCAATAACAATCTCTGTTTTCGGTATATCGCCCTTTTAAGTAAGATATGCTCGATTGTTCTTTCGTAAGAGCCCCCGCTATTTTCTTCTAGTTTTTGTTCGTCCCTGAAACGCGCCGGCGAACTGCCGCGTTCGGCGGATGACTGCCGCGCCTCTACCGGCGAGCTGGCGGCAAAGGCACCTATCTTTTCTCCATCAAAAGCTCCCCATCTATAAAGAAAATCATCCATATAAATGTTATACTGACAAAGATGTTCGGTAATAATGTTCAACTTGGCGCTGTATCCCGAATCCAAAAATGGAGATACTCCACACAGCAAGACTTCAAGCCTGGTTCTCGGATATTCTATAAAACTGACTAATTCCTCGCTCATCTTATCCAGTAACCACAGCAAAGACTCTTCAAGAACAAATCCTTGCCGCTTAAAGAACCTTGCCGCTTCTTGGCCGAATGCCTCGGCCCCTAAACGGAAAACCCTATCTGCTTGATTAAGCATGCATGGGGGATAAAACTTCATCTGTTCTCTTCTTGCCAGCATAACTATAAAGTCAATAAGAGGAATACATCGTATTTCCCCTGTGTTGTAATCAACGAATGCAACTGAAAAAATTCTAAATGGCCTTGCTTCCGCCGGCCAATCCTTCCAATCATCCATAAATCTTGCCATTACCTGCGCCAGAGACTCGCCTTTACTGTTACGTAACGGCGTTAATATGGATGGCGGGCTGGAAAATGAAAGCGCCGGCGAGCTGGAGCCGGGCTGCCGGGATACTGCATCTTTAATCGTATAAGAACTGCCTTCTTTATCCTTTTTGACCTTCTGGCGGTTAAATTGATTAACTCTTCCGGGATAAGCGGGGTTACCGAACGCATCCCTATAATAGATGGTAAAACTTCCCGGTTCGCCGCTAATAGCCGCCTTAGCGGAACGGCCGTTATTCTCTCCTGTCCTGCCATAAGCAAAAGGGTGTTGCGAGCCGACCCTTTCCGGAATAATAATATAATTTTGCGATTCAAACCCGCTATCGTATGGCCTGCGCAGGTTATCTTCAAGGTTTCTTCTTGAACTTTCGCCCCGGACTACAATATCCCCAAGCAGCGACATCCTGCCCCACTGCCAATCAGCAGCAAGATAATGCTCCGCAGATTCCCGGCCAGAGCGCTCTGTTGTCCTTACGCTATTAAAGCGCATAACCTTACCCAAAGAAACAGGCGCCCCAATAGATCTAGCCGCATAGTTAAGATAACTGTCTTTTACCTTGTCTCCGAGAGACTCTAAGCCGATAAAAACGAGGCTGGACACCGCCATAGCCAAGGCGGCCAGCTGCAAGCGTATCCGCCAGGTATGCAGGAAATTCCTCGGCCAGAGCAATAAGATAAAGTCAGCCAACCAACCTGCTGCCCCAATTAACAAACTCCTTGCCCCGTTAATGCTGCGGATGAATAATAAACTAACCGCTGCCAGGAGAATAGCAAAACCAACCCATAATTTCCACATCCCGCTTACGGCTGTGCCTAAGAAGGCAACTATGATATGGATGGGAAGCGCCAAAACCACTAAAAGCGGAACTCCGGAGATAAAGGCCAGGGTAAGCGCAAAAGTTATTACCCCCCCTAAAGACATAAAAGTGTAGATAAACAGATGGAGCCGGCGTTCGTCATTCCAGCCCCATTGACAGAGGCGAATCCAACGCCCATTATGGCTAAGCTGGCGCAGCATCTTCTTGAAACTGCCGGCCGAACTTCTCTCCGCCGGCGAGCTGGATAAAGAAAACCTGGGGGACGCTCCCCAAAGGGACACTCCGCTGCCCGTTTCCGCCGGAGAACTTGCCTTGCCGCTCCCCCGACGGCTCCTATATTGCTCAAAACTGACTATTTGGGCGCGGGTTTTTGGAGCTGGGAAAAGGCCAGGCTTATGGCGAGCTGTAAAATCCGACTTAATCCTACCCCCCCATCGAGCAAGCAGCTCGCAGATATTGTTTCTGATCCGCTTCTCCCGCTCCTCAACCGGCGAACTGGCGGCTGATTCAACAAAGCTAAAAGGAGAGGAAGAATGAATCAGCGAGGCGGCACCATCAATGGATGACCAGTTATTAACAAAGGCCATCTCAAACGGATCTTCTTTTGTTTCACCTCGGAAATAAGCGCAAATTCTATCAAAATAATATTGGATTTGTTCTGACGTTAGATATTCTGGCCCTACACCTGTAGGTATAACAGCGGTATGAAAACTCATCTGTTTGAAGTCTGTAAAGTTAATTAATCCATTATTAAGAAGTTCATCATAAATAGAATTGCCTGGAAAAGGATTAAATATATGCAAATGAGTTTCTGCATTAAGAAGGCTTTGAAACCTCCTTGCTAAATAAAAAGTCTGACGCACATCTTCAACTTTTTCTCCAGGCAACCCTATCATATAATAGAGGCCGATTCCAATACCTGCATCGTGTATTCTCCCTAATATCTTCTCAGACTCTTCATCTCCTAAGAATGGCCTATTAAGCGTCTCGGCGATTCGTGGAGAGCCAGTCTCTATACCCATCCAGAATTGAGCCGCTCCGCTTTTTCTCAATAAAGAAATAACGTCTAAATTCCTCTTGAAATTATCTACTCTGGCATGGGCAAACCATTTAATACCTAATTTTTCTTTAATTAACATCTCGGCGAATTCTTCTAGCCACTCCATATTTAAAGTTAAAATACTATCCTTAAACCAAACACCAGTACAATTATATTGTTCTTTAAGTCTTCTAAGTTCATCAATAACTCTTTGAGGTGAATACATTCTCTGTTTTGCGCCTTGGATTTTAGTCACAGCGCAATATCGGCATTTATAAGGACAACCCTGGCTAACAATCATTTCTATAAGTCTCTCACCCATTTTTTCCTGGGTATATTGAAAGTACGGCTCCAAGCTTAACAAATCATAAGCAAAGAAAGGAAATTCATCCAAGTTATCTATTAATTTTCTCGGCGAAGTAAGCCTAACCTTATTTTCCAAATCTCTATAGGCAATACCTTCAATAGAAGATATATCATTTTTTGTGGTTAAGGACTCTATCAGTTCATAAAATGTTATAATACCTTCTCCTATAACTACATAATCAACAGAATTACTTCCAAGCGTATCTTCTGGGCTAATAGATGGATGAGATCCCCCTAAAATAATACGGATTTCTGGGAACCTTTTCTTTAGCGTATCGGATATATCTAAAACTGAAGGCAATGTAGGAGTCATAGCTGTAATGCCTGCTATATCGGGTTTAAACCTCTCTATCTGTTCATTGAATTCTTGCTCTGTGCTTACGCAGAGATCGATAGCCTGCACGTTTACGCCTTTATCTATTAAATACGAAGCTAAATGAAGGATATTTAAAGGCACCCAAAGATAAGTTTCGGTTTTTTTATCTGTAGCGACTCCAGGAGGATTTATTAATAGAACCCGCGGTAATGATGAACTCTCCGCCGGCGAGCTGGAGTTTTCCAGGCCAAAGGCGCGGTATAAATGCCGGATCTCTTCCGGCGTGGATTTTGTATCCAGATCGAAATCCGCCCGGGCGGCTGACAAAAGTCCTTCCAGGAAATCTTTGCGTTTCTCAACGGGAACCTGGGAAGCGCAGGTAATCTTTATCTCGCCGTTAAAGAAAACGGCAATAACAAGCAAAGTCTTTTCCAGCTTATGCTTTTGAAGGTAAGATTTAAGTTTCCAGATGTTGGGGACATTGATGACGGCGAGGATTAAATCGCAGGCGGCAAAAACGGCTGAACTTTCGGAAATAAACACTGCCTCGTATAACTTCGCTCTCCGATAAACCGGCCCTGCGCGTATCAACTGCTTGTCCTTGGACCATTCAGCAAAAAGGCCTTCAAAAGTCCCTTCATCGGCAAAAGAACTGATTGCTCCGGCCTTAAGCCGCCTGAGCGCCTCGCCAGTATAAACGGCCATAAAGCGGCCCACCTGGCGCGATTCATTAACAATCTCAATTATCATTTCCATATGACGCGGGATATCTTTCCCTGCCCGCTTGTTTAGCGGATCAATAATTTCCCCACTCCGCAGTATTTGATATCTTACACCTTTAAACTCCGGAGCGTTTAAATATGGAAAGCGGATAAATTCCTCAAGCCTCCAAAAAGCCTCCCAAATACTTCCGGCAGCTAACATTTCCTGGATCAATCCGGCGCGGCCGGCTACCCTGTTAAAACGCTGCTCTCCGATTTTGCGCAAAGATAGGCGCAGGCGCTGAAGCGCAATGAGTTCAGCATTAATTTCAGCAACGCGCAGTTTAATAAAACGCCGCGCGGCAACCAAAGATTCCAACGTGAGCTTCACGCTCTGGTCATCTCCGATGCTAAATAAGCTTCGCGCCAACTCCAACTTGAGGCGGCAGGACTTTTTCTCTTCGTCTTTAACACCCTTAAACAGCTTGATAAGAGAGTTGGCCTTCTCTAACGTAAACTGTTCCGGCTCTGCGAGGGTTTCTGCTATCTCGCGCATAACCCTGCCTTCTTTTATCAAGGAGGTAAATATCTGGTCCAGGATCCTGTGCCAGCGGTAAAGAGTGCGCGTCTGCGGAACCTGCTCTAAGACCGCTGTCCCCGCCTTACTCCGATACACACCCATCATAACGGTAATCTTGCCGTTAGCTTCCTCTGTAACTTTCGGATAAGCCTCCTGCCGGAAGAGCCCCTGCGCGCTTACCGGTGAGCCGGCGGTTTTGCCGGGGAATAATCTTAATTGCTCCCGCCCTGGCTTAACCTGCCTTTCTAAATATTTTTCTATAAGAATCTCTATGCTCCGGTATCTTTCCGTTATCTCCTGGGGGACCGCGGTTCTCTTATGGATAGCCGCCTTGACCCCGGCCCACGTTACATCGCCGAAACCTCCGCGGATTCTTAACAGCCTAAATAATTCTCCAAACAGCCTATCCAGCTGAGGGACATTTCTCCCCCCGACCTTAAGGATTAACTGATTTATGCGCAAATAATCCAACTCCAACCGCATCCCTACAACCGCCCCCACCGGCGAGCTGGAGGCAATCAAGATGGCATCGCCAAAATAATTCCCTATCTTCTTACCCATCATTTCTCCGGAAGGAACTTTTACGGGTCCGGAATTAAGCAAGATCGGCCAGTCCCAAAGATCTAAATCCTCAGGCAAGGGTTCATTAGGATACCGTTTAAGATAAAATCTGGTAGTAATTTTATATATGCCCGGATCACGGGGAGTAAATGTTCCGTTAAAGATATAATCATGACGGCCTTTACCTCCCAATCCCGTAAATATCATATCTACCGGCAAGGGTTTTCCGCAGGCCTGCCTTTTCGCATCGTATTTATTTATCCAAATCTGCGCGGCAAAATAGCTATTTATAAAACTGAGCATTTTCTCCTTATCAAAACTGCCGTCACTATCCACAAAGAATTCAGGGGTGCCGTGATGGACATACGCTCCCGCGCTAACTTCCAAAGTTTCACCCGTCTTCTTCTTAACTACCTCGCCTGATCCTGGAGACATTTCACCGGACCAGAATATATATGGCCTCATTAAATCTTTATCGGTTTTGCACTGTACCTCCAAATTAATTAAATTCTCCATGATTTTCAAAAGGTCTATGTCATGGGCCGCTAATTTCTTCAGCGCCCTAAGCACCGGCTTGAAAACGTTATATTCTTCTGATGCTATTTTTAAGTACTCATTGCAGGTTTTTACTGTACGAGCTGATCCGCCGGAACACTCAAACCACAGCAATTGCCTGTGGACATCTTTAAGGGATTTATGAAAAGCTGTCCCGAAGTTAACCGCATTGGCCAGCCTGGACCTTAATGTTTGGCCGCGTTCAGATAATTTGCTCTCGGCCTCTAACAGAGGATTAAGCAGTTTATTTTTTTGTTCAGGGGAACAAATAACTCCCGCGATGCGCCTCAAAAACGCTGTTCCTACCGCAAGAATTGTATTTCTCAGGATATGTAAAAGCTGCTCCTCTACTATGGCTATTGTTGGGTCCGGTTGAAAATATTGATCCGGGCAAGCCTTCACTCTTAAAATTTTTAATTTATCTTCCCGGCTCAATGACGACGACGCGCGGTCATATCCCCTGACTAAATCTAACTGTTTATTAACAACCTCCCGAGGCAAAAGGCCATCTGTGCGAATTACCTCAATCTTAGACGTGGATGAAAATATCTGAGGGCCAAATTCCAGCCTTGCCGTGTACTTGTCTAGAGATCGCAGTCTTAAATTATTCGCTTTTAATCTTTCCGCCCTGAGCGAGCGTTCCGCCAGCAGCATAATATTCAAGCCGGCTTTAGGTAAAGGGCAAGTACTCCTGAAGACTACCCCCTGAAAACCGCCATTTTCAACGGTCCCCTTGAGTATTCTCCCTAAGCCCTGGTCTAACGCGGACTGATAATTTTCAGTAAATCTATGCATCCCCAAGACGTTTTCCAGATTACCGTCTATTTCCTGTTTTATCTTGAATCTTAATGAAATACCTTCTTTGTCTCGCTGCGCGCTGTTAATCCCATCAATATAAAGAGGCTCTTTCCGGAAATCAATCCTCCCGCGCTCAAAGAACTCCTTGATAAAGGCATTTATTCTTGGCTTTTCTTCTAATTTTATATCTGGATTTTCCTTAATAAGATAGTAATATAAAACCCGCGCTAAAAACCCCCCGTTGATGTAGCGGTAGCCCAGGCGGCCGGCTAAAACCCTCGCTGAAGTCTTTCTGCCAGAACCACCCAGGCCGCAGATAACAATAAGGCGGATCCGGGATGGACGGTATGAAATAAAGGGGAGGGTACTTAAAGGCGCGTTCATCGGCATAGTAAAAGAAACCGTTGTGCCGATCTCCTCATCATTTTCAACATTACTCCAGCCGCCGATACTCTCTATGTCGCGTTTTAATATCGCTAATCCGTGGCCGGATGAATCTATTATCTCCGGAGATAACGATCTTCCAAAGCTGGTAACTTCGGTCTTAAGCTCATTCCCCTCTATGACCCCTATCCTAAAAATAATCCTGCTCTGGTCTCCATACTTGCCGCCGTTAGAAAATAATTCATCCCAGGAATCGGACAATATATCTCCGTGCGTAAAAACAGGTTCCATGGGGACAGAATCATCTATCTCTGCCGACACTTCTATTCCCGGGTATCGTTCTTTGAATAAACTGATTGACTTTTCTGCCTCTTTTCTGATATTAAAGTGGGTCGCGGAGTGCCCAAGCCACACGTAAGAGAACTTTTTTATACGTTCAAGGGCTTTATCGGAAGTCTCCAGGATAATATTGAGATAAACCGGGTTCAGTTCATCCCTTAATGTATCAAGCACATCTTTAATGGTAATGAACTGCTTAAGATTATCCCTGATGTATTGGATAGCTATTGTGCCGTTAATTTGCCCCTTAAGGCTTCTCATAAGGTAATATTCGAAACTTTGCGAGAGCGCCATAAGCCTCTCTAGCTCGGACGGCTTAGGTTCCGGAATATTCCTGGTTAATCGGACCAAGAACCCATTAATGACTACAAACATATTCTTGATTTCATGCAGGCCGTCTAAAAGAGAGGCTTCGCCAATTTCCTTAGAAACCGGCGAGCTGCCGCCTGGATACCTGTTAAGGAAGGAGCTGAATTGCCTGACAACCTTGCTTCCTATAAAAGGCAAAGGTGAATACATCTTACTCAAGTAAAAATATTCCGGGGCGTTGGAGGAACTTAAGATAAATAACGGTAGCCCTTTGGCCCCCAGTATATAATTCATAATTAAAGCCGCGAGGCGGTGGTTGCCCTGCGGCCTGCTTTGTAGATATACGATCCTGCAGAATGTTTGCGCTGCCAACTTAAGGGTATCTTCGGCTGTATCAACCTTGCGGATCTTTTTTTCTAAAGAAAGGATGAGCCTCTTATATCTAAAGCGGCTAATAGCTCTAATCTTCCAGAAAATATTCTTAAAAAACTGATCCTTTTGGTAAGAGAACAAAATCTCAAATAAACGATCGGATGCAGGGAGTAATGCCTCCCCGGACAGGCCTTGTTTTAACATCTCATTCAGGAAAGAGCAGCTTTCCACAAAAGAATCTATCATCGGGATTGACGGAGGGAACTCCCCGGGCTTCCTGGATACCGTAAAATCTGACTTTTCCTGGATCGTATAACTGTGCCTCTTTATCCCTAACAGGCCCTCCCGGACCAGATCCAGGTCAATTTGTCCGCGGACAAAAGAGCTTACCCCCCCTTTATTGCCAAACGGGAAAACATGGCGCTTCAGAAGACCCAAAGACCGGTTAAGGTCTTCATCGCCAAATTTTTGCGCAGCATTCAGCGCCTCAGGCGACGAGGCAACCCCATCACCGTAAATCTCCCCTAAAGCTGCTATTATCTTTCGACGGGCATATGGGGACATCCTCCCATCCGCGTAACCTGCATCTTTCCGCCGCGACTCTACCAAAGAAATAACCCGTTTAATCACAAAACCATCTTCCTGAAACGCCCCCCATTCTTCATAAGCCTCTAAGCCTCGTGCCACCAAGACGGCGCAATAAACATACGGGGAGGTAACATCAATAATTACCGGCTGTTCCAACCCTTGTTCCAAATACCATCGTATATACTCCGGATGCGGCACATCAGAATCTCTGATGATATTCTTATCAGAAAAAATCACCTGGCCCCTATCGGGGAAATATTCTTTGAGCATAGTTCTTTCCCCGCTAAAGCCTGCGATAAACTGGCCATCTACGACTCCAATATAATATATATGGCCGTCATGGGTCATCGCCTCCAGCCAGGCGTGTTTAAAATCGGAGGAAGAATACGGAGCAGTCTTCATTAAGGCAAGCCGGGAAAAGGTACCTTCACCGAATTCCTTAATTAAAAGCCATTTAGCCATGAAAGCACCGACTCCGCAAACCCCCGGATAGGGCACAATTATTTCTTTATGGGCTGTTCTGCTGAAAACTTCAATTTGCGTGCCAAAGAAAAGCGCTTCCTGTAACGCCGGATTTACGCGATAGATAAAGCTTTTAATATCCGGCAAATTAGAACGCTTTATAACCATAGGGGATGAAGCACGAGGCAAATCATGATTGACTGCATCATGCGAAAAGATTCTCCGTGTTTCCTGCTCATCCAAAGGAAAACTCATTTTGAATTCCGGCGGAACGCCGTTTTTAATATCGACGCCAAAAAGATAACTGTTTTCTTTTCCTTCTTCTCCATAAAAATCAGCTTTCTTAAAAGCGTGCTCCTTGAAATAATCAGCCAATCCTTCATCAACCAGGTTTCTAATCCCGGCTCCGGTCTCCTGATTAACCGCATCAATATTGTCGGTAAAAGCGTAAACATTAGAAATACCTGCGGTCAAATCACCCAGATCAAATATGTAAATACGGCCATCGCCCTTAAGGACTCCGTAATTAGCAAGCGTGCCTCCAAAATCCATATCGTACGCTCCCCTCCTGAACATGGCCAAAACTATCGCTTTATACTGTTCAATGTATTTTCTAGCCTCTTCCCGGCGTCCGGAACGCACAAGTATTTTCAAATATTCCAGCAAAGGCACTACTTTTTGTTGAATAATAGCAACGTCAACTAAAACGCGCCTCCCGTTTTCGAGAATATAAATGAACTCTTTGCTCCTATCGCGCATGGCGTCTATAACCAGCGTAGGGATAGCCAAACCATTGAGCCTTTCCGAGGCCACCCAAAATCCGTTATCTATCCAGTTTAGCTGCACTTCTCTGCGCAGCCGATTGCTATGATAGGTCTTGATTATATAATCAAAGCCATCGCTAAAGAATGCCTTCAGATGGCGGCCGTTCCTTCCACAGTGGCGCAGCTTGTTATCTAAAGGCCTGCGAACGGCGGTTGGCGCAGGCATCTTCGTTAATAACTTCTCAATTTCATTATTAAAAAACTTACCGTCAATCTCCTCAGCATTAGCTATACCTTGCTCTATTAATATGTCCCTCCTTTCACCAACCGATGTTGCAGAAGATAACCGCAGGATAATATCCGCGGGCAGCTGATTAAGGGTCTCTTGAAATTCTGCGAAAAGTTCCCACTTGCTAACTCCCCTTCTGCTTTTACCTTTTACGCTAGGCAAATATCTACCCCTTAAACCAACCCTATCTTTCTTCTGCAAATCACCTGTTAGTGAAGAGCCTGCCGGCGAGCTGGATAAGGCAAGAGAAACGATTTCTATATTTACTCCGGGGAATAATTTCTGGGCGGCTAAAGGGCTGGCGGCAAGGGCCACAGACAAAGAATAAACCTCTCTGCCGCTAAGAAAAAACCTGTCGGTTTCAGGCAAAAGCAAAGCCTTCCAGGCAAAGGGAAGATTTCTGCAAAGCTCGTTACCGTCGTTATACCGGAAACATACCTCTTTTTCGCCGAGAGCGAATACCCCTCTGCGCCTTGTGGCCGCGTAAAGACGGCCCTGCTCATCAAGAAGGCCTATGACCAGATAATTTGTCTCCCTATAATTAAAAATCAGGAATTCCGGAAACCCCACATTCCGCAAATCAGAGCTATTCAAACGGAATTGCGCTCCGCTTTTTTTGATAAGCGCGTTTGCCGCCTCGCAATGCCGGGAAAACTTCTCATACAACTCAACCAGCCAGGAGTAAGTAACTCCGCTGCCCATCCTGTCCAGGGGCAAATTGGCGATTGAATCTGCTAATTCATTATAAATCTCCGCAAGCTGCTTAAATTCTCCTAATTCATAATCATTGCCGCTTTCAGCCCACTCATTGATTACCGACTGTATGCTCATTAAATCCTTGAAAATACGGTTCAATTCCGCTTCTCTGAAATTCACCCTCATATCTTTTAAGGCGCGCATCGCTCCCCGGGACAACCTTTCCTCTGCAGGCGCCATAAGATAAGCAAAATCAAGGGATTCAGGGTCGCTGTATCTTTGTATCAAGTAAGAAGCTAATCCTAATCCGGCGCCATCTTTACCGCTTGAAATGTATTCCAAGAGCGAGATAAATCTCTCCTCCACATTATAATCTTTGGCTTTTGACACATAATAGAGTAAAGGCAAATCAAAATAGAACGCGCCCTTAAGGCCATAGAAAGCAATCTTTTTGCCGCCGCAATTGATCCCGTAAAGGTATCCGCGCAAAAGTTCTTTGGCTTGGCGCTCTTCCCCGGTCCTTTCAGGGAGAGAAGCCACGGCCCTATAAAGAAGATCAAAACTTTCCAGCAGTGCATCCTTTACCGCCGAAGGCGCTAATTCCTGGTTAAGCCTCTTTTTTTCTTCCTGGGTTAGCTTAAAATAAATAATTTGGTTTCTCTCTATGGCCTCAATGATCGCGCTTCCTTTCCATCCGGCAAAACCGTCAACTCCTACGGGAGAACTAGAGCCGCTATCATCATCTCTTTGGCGAGCTCCTTCCGAGCTTCCATTACCTTTGCCTGCGCTGCCCTTATCTTCAAATAAATTGATCAGGTAAACTATGGCCCCTGCGAATATAGCCTCAAAGACCAAAGAATCCAGGAAACCAAAATACCTGGCCATTAAAGCAACAAGGCCCGCCGCATGAGCAACACCCTGTTTATACAAATACTTCATTTTTGATAAGTACTGCTCCTCATTAATATTGCTCTCTTCAGGATAAAGTTCATGGATAATAAGCTCAAGCGCGTCAAAGGCCATATAGACAAGCCAGCCTGTAAGCCCTAATGCTAGTAATGAAGACTTTCTCCACGGGAGCAGCCAGGCAGTAATACCAATAAAGACAAGAGCCAGAAAATATGCTTTCTGACTAAAAGAAGAGGGTGAACTTGCCCTTATAAGCCCCGCAGGGCAAAGCTCTTCTTTATTAATCTCTTCATATATTGGCTTAAAATATTCTTCATGATAATAGCGCTTCTGTTCCCTGGGTACACCAAATGTAAAACGCCTGTCTGTAAATAAATCGCAAACTAAATCTAATGCCATCTCCACAACCTTTTGGGAATGAATTAGGCTTTCAACCCTTACGATTATAGGATCGCAGGCGTGAACATTAACGCCCATGCCCATCTCCCCAAAATAAAAAACTCCAGTAATAGCCAATATATCGGTTGTGTCTATTGTTTTATCCTGCGTTATTATATGCAAAAACAGGCCGTCATTGCCAAGCTTATTCACAGATATATCCTGGATCATCACCGCAGGGCGAGAGTGAAAATCGTATGCCGCCTTAATTACTCTTTGTGCGAAGCGCAACCCCTTAGAATTCCTTCCTTCTTCTGCCGGAGAAGATGAGGACCCATGCCTCCTGCGCCAATAACCAGCTGCCGCTGACCCGGTTATAATCAAAAGGAGACCGCCTGCCGCCATAGCATGGCCGCTGATCCTTCCCGGCTGGCACTGCGGGCAATCATTGCCGAAATTTCCGCAAATATAAGCGCGTATCTCTTTAAGCCTCGCGGTATCCCGGCCTAAAGACTCATATCCGACGATCCTTTCATCAACAGAACTAACGAACGCAGAAAGCCGGCCCTTAAAGACTGAAAGCTCTTCCGCATAAACAGGCAGAATGCGGTTATTTACCTCATATTTATACCGGGCAGAGTCAAAAGAAAGCAAATAATCTATTATTCTATTGCCCGCCTCTTCGCCTCTTCTGCCAAGCTCCATTACCGCGGCCTTTTGTATGGCCTTATTCTGGTCCTGCAAGCCTTTCCTGATCAAGGATTCTATCTCCAACTCCTCCCAGGCCTGCCTGGCAAAGGCAACCTGGTCGCTTTCTTCCTTAGCCTGCGGTTCCCACCCAATCCTGCGCAGGGCAAAAGCCGCAGATTTTCTTATTTGAGGGTTTTCGTCATAAAGCCTCCGGACAAGATGCGTTTGGGCAGGCTTATCCAGCATATCCCACTCTTCCGAAGCGATCTGATATGAAATTAAACGCTGCTCTTCCTTGGGTATGCGGTTATATAATCTAAGCGCCTCTGCCGCGGCATAGCGGATTCCGTCAAATTCATCATCAAGCGCCTTAACCAGCGCGTCTTCTATTTCAGGGCTCATCTTGGCCCCGCAGGAATCTATAAGGGCACGGATAGCATCGTATCTTTCATACTTATCTTTTATTTCCTGGGCGTAGGCAGCGGAATTATTAATAAATTTCGGCAGGATTGTAAAGGGGGCAAAAGCCATGAACGCAGGGATGATCAACAAAGCTACCTTAGCCTTAAATTTACCGCCCAGTACAGAATCCCACCAAGACTCATCAAGCACGCTGCGGATAGGCGAAGAGCCAGGGCGTTGCTTCCACTCTATCGCCTCAAATTCAGCTAATTCGTATTCATCGTTAACTTCCTCGCCTGCTTCCGCCTCCGGCAAATACTCCGCGGGGCCTTCCTTAATCTCTCTATCTAAAGATTTCCAAACATCATCTATTATGGGCTCTATAAATACCCTCTATATTCTTCAGGCAAAGAGGCGGGCAATTCCCCGTTCAACTCTCCATATACTGATTCAAAAGAACAGCCGTCTAAGAAAAGCTGCAATACCTTATCCTTAAGATGCAGGGAATTATTCTCTTTGCGATCTTTGGCCCCTTCTTTGTTTAACCTCTCGCGTGCCTGCTTTAAAAGCCCTATTTTTCTTACTTTTAAAAGCCCATCTTCGCTCGCTGGCAGCTGGTTTCTATCCAGCATTCTGTATACAGTCCTTCGGGAGATACCCACGTCGAGCTCTTTAAAACCCCGCATTATAGCGGCAACGCCCTTTATCTTTGCTTCCTCATCTAAACCTGCATAAACCTTCTCAGCTAAATGAAAGGCCGGATTTTTGGTTCTTTTGCAAAACCGCGCTATGGTATCGGCGTGCCTGCGCATAAAGCTTTCTAAAGGCATACGCATGATAACCGCAACCTCGTCAACGCTCCTGCCTTTCTTTAATAGTACAAAAATTCTCTTCTTTATATAATTTTCAACCAACTCTCCATGCTCGGCATACAACGTTCCCGCGGTAATCCCCAAGGCCTTGGCGGCAAGAGCAGGCCTTTTATGTTTATTAAGGGCGCGCTTAACATAATCCCGCTTTATTTCTTCTATGGAGATCCCGTTGCGGGTTAACATCTCATTCAGAGTCTTCGAAGTAACATTCAACTCCTCTGCGGTTTTCGTCTTCCAGTTTTTAGGATAGTTAGGATAAGCGGGAATAAATGATAGCAATAGCTTCATCTCCCGCTCCCGCTTATTTGCCTTGTATACGGCTTGCCTGCGTTTTATTTCATCCTTATCAAAGACGCCGCCATTTAACATTTTAGCCACCCTCTGGTAATAAACAGGCACCTTATCTTTCCGCAAGCTCTTTATCGCCGCGCTAATACTCCCCGTATCCTCCAGGGCGCGATAAACAAACTCGGTCAAATCCCTATCTGGCAGCTTATTTACCGGAGAACTGGTAAATATCTCGCCTAATTTAATAAGGGCATATTTTCCAATTGAATTGAAACTTTCCGGAGCGGGCAAAGGAGAAAAGGCCGGCAGCATTGCCGCGCAATCCATCCAGGTGCTTATCCTGGAGAAAAACGAGGGGTCTTTTACTATCCGCTCAATATCAAAGAAATACTTATCCCTGTCCACCGCTAAATAAAAGGCATTATCCGGGCCAATGAGAAAATTAGGATTAACTAACCTGCCCTCCCCGGAACCGGGGATAAATAACTTTTTTGCCCTGCCCTCGGCAACAAGAAAATTCTCTTGGGTAAGGTATCTCTCCAGGCCTATCCCGGCTGTTGCGAAATATTCAACCAGCCTCTCCCATGTCCGTTCCTGATAGAAAATTAGCCGGGAAAGCAATTCCCGGGGCTTTGCGTCGGGAGCGAGCCGCGGCTTACTGATAAATTTAAGGACCGGGAGCAAAACAGAGATAATATTTTTATTGAGCTCAAAATACCCCTCTGATAATTCTTCCGGAAGATATCCTGACTTGGAAACAGCCCAAACAAGCGTTTCAGAAAATAAGTTGCAGGAAAAAACTACTTCCATAATCTTGCCGCGGGCAATCTCTTCAGCCATTGCCTTAGCCTGGCTCTCCCCTCTAAGCCAACCCTTGGTAACTATCCTTTGCATAGTTACCCCCTCCCGAAGAGCCAATTTCAGGATACGGACTATATAAGGATACTGCAGGGGGTCGTTATCCAGATCAAAGCGAATAGGCCTAAGCTCATCCCTCACATTTCTTAAGAAAGAGATTATCTCTTCCGCCCACCTCAGGGGCATATGGACGATCTCCCTGGGGCTATCCACAAAACAATGCGCGCATTGCTGGGAACAGCCCCTGCTTATCCTAAGGACAAGATTTACCTTGGGAGAAACGCAACACTCATTAATAAAATACTTGAATTGCCGCGTGAACTTCAGCGGCGAACTCCCGAATACCCCAGGGTGCTCCCTTAAAAGTATGGCCTGGTTGGCCTGCTGGTAGTGGATCCTATGGGCGCCTGTAATATCCACCATCC
>JBAZGD010000008.1:0-35474 GCA_041653055.1 Candidatus Omnitrophota bacterium
GTGTTATTGGCCAGCATAGATTGGTTATCGTCATTCCAGTTGCCATTATTAAAGAATCGGTTATGAGAAATCGGGATTACGGAATTAATAGGAAACTTGTCATTAAGGGCTACCATAAAAACTTCCTGGATATCCTTTGCGAGCCTTTTATCTATAATAATCTGGCCCTTATGGATTTTACCGTCAAAAGAATAATATAATACCTCTACCAGCCCCTGTTTTTCTTTAATCTCAGGAGGAGCAAACTTTCTTAAAGCTTGCGATAATGATATATTAGAATCAATGATTGGGTTCTCTAAAGATCCTAGGGGATAAATCTTTGGGTATGCAGCCGGAAATATTTGCGGCTCATAAGTTTTAATTACGCAACCGCTTAAAACTAAGGGATAAGTGAGTAAAAATAAACAATAAATGCTTCTTAATAACCGCATCTTTACTTTGTCACCTTAATTTTATCATTTTAAGAGTAAGAGGCGCCTCTATCTACCATAAAACAGAAGCGCCTCTTACTATACAACCACCTTTATTTAACGGCTTTGACCTTTGCTTCTCTGGTAACATTCTTTGCATAATACAGGCCTGCCGCCTTCTCTGGGTTTAAAAGGCACTTCGCACTCTTTTTTACACTCTGCGCAAACTGCCTTGTGCATTTCCCTGGGACCCCCGAATCCACCGCCTTGTTGAAACGCCATTTGCTACCTCCTTTTTGTTTTTACGATTAAATGTCCCTGAGTAAAAGATTATCCGGTGATTTTTCAAGCAATAATCCGAAGGCCTTTAAAGAGCCGCTAATCTTATTTAATTCTTTTGACTGCGCAACCGGAATATCCCCAGAGCCTTTTTCATCCAGCTTGTCCAAGACGTACTTAATCGTCAGCAGGTTTATATCGCATCCGGGTTGGTACGCCAGCCCTTTATTTTCCGAGGTTTTTATTTCTGATATTACTTTCGCTTCTGTAAGGTCGTTTAATATATCGCGTAAAAGCCTGATCGGGATTTCAAGTTCATGGGAGATGGCAGCGGCAGATAACGGTTTCTCTCCTTTGGCAAAATTCTTAGCCAGTAAATTCACCACCCTTAAGGTAAGCAGCCTCCTGAAAGAGTGGCTTACGTTTAAACAGTCAGGCTCAAATTCGTAGGTATCTACATTCTGGTGGGCAAAAGAAACCTCTGCCCCGAATAAGACTATGCGCCAGGATAGCTGCAGCCAAATTAAAAATAAAGGCAACGCAGCAAAACTTCCGTAGATTGCATTATATTTTCCTACTCCGATCTGAAAATTTACGTAAATAAGCTGGATAACCTGGTAAATAGTCCCGGCAAAAATTCCGGCGATAATACCGGATTTAAAGTTTATTTTAGTATTCGGGATAAAGATATAGATAAAAGAAAAAACTGCCCACATAACCATATACGGAAGAAAATCCAGTAAAAAATGTATCAGCGGGCTTACTGCGCCAAGAAGCGCTATTCTCTCGGTTATTATTATTGCCTGGGTTTTCACAAAAACAGTCAGTCCGCTTGAGAGGATTAAGAAAATAGGGCAGATAAGCATTATTGAAAGATAATCGCTTAAGTGCCTGCCAAAGTCCCTCATTTTCTTAACTCCCCAGATATCATTAAAAGACCTCTCTATATTAGTCAAAACCTTAATCACTGACCAGAATAAAACTGCTATACCTACACCCGCGATCAACCCTCCCCGGGTATGCTCTAGCATGGTATTGGCAAAATTAATGATATTTACAATAACGTCATTCTGCGTGGGAAATTTCTCCAAAATATGCTGTTTCAGCAATTTCTCAAAGCCAAACCCCTTGGCAACCCCGAATGCCATGGCAAAGATAGGCACAATCGATAAAAGGGTATAAAAAGTAAGCGCGGAAGAGCGCAGCGAGCATTTATCTTCATTAAATCCGCGTAAGGCAAGGATTGCGATTCTTAAATTTTTGATTAAGAAAAACTGTTTCCGTGGTATCTTCGATCCTTTGATACGCCAGATATCCCTGGTTATAAAATTCACTATTTTTTGTTTCATTATTATCCCATTTTTGCTGAGAAGGGGGCAACTTGCCTGCCCCCTTCCTGAAGCTTGATACTGTTATTTCTTCTTCCCGAGCAAGAAATACAGAATCATACCAATTACAGGAAGAAGAAGCACTAAAACAACCCAAAGCACCTTACTCCCTGTAGGCATGGAGCTCCTGACAATATCCACTATAGCAATTATGTCCAGGATAAGTATTGCTAAACCTAACAATCCACCCATACTTTTATCCTCCTTTCCTTATTGTTCGCTTCCGCCAAAAGGAAGCCTAAGGCTGTCTTTTAAGTTTTTTGCTGCTTCCGTAACAGATTTTCCCGCTTCTCCTGCCATCTTGGTGGCTTTTGCGGCGGTATCGCTTACAACCACAGTTGCCTTAGAGAGGCTGCCGGAGACAGCGCTACCTAACTCTTTAACATCAATATTTGCAATAGCCCCTAAGGCTGTGTTTGTAAGGACTTTAATCAGAATAATGCTTACAACGGCATTTGTGTTAGTAATATTGGCATACCTTTCATCTAAATTTATATTGAACTCTTTAACTGAAGGCCCTCCCGCTTTTGAATAATCTTTATATATAACCTTCCCTAATTTAAGCTCTAGATTATCTATTTGAATATCCGATGCTTTTGGTTTAACCTTTTCTTTGGATTTGGCCTTAGTTTTACTTTCTTTCTGCTCTTGTGCAATCTTTAAAGAGCCGAGATTTACTTTACCATCCTTGTTTTTTATTACTACAAACTCCTTTAGGTTAAGCTTAACATCCTCAAGGTGTATCTTCCCTTTTAAAATAGCAGGCAAATTATAATCAACATAAAGATTAGGAATATTAATCATCACCGTATCCTCAAAACCTTTAGGATTATAAAGTTTGAGGTTGTCTATATTTATACGGCTCTTGAAGATTCCTATCTGAAAACCGCTGACGCGTAATTTAAGCCCTGTAGCAAACCCAATTCCCCGTTCAACAATTACTTTTGCGATGATATTTTTTGCGAATAAAAGGCCTAAGATAACCGCGAAAATTACAGCTAATATCTTAAGAAGTCTTTTCATATTTACCTCCCCTGGGATAATGTCCGTGCGTTAACTATAGTATAGTGCTTTTTTAAAAACCTTCAACATTTTATATTGCCTTGAGTCCACCTTAAATAGTTTTCGCTCTGCGTTTAATTCCAAATATTCCAATAGCCTCCAGAATAAGCATAAGCGCTAAAAATAATAAAATAGCCCCGATAAAACCGATTAAGCTGAATTTATACTGAATAATTACTAATAATAAAGCCCACAAAGTCATTATCAGCATAAAAACCATAGGTATTGCCACAAACCAGAAATGCTTGCCTTTTTTCTTTAGCCAGACTGCAGCAATCATTAATGCCAGCCCCGCCATAAGCTGGTTTGTAGCGCCGAAAACAGGCCAGATTATCTTCCATGCCGGCAGAACATTGCCTCCGGAATCCCTTATATTTATTAAAACAAAAACCGCAGGTAAGGATAAAGTAAAAAGGGTAGCCAGATACCTGTTCTTTTTGCCCTCCAAATTAAAGAATTCCTGAAATATATAACGCGCAAGCCTTGTTGCCGTATCAAGGGTAGTTAAAATAAAGGCAGACAAAGTCAGCAAGCCGAAAGAAAACCCGAACTTTCCGGGAACGCCGAATATGGATAGAAATCTGGCTATCCCTTTACCGTAAATCTCCAACGGCGCTGCCCCTGTCAGAGAAGAGTTTTTGCCTATCACCATTACCGTAGAGAGGGCAATTATTGCTACTAAGCCTTCGGTCAACATCCCGCCATAGCCTATAGGCAAAGCATCGGTTTCTTTCTTTATCTGCTTTGAGGTTGTCCCGCTGGAAACTATAGAATGGAATCCGCTAATTGCCCCGCAGGCAACAGTTACAAACAGAATCGGAAATATCGGCCCGATCTCCGAAGAACCCCAGCCTGTAAAAACAGGGTAATTTAACGGTAACCCTCCCAGAAGAATCCCGAAAAATCCGGCGATTAATGAAGCGTAAAGAAGAAAACTGCATAGATAGTCACGCGGTTGCAATAATATCCACACCGGGGTAACTGAGGCAATAAAACAATAGGCAATTAATACTATATCCCAGGTTTTAGCCTTATCCCCCATGATTACAGGAATGTTATCCAGGGGTATTTTTTGGCCGAGCCAGACAAAGAAAAACAGAAAGGCTACAAAAAATACGGATGATATTTTCAATGGCCATTTCAGCCGGTAAATGGCAAAACCAAAAAATAACGCCAGGATAATAAAAAGAATTGATGATGTCGCAACACCTGCGTTAAATTTAAAGGTACTGGCGGTTAAATCCATAAAAACAGTTAAGACATATATTAAAGTGAGCCATATAAATGCCAGCATTAAATGATATGCGCGTTTTGACATATAAATATTAGCGATTTCGGCGATAGAGCGGCCGCGGTTACGCAGCGATATGACCAAGCTGGAAAAATCATGAATTCCTCCTATGAATATAGAACCAAAAACTATCCATAACCAGACCGGGCCCCAGCCAAAGGAAACTCCGGCAATAATCGGGCCTAATACCGGACCTGCCCCGGCGATAGAAGAAAAATGGTGGCCGAACAATACCGGAACCGGCGCAGGCACATAATCCACTCCGTCATACATATGTAACGAAGGGGGATGATTTTTGTTGTTTAATTCAAAATGTTTTTTAAGGAATCTTCCGTATGTTAGGTAGGCAAGTACAAATAAAAAACAGGCTAAAAGAAAAATATAGGCAAGCATATATAAGCACTCTATTAAACAGATACAATCTTATTTACCGAGTATCTCCCCTAAGCCCTTTTGCTGTTTTTTTGCTTCTTTATTCATCTTTTTTTGCTTCTTTTCTAATTCTTTTCTGGCTTTTCCCTTTGTCTTTTCAGCTTTCTTCTGTGCCTCTAATTTCCTCTCCTCTGCCTCTTTTTGCTTCTTCTTCAGTTCTTTTTCAGCCTTTTCCTTTGCCTTTTCGGCATCTTTCTGCGCCTGTTCAGTTAATTTCTTCTCCTCAATCTGGGCCTTCTTTGCGTCTTTGTCTAACCCGCCCAAACTTAAGCCACTGTTTTGCGCAAAAACAGATGTCGCCGCCAAAGTAAAAACTACAGCAAGAATTAATCCTATCCCTTTTCTCATTTTTCCCTCTTGATAATTAATTAAATCAGCCAGATTAGCGCCCTGCCCGGATATATTAGGCATTTATTAAATAGCCTCCATAGTTGAAGGCGGCTTAGAAGTAATATTATAGGTGACGCTTACAACCCCCGCAATTTCCGTAACCATACGGTTAGAGAGAAGAGTTAGTTTATCAAAAGAAATATTAGTCGGCATTGCCTTCCTGGCATCAACGCTGTCCCAGGAGCGTATTTCAATCTGCATCCCAAAATCCCTTTTGCCGTTACGCATACCGGTAACTCTGTCGTTATGTAAAATAGCCAGGTATTGAAAAGCCCCTGAGCCTTCTAGTTCCTCTTCGAGGATAGCAGTTGCAGACCTTACTATTTCAACCTTTTCTGGAGTCACCTCTCCGATAATCCTTGCCGCCAATGCAGGCCCGGGAAAAGGCATACGGTTGAAAATAGATGCCGGCAGGCCTGAAGCTTCAGCCAGCTTCCTGACCCCGTCTTTACGCAATTGCACCAGCGGTTCGATAATTTTGTATCCGAATGCCTCTTGCGGGTCAATCCCCAACTGCTCAAAAACATTATGCTGCCTTTTTATCCCCGCAACTGTTTCATCAATATCGGTTAGGATTGTACCCTGCAGGAGATATTTAGCCTTACTCTCCCTGACCAGGCGGGCAAAAACGTCCTTATAAAAGGCTTGGGTTATTGCCTCCCTTTTCTCTTCCGGGCCGGTTACCCCTTTGAGGGCGTTAAAAAATTTATCTTTTGCGTCAATGATCTCCACATTTACTCCAAGGCTGCGGAAAATTGAAGCAATCTGCTGCGGCTCATCTTTGCGCATGATTCCGTTATCTATAAAATAAGTCTTAAGCCGTGCCCCTAAAGCTCTATGCCCCAGCATTGTGACCGCCGATGAATCAACTCCTCCTGAAAGGGCATTAATCGCCAGCCCCTTACCCACCAATTTGGATATCTCTTCACATTTAACTTTAATGAACTCTTCGGTATTCAACTCATGAATTTTTATTTCCATAGCCTCTTGCATATCTCCTCCTTAACGATGAATATCCAGCATATTAATTTTACCGAATATCGGTTTTACTTTAGGGTTAGATAAGGCAAGAAACCGTTCTGTAGCCTGCCTGACCCGCTCAAAATTATCCACTATTGTCTTGAGGCGGTTTTTGATCGTATCCGGCGCGTGGCTTTCATCCAGGTATAGCTCCATAACCTGAAGGTTACCCCTGATCGCTAATAACGGATTGTTTATTTCATGCCCCACAGCCAAGGCAGTCTCGGTTATTGCCGCCTTTCTATCTTTTGCGATTATTTCAGACAGGAAAGAGGTAAGCATCTTTTTGCCCACGTGGATCCCTAAGATAAAAACTGCGATTGTAAGGGCCATAATTAACCCTATTTCCCCTACAAAAATCCTTACGGAAGCAACCCTAACCGCCATAAGATAAATGAAAACAAGAAACGGTATTATCCCGACTAAGGCAATTGTTATGCTAAATTCCCTCTTGCCCTTATTTATAATATTATTAACTTTCATTTCTCCTCCCTGCTGCCAAAATCCTTGTCTTGGCACTTTTTATAATGATTAAGGCAATCAGATAAACGGACAACCCTAATGCTGCACCAATAATCAAATAGCCTACTGAAACCGGTAAAATAACCTTAAGGAACGAAGATTTGAGCAGATAGCTAAGCTGAAAATCATTAAAAAGCACCCGCCACTCACTCCTCAATTCCTCTAGGCTAATATTAAATATAGCAGAACCTAACCTTAATGCCAAGAGAAAAGTTGTCAGGCTAAGCCATGTATTGGTTATCAGGCTGCCCAACAATGCGCTTGCGCGGTTTACTTTAAGGAGAATTGACAGAAAAAACGCTGCCAGCGGGCCTGTCCCCGGGAGGACTCCCAGCGCAACGCCCAAACCAAGCCCTAAGGCAATTTTCTGCGGGGTATCATTTATCTTAAATAATTTCTTATATAAATCCGTGAAAAATGAAACTATTTTATTTTTTGCTCTATCTTTATTCATTTCTTAATACTGATTTGATATTAACTCCGGCAAACCTCTCTAAACCGAAAGAATCCTGCACCCATCCGTTAACTAACCCGCAGCTATGCATTATTTCCTCGGCCCTTTCGTATTCTTTTAGTTTCAGCCTTCGGCATACGCGCTTATCCTCTTTAGCCTTATAATAAGGCAAATACTGGCTCATCAGGCTGATCAAGGTACCGGAAGATAATTCTTCGGCAATAAAACGCATAACCATCTCCGTGCCGGATGCATTCTCCGGCAAAACAAGGTGCCTTATAATCAGGCCCCTCCTCATTATCCCCTCGCTATCGATTTCATCACTACTGATCTGGCGGCGCATCTCCTTAAGCGCTGCCTGATTATACTTAGGATAATCAGGCGCAGCGGAATATTTTAAAGCCATCTCGCTGTTGCCATAACGCATATCCGCAAGATAAATATCAACAATCCCTTCCAGAAGCTTAATGATTTCCGGCAGCTCATAACCTCCACAGTTGTAAACCAGGGGGATTTTTAATCCTCCGGATATAGCTATTTTCAAGGCTGATAATATCTGGGGGAGTATATGCGTAGGGGTAACAAGGTTTATGTTATGGCAGCCCATTTTCTGTAGCTCCAGCATAAAATTGGCCAGATCCGCGATAGAAACTTCCCTGCCCTGGCCTAACTGGCTAAATTCGTAATTCTGGCAGTAAATACACCCCATATTGCAATTCGAAAAA
Source organism: Candidatus Omnitrophota bacterium (assembly GCA_041653055.1). Classification (GTDB taxonomy): domain Bacteria; phylum Omnitrophota; class Gorgyraeia; order Gygaellales; family Profunditerraquicolaceae; genus Sherwoodlollariibacterium. Next base: position 7,974 of record JBAZGD010000008.1, read on the forward strand.
AAGATGGTCCCGGAACCGCGGGTTCCAGAAACCGGAGGCTCTTCCCCCTGATGGCCCATAAAACTGTAGACCTTAGGGAGTAAGCCGGTTTTACAAAATCCTGTTTGATTCTTAAGGCGGTTCACCCCGCATTTACGTGGGCAGATGGAACAAGATTCTATCTTATGGTAAAGCGCTCTAATTGCCTTATCCAGAGAGCCATTTTCCAACGAACTTAAATATGAAGGTTGGGTTAACATGGATTAATTGCCCAAGGCAATCTCTTTTTCTACGCGCTCTATTCTTTCTTTAGCAGGCGGGTGCGAGCTTAAGAAAACCAGCTCCAAGCCGGGTTTCTTGTCTTTTTCAAGCTTTTTAAAAAAAGTGATCATTCCATAAGGGTTGTATCCTGCCTCCCTTGAGTATTTTACCGCTAATTTATCCGCCAGGAATTCATCTTGCCGGCTGAACCCCAGAGCTATAAAATTATAGGTAATGCCTACTGCCTGCGATACTGCCTGTGAGCCATCTTTTCCTAAGGCTATATTCACAAGAAGCTGGTATCCTAAATTAGCCTGCATCCTTTTTACGCTATGGCGGGCTGCGATATGCCCTACCTCATGGGCGATGACCGCGGCTAATTCATCATCGCTAGCCGCATTCATCAACCCGCTGTTAACATAGACAAAGCCCCCAGGCAAGGCAAAGGCATTGAATTGCTCATCCTTGATTATGCCGAATTTATAATTTAAATCCCTGCGGTCTGAAACATGGGCTATTTTTTTGCCGATTAAATCAATCCTTGATTGCATTTCGCGGTCATTTAAAACAACCAGGTCATTTCTGATCTGCTTGTCAATGTCTCTTCCCAGGGTAATCTCGCTTTGGGTGTCTATCAGGATAAACTCATTCTTTTCCGTGGCAGGATTGTAAAAAGTGGCGCAACCGCTTATGGATAGGATGAGAATAAAAACAATTATATATTTTAGCATTTTAAATCCGGCGGCCCAGGTACAGCTCCCTTATTTTATTAAATACGGCGATATATTCTGTTTTTCTGTAGTCGGGATATGTCCACTCCCAGGGCCTGAAAGAGTCCCCCCTGAAAAACAGGGTAATCTCAGCAAAGACACCCTTATCAAGGTATACCCTGTGGCAATAATCCTTGGTAGAGGCCAGGACAACTTTGGCTAAATCAAGGTAACCCGGGTCAATATTAATCAGGCGGTTACCTCTTAACGAAAACTTAACTTCTATATTATTGGTTAATCTTTTAATTGCGGGGAGCCGGGAAGGATTAATTAATTTATGAAAACTTAAGAATACCCTTTTCAGGCCAAGCCCCATTTCTGCCTTGTAATAGTCAGTCTGGTCAAAAGGGATAATTTCGCTTATAAAATCGATTCTGCCGAATCTGCTGATAAGGGCGGCTTGCGCCTTCTCAAGGTCTGCTTCGTTCTTAAAAATAAACCCGGTTATGAGTTTTACCGGTTTAACGCGCTTTACCTTGCCCATATTTTTCGGGGGTATAATTTGATACGGAAGAGTCCTTAAGGAACAAATTGGTTAATATACTTAGAGATCTTTTTACGCTGATCATTTCCGATGGCGTTAAAGAATATGGCTATGTTAAAACCGCCCTTGCTTTCATCTTCAGTCCTTACGATAACGCCTTCGCAGCTAACCGCGTAGTTCTTTTTATCGCCGTTTCTATCCTTTACGGGGAGAGTAAGTTTTACCATAACCTTGGTAAAGGGGGGTATATATTTAGTGATCCTGCAATAAGCGCCTACGCAGCTTAAATTCTGTGTGCTGGTTGAAAAACCGTAACCATTAGCAGCCACCTTAAAGGGAAGCTGTTTATCTACGCGAGGATGAATTCTTCTCTCGGCGCCTATTTTAATCATTTTGCCCCTGTTTTTGCTTTCTCCAGGAAATTTTTCCAGCATCTCTTAGTGCAATAAAATTTACCGTCACGGTAATAAATCCTGACCTTCCTTAAAGGCTTATTACAGGCTAAACAGTTAGTCTGTTTTTCTTCTTGTTTTGCGTTACCTTCCTGTGCCGGTGTTTCTGTTTGTCCTTGCGCCATGTTTTTTAGGTCTTCCTTTCTTAATTATTAAGCCGGCCTGATATTGATATATTCCGATAAGAAATTTCTATCGGCAGCGTTAAGCTCGATAAACTCCAGCCCTAGCCTGTTGTTATCCGAATGCGGCACCGGCTGGCACCAGGAGACCCTGGCTATCGGCCGTAATATCCGGGATAACAGGCTTATCTCCAGCATTACCGCACTAGAAGGCGGTATAAAATTAAGCGCATTTAAGGCTAATCCGCCCTCACTGATATTATCAGATAGAGAGCTCCCGAAATCGGGCTTACCCCTTACCTGATAACGTACCGGCGCGTGCAAATCAATACGCCTAAAACGCCTCTTATTCTCTTTTTGCAAGACTTTATGCCCCCTTGCGCATATAACGGTAGCCGCGGCTTTACTTCCTATTGAAGAAATAATAACATATATTTAAGGGGATGTCAAATAATTATGTCTGCGATGAGATTTAGTTTACTTTTTAATCCTTTTTGTTATAATATTAACGAAAGGTAAAAAATGTACTGTGAATTTTACGGATTAAAAGAAAGGCCCTTTAACGTCACCTCTGATCCTGCCTTTTTCTTCTTGAGCAATAAGCACAAAGAAGCCCTTGCCCACTTGCACTACGGCATATCCCAAAGAAAAGGGATTATTGTCTTAACCGGAGAAATCGGCACCGGTAAAACTACCCTCTGCAGGTTCTTCTTAAGCGAATTAAGCAAAAATGTCAAGACCGCCTTCATACTTAACCCCCGCTTCTCTGAAATACAGCTATTAGAATCCATTGTGGCTGACTTCGGGATAGCTACTCCCAATAAAGGAAAATTAGGGCTGGTAAAGCAATTAAACGGTTTTCTTCTTAATGAATCCGGCAGCGGGAATAATGTAGTATTAATTATCGATGAGGCCCAAAACCTTAAGCCCGGGTTACTTGAACAGATCAGGCTCCTCTCCAATATAGAAACAGAAAAAGAAAAATTGCTGCAGGTAATTTTGGTGGGGCAACCCGAATTAAACGCGCGCTTGAATCTTTATGAGCTAAGACAGTTAAGGCAAAGAATTATGGTCAGGTATCACATACTTCCCCTTGAGCACAGAGAGATAGCCAATTATATAGAACACCGGCTTAATATCGCGGGGCTGGCAGGAGGAATTGATTTCACCAGAGAGGCTATTGAGGCAATAGCCGGCTTTTCTTCGGGTACGCCGCGCTTGATAAATATGATCTGCGACCGCGCCCTACTGGCGGGCTTTGCCGCAGAAACTAAGAAAATAGACCAGGGTATAATTAATAAATGCCTGGAGGAACTGGAGAGCTACGCAGTAGGAGGTAAAATTTGAGCATAATCTATGATGCGTTAAAAAAGCTTGAGAAGAATGAAAATACCCCCAAGGCAACCGGGCCAAAGAAAAACAATAAACAAGTACTTATATTTATACTTATAATTTTAATTGCCCTATTCTCCTTTAAAATAGCCTCTAACTTATTCGGTAAACCGAAGGTAAAACCTTCGGCCATACTGGCTACGGCAACCAGCTATGTCCCGCTTACCCCTCCTTCCCCCGTTAACAGCGAGGAAGAGCTGCCCGTAAACTTAACCGAACCTAAGCTGGTATTAAGCGGCTCGTATTTTCAGGGGGATGAAGGTTACGCCTTAATCAATAACCGTATCGTTAAAACCGGGGATATAATACAGGGAGCAAGAGTTAAAGAGATCAACCTGGAAAAGGTGGCTTTAGAATTTGATGGCAGGATTATTTCACTTACTAACGCCGGGCGCTAACCATTAACGCCTTTTTTCTATTGCGTAACGGATTAAATTCAGCGGAATATTTTTGACTATTTTTACACTGCCTAAACCCGCGATCAATACGAACTTATTTATGCTTCCCGTGAATTTCTTATCGTAATAATGCTTCTTAAGTATTTTAGCGGTAGAAACTTTAGTAATCTTAACCGGAAGCCCGGCATTTCCTATCAGCAGCTCCACTCTTTTAAGAAGGGGTTCTTTAATAAGGTTAAGCTTGAGGCTTATCTCTAGGGCCACCAGCATCCCTAAGGCAACCGACTCTCCGTGGTTATATTCATAGGAATGAGAAGCTGCTTCTATGGCATGCCCGATAGTATGGCCGAAGTTCAGGATTGTACGCAGGCCTTTCTTTTCCCTTTCATCTTGGCTGACGACAGCTGCCTTAATCCTTGCGCAAGACTTGACTACATACCCAAGATACTCCTGCTTCAGTTTAAGAATATTTCCGTATTCCCTTTCAAGATAATTAAATAATTGCCTGTCTTTAATAACTCCGTATTTTATTACCTCTGCCATACCGCTGGCAATCTGCTTTTTATCCAGCGTCTTCAAAAGCGATATATCGCTGAACACCAGGCTTGGCTGATAGAAGGCGCCTGCTAAATTTTTTCCTTCGCTTAAATCTACGGCTGTTTTACCTCCGATGCTTGAATCTACCTGAGATAGTAATGTAGTAGGTACTTGCACATAGGGCACCCCCCTTTTATAAATAGAGGCGACAAAACCGCTTAAGTCGCCTACCACCCCTCCGCCTAAAGCAATAATAAAAGGGCTCTTCCTTAAATCAAACCTTGCCAGGTCCTTTATTAAAGACGCGGCTATTTTAATATCTTTAGCCTTTTCACCGTCAGGAACCGTCTTAAACTTGAAATTTATACCCGCCCTATTAAGCCCCTTGGATAAAAGCTTGCCGTAGCGCCTTTTTATGCGAGAGTTAGTGATAATGTAGGCGTCTTTGCCTAATTTAAGCCTGGTGAGCTGTTCTCCCAGCAAAGGTAAAATACGCGCTCCTACGACAATATTGTATGAGCGCTCCTTAAGTTTTAATTTTAAGGTATGCATTTATTATCAGGCCTTGCCGGCTGATTTTCCTGCCTGATCCTTGGCTGGCGCAGAGGCTGTTGCGCCTTCTGCGGTTGCGTCTTTTTCTTTCTCGGCCTTTTCTTTTTTAATCTTGATCCTTATTGTCTTGAGTTTAGGTAACCCGTATACCCTATCCCCTTCTTTCCAATCGCCTTTTTCCAGCATTGTCCTGATACGTTCGTTACGCTTTAATACCGACCGCTGTTTCTTATCCTTATCGGATACTGTCAATGACGGATGTATAGACATCTTTACAACCTCCTTATACGGCAGTCTTTGTAATATCTTCTTAACTCAGATAACAAAGCCTGCGCTTCTTCTTTTTCGGGGAAATTACCCACACATAGGATAATATGTTCACCCTTGTTTAAAGTAACAGCCTTGTAACCTCTCTTTTTAAGTAACCCTACCTCTTTCTGGGCGTAAGAGTTAGTCTTAAAACTGGCTACCTGCACGGTATATCCTGATCCGGGGGTCACTATAATAGGCGCAGGCTCTTTTTCAGCCTCAGCTATAACTTGCGCTTGCGCAACCTCCGGGCTAACTACCAGGGATTGCGCCCGCAACGGTTGATTAATACTTACCCGCCTGCCTCTTTCCACACCCATAGAAAAAGATATTATCCCGGTAACCAAAATAGCGATAATAATAAGTATTGCTTTCTCATACCCCCAGATGTACTTAGAAAAATAATTCTTATCCTGGCGGCCGGTAGAAAGTCTTTTATCGCCCTGAGAATCTGAGAATAATTCGAACTGATGGCCAGAGTTCTTTTCTATCATGATTATTTAATTTATTTCGAGTAAATCTTGGTATTGAATTTTCTTATTACCTTAAGGAAGGCATCAACAACTTTAGGGTCAAATTGGCTGCCGCTTTTCTTTTTTACCTCTTTTATTGCTGAAATTATATTCTTCCTTTCGCGATAAGGCCTGCCGTAGACCATCGCTTCAAAGGCATCGGCAACAGCCATAATCCGGGCACCCTGGGGTATCTGGCCTTTCTTAAGCCTTGAGGGATAGCCTGTACCGTCATACCTTTCATGATGGTGCATAATAATAGGGATGACCGGCTTTAAAACCTGCAACGGCCTTAATATCTGGGCTCCCTTAAGAGGGTGCCTCTTTATAATATTATATTCCTGCGTAGTCAATTTAGTCGTTTTAGTGAGAATCTCCGGAGGGATATCTACCTTGCCAGCATCATGCAAGAAGCTGGCATATTTTAAGCTTTGAATCTGTTTCTCATCAAGCCGCATCTGGCTTCCGATAGCCGTAACCAGACGGCTAAAATAAGGGGAATGGGTATATTCCTGCGGTACGCGGGTATCTAAAAGAGTCACCAACGACTTGATACTCCCGAAAACTATCTTCTGCTGCTCTTCGTAGAGCTGGAGATTCTTAATTCCTATGATGGATTGCTCTACCAAAGTCATCAGAATATCCTGATCAAACCTCTCAAAAAAAGGCTTATTTTTAGCGCGCCGTATAACTATAATACCGATAAGGTCATCGGAAATTAACGGGGCCGCCAAAAGATGCCCTTTTCTAACAACCGAGCTTGTCCTAAGGATCCTTTTCTCGATACTATCGGTAATTCTTGCCTTTTTATCCGAGACTGACCTTTTTTTATTGCTTACAAAACATCTGAGTATGGAATATTTCTTAGACGGCTCAAGCATGGTTATAGTGCAATAATCAGAATTAAGGATTTGAGAAATAAGCTTGGAAAGGCGGGTGATTAAATCCTTTAAGTCATAGGTTGAGTTAACCAGCCTGTAAATGCTGTGGATTGACGAAATTAACGTCCTATACCGTTTCGTAGGGGGTAAATAGTTTTTTGTATTCATCTAAGGCGTACCTGTCTGTCATTGCTGCTATGTAATCAGCCACAACTCTTTTTATACCGTCTTTTTTTATTTTCTCCTGCACATCCAAAGGCAGCTGCCTGGGATTGCTTACATATACCTTAAACAATTCATGAATGAAACGCTTGGCCTTAATGCTCATTCTTACTACGCGGTAATGGTGATAAAGCTTGTCCATCAAGAATGACCTCAGGGGCTTTCTTAATTTTAGCATATTACCGCTAAAAGTAACTACTTTTTTACTTATTTTCCTGGCATCCTCGCAGGTCTTAAGTTTTAACTTAAGCATATTATGCTCAGTCTCGCAAATCAAATTAGTTACCTGCAGATTAATCAACGAGCGGATAATAAGGTATTTCCTCTTTTTAGGAGAGATATACTGATAGAGGTGCGATATATTCTTATTAATATCCCTCCATATCTCCAGGCTGGCCAGGTCAGATTCTTTGATTAATCCTGAGGTAAGCCCGTCATCAAGGTCGTGGTTATCATAGGCAATTTCATCCGCTATATCCACTACCTGCGTCTCCAGGCTTGCAGAGGGGTATCTAGAGAATTCTTTTAGCCTTTTCGTAACATCAAATGCGGTAGAGTGCCTTATTATACCCTCCCTTACTTCCCATGTAAGGTTTAAACCCGGAAAATCCGGATACCTTTCTTCAAGGTAATCTACGACCCTTAACCCGTGCAGGTTATGGTTAAACCCGCCATTTTTAGACATCAGCTCATTTAAGGCCTCTTCGCCGGAATGGCCAAAAGGCGTATGGCCTAAATCATGCGCCAACGCTATTGCCTCGGTAAGATCAACGTTTAAACACAAGGCAGAGGCTATAGTCCTGGCAATTTGAGCTACCTCCAGGGTATGGGTAAGCCTGGTGCGATAGTAATCCCCTTCGTGGTTAACAAAAACCTGAGTTTTATATTCCAGCCTTCTAAAGGCTGCCGAATGAATAATCCTGTCCCTGTCCCTCTGATAATTAGACCTGTAAGGATGCTCGTCTTCGGGATAAACCCTGCCCTTGCTGTTTATGCTTTTCATGGCATAGGGGGCCAGGGTAATATTTTCGAGTTCTTTGGTTTTCTTTTGATTAATCATTTCCTAAATTTTTACTATTCTCGTTTCTATCTTTTCGTTGATTTCGATTACCCCGTAAGAGTTAAATTGACAGAAAAATTTATCAAACGGGCTTCCGGGATTAAAAAATATGGTATCCCCTATTTTTTCGTTAAAGGCAGCGTGGGAATGCCCGAAAACAATTAAATCCGGTCGCTCCTTCTTAAATGCCTCATTCAGGACATCTATCAAGTTTGCGGGAGCTCCTCTGCCATGCATAATTCCGATTTTAAAACGGCCGGCCTTAAAAACCTCCTTTTCGGGAAGCTTATCCTTAAGTTCCTGGGAATCCATATTGCCGTAGACTGCCTTAACTTCTTTGGAAAACCCCTTAAGGCCCTCCAAACACTCTATATCAACAAAATCTCCGGTATGTATTATCATATCCGAACTCCTGATATCTTCAAGCAATTTATCGGGAAATTTAGCTTCGCATCCGCAAACATGCGTATCTGAAATCACCACTATTTTCATGCAATTACCCTCGGCCTTGAGTAAAGGTCCAGCATCTGGTTAAGGCTGTTTATGTCCCAGGCCCAGACCTTCTCCTCCATTGCCCGAAGCCTGGTATTGGCATCTATATCCTCAAGCGTAATAATTACTTTCCTCTGCAGTTTATGACGGTATTTTCTGCATTCTCTGGAAAACTCTATAATATCTTCCTCGGTTATTGAATCTGCTTTTACTGCGACAATCCAAAGGCTTTCGCTGGACCTTCCGATTAAACCATTCTTAAGCATCCTGCTCTTGAATTCCAAAGGCTTTATTTCCCGGAAATGATTAAGCCTGACTTTTTTCTTTTCCAGCTGCAGCATCTCATCTTCAAAGAGCCTGAAGAGGTCGTTCATCCTTTCCATCAGGGGCTTTTGGGCGTTTACCATAAATTCCTGTATCATCCCTTCTATCTCCCGCAAAAACTTTGCCTTTTGATTCTTGGCGTCAAATGTCAAGGAGTGCCTTTTTTCCTGGTAAACAAATTTTACCCAAAAGCTTAATACCCTGTCGTTTATCTTTAAGAAGTCGCCGTTACGGGCAATAGTATCCAACTCCAGGAGCCTGGTAATCCTGGCAGAAAGTTCAGCCTTCCTCTTGTGTAATATATGGGAGATTTCTTTTACCCTGTTTCTCCCGCTGGATATGAGATAAAGGATAGCGATATAATCATTGCATGCAAGATGGTCATTAAACCGTTTTATATAGTTGGAGAATCTCTGATTTAAAACACCCGAGGCGTCAAAGAGAAGGTTCTCCAAAGTCTCTGCCAGGCTGTTTTGCCGGTTATTTAATAATGATTCTGATATTACATCCAAATACATCGGATATCCGCCGGTAAAATGCACGATGAAGTTCATTAAGGGGGATGGGATATTAACGCCCTGAAGCCTGCGCTCCAGGTATTCCAGGCTTGTTTTTATATCAAAGGGTTCGATGGCTATTACCTCGAAATTTCCGAATAAAAGAGAAAGGCCCTTGGAGAGGATTTCCTTGGCCTTGAATTTCATAGAACTGCTGATTATATACATGGTATTCTTATTTGCTATCAGGAGCTTTGCCCAATCGCGGTAGAAATTCTTGAAACCCAATACCTCCAGGTTATGAAACTCATCAAATATCACAACAGAGGACTTTCCTGTTTCCTGATAAATAGATTCGCACAACGACATAAGGTCAGTGAAAAGGTTAGTTACTCTTTTCTTTGCAAGATTGCCTAAAATATTCTTAATCCTCTCGCTTGTCTTAGGAATATACTTTGAAGATTTATTAATCAGGAATTCAAGGTCTTCCTTGAGGATAACCCCGCTATTAGTCAGGAAATTATAAAGCAAAATCCCGATGAACCTCTTGGCAAATAATTCTTTTGACTCAAGCCGCGTATCAATATAAACAGTTATGATCCGGCTGTCATGAAAAGTTTCTATAAACTTGAATAAAAGCGAAGTTTTCCCCACCAGCTCATCGCCTATTATGGCAATATTCTGGCGGTAATTATCCTTGAGCCCGCTTACGCGTTTATGCAGTGCCTCTAAATAAGCCTTGCGGCCGAAAAATGTTCCTTTGTTCATGGTAGATAAAATATAGGGTTTTGCGGCAAGTGCCCTTTTCTTATTTCAAAATGCAGGTCGCCTTCCTTGCCCAAGCCTGTTATCCGCGCAATAACTGAGCCCCTTTTTACGCAATCGCCGGGTTTTATAAAAACTTCACTGCTTAAAGCATAAACGGTGAAGAAGCCGTCACCGTGATCAAGTATGATAGTCTTGCCTAGTCCGGCGAAGTTATCGCTTAAGAAAACTACCTTTCCTGACCTGGAAGCTGCTATATCCTTAGATCCATAAGGCGCAATCCGTATCCCCTTATTAATCATATTATTGACTGTTTGCCCGAAAGATGAAACTACCCTCCCCTTGACCGGCCAGATAAAATCATCTCCCTCGGCATATTTAATAACCTCTACCCTGTTTCTAAGCTGGTTAGGGATAAGTATCCTCTGGCCTACTTCTATAGAAGTGTTGTCAGTAATCCTGTTAACCCTGGTTAATTCCTGCAGGTCAACGCCGTACATTCTTGATATTCTCCATAAGGTCTGGCCTTTTTCTACCTTATGGTAAATTCCGGGGAGGCCTAAAGGAGGCTTAGGTGAAACAGGCGCTACATAAGGGGCAGTGGCGCAGCCTGATAGAAACAGTAAATAGCATATAGTGATCAAAAACCGCGCTCTTATCTGTTTATTCTTTAACATATATTTATTTCTCCCTAACTACTAAATACTAACTACTAGCTACTGTATTTAAAAAGCGGGCGAAGGGAATTGAACCCTCCTATCCAGCTTGGGAAGCTGGTGTTCTACCGATGAACTACGCCCGCAAGTTTAATTGGACAATATCCCCCGCACATGGTACAAACTTCATTATCCAATGGCCTGGAGGATTCCCTGTATTCTTTAGCCTTGCATGGATCTATTGATAACCTTACCTGCCGGGCCCAATTACGCTCTTTCCTGGCCAGGGATATCTGCCTATCTCGATCAATAGCCCTTTTATTGCCTTTAACAATATCCGCGGCATGCGCAGATATCTTTGAAGCTATAATTCCCTCCCTTACGTCAGAAAGCGAGGGATGCCTTAAATGTTCAGCCGGAGTAACATAACAAAGGAAATCCGCGCCGAAACCGGCGGCTAAAGCCCCGCCAATGGAGGCATTAATATGATCATAGCCGCTTGCAATATCCGTAACTAACGGGCCCAGCACATAAAAAGGGGCGTTATGGCAAAGCCGCTTCTCCAGTGTTACATTCTCCTTGATTTTATCCAACGGGACATGCCCCGGCCCCTCGATCATAATCTGGACATTTTTTTTTCGGGCGCGTAAGGCAAGCTCACCGAGAATCTTTAACTCTGCGAATTGAGCTTTATCATTGGCATCCAGGATTGAGCCCGGACGCATACCATCGCCCAAGCTCAAGACCACGTCATATTTATAAGCGATATCAATTATCTTATCGAAATATTCAAAGAAAGGGTTCTCTTTTTTATGAAAGTTCATCCAACTGGCAACTATTGCTCCGCCTCTTGAAACAATGCCTAAGACCCTTTTGTTCTTTTTCAGTATTTCAGCGCTTTTTCTGGTAACCCCGGCGTGGATAGTAAAAAAATCAACCCCTTCCTTTGCCTGGCGCTCCAGGACGTCAAGCATCTCTTTATAATTAAAGGCCAAAAGATCACCTTTATTTCTGGTTGCATTCACCGCCAGCTCATAGACCGGCACAGTGCCCACGGGAAGAGTTGAATTTTTGATAACCTCTTTGCGCATCTTCTTAAGGTCTCCCCCTACGCTTAAATCCATTACCGCATCCGCTTCGTATTTTATACAAACATCCAGTTTCTTTAATTCATCTTTAGCATTGAACTTATCGGTAGATGTCCCGATATTGGCATTAACCTTAGTTGTTACCCCTCTTCCCACTGCGCAGGGCTTCTTGAGCCGGCGCGAGGAATTCTTAAGTATGACCAAGCTTCCGTTTTTGATGTTTTTTAGAATATCATACGGGTTGACTCCCTCGTCTCTAGCAACCCTCTTCATCAAGGGAGTTAATTTGTTATTTTTGGCGTATTCAAGCTGTGTCATTTTATATTTTCTCCAGAACTTTCTTTTCGATTTCGTAGGTTTTATACCTTAACTCTTTAAAACCTAAGGCAGCCTTAACGTTGATTAGCTTACTACATTCTTCTAAAACCCGGATAGACTCTTTCGCCCTTTGTATATTAGCCAGAAAGATATCTCCCGTACCGCTTCTTTTTAATTCATCCCCCTTTAAAAACCTGCCTACATCATTAGCGCTGGATCTTTCCTTAAGCAATAGCGCCTTTGGCGTCAAAGAATCAGATAGCGAGCTTAATCTATGCCTTATTCTTTTGAGCGCCGAGGTAAATTGACGGTTATCAAGAATAAACCTGGTTATATCCTCGCAAACCCGCAAACCTTCTTTTGCGCGGTTAATATTAGCATCAATAATACGGTTAACGTTAGCCCGCTCAGCTCGCTTTAGCAATTTTTTTTATAAGATTAGTTGTGGAAAGGCCCTTGACTAACTTTATGGTTAATACCCTGCCCCCGTAGCTTTTTACAAAGTTTCCGCCGACAATCTTATCCTCTACCCAATCAGCGCCCTTAATTATTATATCCGGGCGAATTTTCTTTATAAGTTCCAAAGGGGTAGGCTGGTTAAAGATCACGGCGAAATCAACGCTCTCCAAAGATGCGATTAGGTTTAAACGGTCTCTTTCACCGATAATGGGCCGCTTATCCCCTTTGATTATTTTTACGGAAGAATCGCTGTTTACCCCTACGACAAGAATATCGCCCTTAGACTTGGCAACTTCAAGGTATTTAGCATGTCCGTAGTGCAATAAATCAAAACAGCCATTGGTAAAAACTATACCTTTCTTTTGTTTCTTAAGTTTGGGGAGTATATCAGCTAGCCTCTTTAAGGTTATAGCCTTATCTCTTACCGAACGTTGGATCCTTCTATAAGCTCGCATATGATATGCCCGATTAAAATATGGCTCTCCTGTATTCTGGCAGTGACATTTGAAGGGACTATCAGCGAGATATCCGCGTGGTTAGCGGCATCCCCCCCTTCACATCCGGTTAAAAGAATAGTAGAGAGTCCCATTTTCTTTGCCTGTTTTAACCCCAACGCGACATTTTTTGCTTTTCCGCTTGTAGAAATACCCAAGGCCACATCAGGCTTACTGGCTAGCGCCTCTATCTGACGGGCAAAAATGATATCATAACTGTAATCATTAGATAATGCGGTGATGATTGAGGTGTTTACGGTAAGGGCGATAGCCGGATAGGCAGGCCTTTCCTTCTTGAACCTTCCTACCAACTCTGCGGCAATATGTTGCGCATCGCTTGCCGATCCTCCGTTTCCGAAAATTATAAGTTTCCCGCCTCTTTTTATAGCAGAAATTATTTTCTCTGTTATTTCAACTATTTGTAGCAAATTTTTCTTAAGAAGTTCCTCTTTCACCCTTATACTCTCGAGGATAGCATCTTGAATAATATCGCGCATATTCGGCTCTCTTTCTATAAAGAAAAAACCCTGGCAATATTGTAAAGCTCTAAATTAACGGTTTTAAGCTCTTTAACTGCGTCTTTTAACGGGACATCAACCACCTTTATCCCCTGCAGGGCTACCATTCTTCCGAATTTCTTGTCCTTAATCAGCTCTACTGCTTTTATCCCCAGCCTTGTTGCGAGTACGCGGTCAAACGCGGTAGGAGCGCCGCCTCTCTGGATATGGCCTAATACGCTGACGCGGGTCTCAAAACCTGTCCTTTTCTCAATTTCTCCGGCCAAGGCCTCGCCAATGCCTCCCAGCCTTACATGCCCGAAAGCATCAAGCTTCTGCTCTTGAAGCACCATGCCCTTGTCTTCAAACTGAGCCCCTTCCGCTACTACTACTATACTAAAGTTCTTCCCGCGATTATGCCTGTTTGTGACGGTATTGCAAACTTCTTCAATATTTATCGGCACCTCGGGGATCAAGGTTACATCAGCGCCCCCCGCTATCCCTGCCTCAACCGCAATCCAGCCGGCATGCCTGCCCATTACCTCTACCACAATAATCCTATGATGGCTCTCTGCCGTGCTATGCAGCCGGTCAATACACTCAGTTACGATATTTAAGGCAGTGTCAAAACCAAAGGTATAATCCGTGGAAGACAAATCGTTATCGATAGTCTTAGGAACGCCCACTATATTAGTTAAACCGTCGTCAACTAATTTTGAAGCAACCCCAAGGGTATCTTCTCCGCCAATAGCTATTAAAGCGGATAACCCCATTTTTTTAAAATTATCTCTTACCCTCTGCAGGCCGCCTTCTTTTTTATAAGGGTTTGTCCTGGATGTGCCCAGGATAGTTCCTCCTTTATGGAGGATCCCCGAAACAGTATTAATATCTAAAGGCATGGTCATATTCTCAACCAAACCTTTCCAGCCGTCCTTAATCCCTAAAAATTCATATCCCTCTAAAAGCCCCTTCCTTACTGCTGCACGAATAACCGGATTTAACCCCGGGCAATCTCCTCCTCCGGTAAGTATACCAATCCTTTCCATCTTATTACTCTCCTTTGTTTTATATTCTTTCGTATCCGCTAAAAGGCGCTACAGGATTCTCTTTTTCCTGGTCCTTTTTTCTTTTATCCTTATCTTCAACTGCGGCAATCTTTGCCACATGAATTTTAACAATAATCTGCTCCTCAACCCCCAGCACCTCTTGTATGCGGGCACGCGCAATATCCTGCAGGCGCGAGGTCAGCTCAGGGATATTCACTTCCTTATTCAGGATTACCCTTAGGTCTACAATAATCCCCTTTTTATTGGCGATTACGTCAGGACGAAGCTCTTTGATCTCCGGAATGACCCCTGCAAGCCGGCGGATTAAGTCCTCAACCGCAGAAAGGGCAATAGTTACCTCGCCTGAAGCAGTAGAAAAAGCAATTGTCTTTTCGCGCTGGAGGCGGCCCAGGATTAACTGGGCAAAAGAAAAGCTAATAAGCACTAAAAGCAGCCCCGAAAGCCCTGTTATAATTCGGGAGTTGACGCTGCCATGCACGTAATTAAGCATATTATTGATATCTTGGGGCTGCAGGAGATTAAAGGAAAAGGCGACTAAAACAATACCTGCCACAATTATAATTGATGCGTAGAAGAAAATTCCAAGAACTGTAAAAATCCTCATAATTAACCCCTTTCTATTCCTACTATATTAACGTTTATATCCTTAACAGAGAGGTTAGTCATCTTCTCCAGCGCAAGGCGGACATTCTCCTGGATTGCATTTGCTATCTCAGGAATATTAAAACCGTATCTTACTAATACCGGAATATCTATTTTAACCTCATCATTTTTATTAATCTCAACCTTAATATCCGCATTTCCTTTATTTCCTATCAAATCCATCAGTTTTGTCCTTAGGCTAGTGCTTACGGATTTTACTCCAGGCACATCCGTAGCCGCTATAGAGGCAATGGAAGAGATTGCATTTTTATGCACCCTTATTAAGCCTAAATCAGTACGTGATTCTTCGCGGACTATCATCATTCCCCCTTGCTCTCCTCTTTCAGCATATCCTGGATAAAATGGGTAGAGATATCCCCTTTTAAGAACAGAGGATTCTCCATCAGTTTAAGGTGAAAGGGTATGGTTGTTTTTATGGGAGCGACATGGAACTCGCTTAAGGCCCTGTACATTGTCCTGATAGCCTCCTGGCGGTTGCGCCCGTAAACGATAAGCTTTGCAATCAGGGAATCGTAATAGGGAGGTACTTCATATCCAGCGTACATATGGGTATCAACCCTGACATTAGGGCCTCCGGGCAAGACCAAAGATTCAATTTTACCCGGAGAGGGCATAAATCCGTTATCCGGATCCTCTGCGTTTATCCTGCACTCTATCGCTGCCCCTTTTATCTGTATATTCTCCTGATGGATTTTTAATTTCTCTCCGGAGGCAACCTTAATCTGCTCTTTAATCAGGTCTATTCCTGTTACCATCTCGGTAACGGGATGCTCTACCTGAATGCGGGTATTCATCTCCATAAAATAAAAATTATTGGTACTGGTATCCAAAAGAAACTCTATGGTCCCGCAGCTCACATAGTTGACGGACTTCATGCCTTTTAAAACCAAATCACCGAGCCTCTTGCGCATCTTGCTGTCAACGACAGAAGAGGGAGATTCCTCCAGGAGCTTCTGGTGCCTCCTTTGAATGCTGCAGTCCCTCTCCCCTAATTGCAATATGTGCCCGGTTTTATCCGCGATAATCTGGACTTCAATATGGCGCGGTTTTTCTATGTACTTTTCAATATAAACATTAGAATTGCCGAAATTGGCCTCGGCCTCTGATTGCGCAGTCATAATGCTGGATACCAAAGTCAGGTCATTATGGCATATACGCATACCCTTGCCTCCGCCTCCGGCGGCAGCTTTAATTATTACGGGATAACCTATAGCCTTTGCTGTTTTAAGCGCTTCTTCTTTATTTTTAATGGCTGCAGCGCTTCCCGGGACAATCGGTAAGCCAGCCTTATGCATTGAGGCACGCGCAGCCATCTTGTCCCCCATCAGCCTGATATTGGCAGGGGTAGGTCCGATAAATGTAATCTTGCAGGACTCGCATATCTCGGCAAAATGCGCGTTCTCCGCCAGGAATCCGTAACCGGGATGAATAGCCTCTACGTCAGTAATCTCTGCGGCACTGATAATGGCGGGTATATTAAGGTAGCTGCTGGAGGATGCGGCCTGCCCTATGCAGACAGCTTCATCGGCAAAACGCACATGAAGGCAATTTTTATCCGCCTGAGAATAAACCGCCACCGTTCGTATTCCTAATTCGCGGCAGGCGCGGATAATCCTTAGTGCGATTTCGCCACGGTTGGCGATAAGTATTTTAGAAAACATTGTGCTTTAAAGAGGCTCTATTAAAAATATAGGCTGGCCAAATTCAATAGGCTCAGCATTATCAACCAGGACTTCAAGTATCTTTCCTTTTACCTCCGCCTTAATTTCATTCATCAGCTTCATGGCTTCAATTATGCAGATTACCTGGCCAGGCTCAACATTCTGCCCCACCTCGGTATAAGCAGGGGCCTCCGGGCTTGGGGCGCGGTAAAAGGTTCCAACCATGGGTGATTTAATCTCGACCGACTTGATGGAAGATGCTTCCCTTGCAGCCAGTTGTGATTGTTTTGCGGCGGCATCAGTTACCCTTTCACGCTCAAAAACGACCGGACCGCTAAAACCCTCAGATCCGGCGGAAGTTTTCTTTAGCCTGATACGCATACCATCTTTCTCTATCTCAAGCTCCATAAGGCCGTTATCATTCATCAGATTAACCATTTCTTTTATCTCTTTAATATTCATTCCTAGCCTTCCTTCTTTTTAATTGACCCGCTCTACGTATTCTCCGGTGCGGGTATCAACCTTTACCCTGTCTCCAACATCAACAAAAAGCGGAACCTGTATAGTTGCGCCTGTCTCTACCTGCGCAGGTTTGGTCCCGCTTTTAGCCGTATCCCCTTTTATTCCCGGTTCTGTATGGGTGATCTCAAATTCAATGAAATTAGGCAAATTAATAGACAATGGGTCATCCTTGAAAAAATAACCCAATACCTCAATATTATCTTTTAAGTAATTACGCTTATCACCGATGGCATCTTTGGATACGGCTATTTCCTCAAAATTTTCCTGATCCATAAAATGATAGAGGTGCCCGGAATTATACTGATACTGAAGCTTGCGCTCCTCAACATAGGCCTGTTCAATCTTTTCATCCCCGCGAAAAGTCTTCTCCTGAATATTGGAATTCTTCATATTCCTAAGCTTAGCCCGCACAAAAGCCGCACCCTTGCCCGGCTTGACATGCTGGGCGTCAACAACCACATAAACATCCCTGTCGATTAATATGGTAACCCCTGATTTTATTTCATTTATTGACAGAGCCACTTAATACCTCGCATCCATGTTTTGTTACTAAAACCATATCCTCTATTCTTATCCCGAATTTACCCGGAAGGTAAATTGCCGGTTCAACCGTAAAAACCATACCCTCCCTTAAGAAACCTTCGTTTTTGCTGTGAATATTGGGGCCTTCGTGTATATCCAGCCCTACCCCATGCCCCAGGCTGTGTATAAAATTCTTACCGTAACCCTTGCCGGAGATATATTTACGGCTGGCCGCATCAATAGAGCCGATTTTGACTCCCGGCTTAATCTTCTTAATCGCAATCTCCTGCGCCCTGGCCACCAATGCATATACCCGCCGGGCAAGAACATTAATTTTACCCAAAAATAATACCCTTGTCAAGTCGGATTTATAGCCAAGGTAATCTACCCCCAGATCAATAAGGATATTGCCGCCCTCTGCCAGCTTTTTTGCCGTAGGATTATGATGGGGGTAAGCGGAGTTTCGCCCATAAGCAACAATTATATCAAAAGCCGCACCCTTCGCCCCCTGGTAACGTATAAAACGCTCCAATTCCGCGGCCGCCTCTGCCTCACTAAGATTGGGATGCATGAAATCCTTAATAAATTCAAAAGCTAAAGCGGTAATCTTAAGCGCCTTTCTGATTTTAGCCAATTCCTCAGGGCTTTTTATCTCCCTCATCCCTTCGATAACTCCGTAAGTAGGCACAAGAATGGCGCCAGGTTTCAAAGACTGCTTAATCATCTTGTATTCTGCGTAAGGCAAGTGGCGCTCTTCAAAGCCGATCTTCTTTAGGCCTAATTCACTGCAAGCCCGGGGAATTGAACTAAAGACAGTACCATTGGCAATCCTGACTGAAAGAAAACCTTTAAGGGTTTCCTTTGCGCTTTGGGCATACCTGGAATCCGTAAAATAGATATTGCCTTTTACTGAGGCCAGCAGATAGGCATCCGGGTTAGAATATCCGGTAAGATATGATAGGTTACTCGGGGAAGAGATAATAAAACCGTCTAAACCGCTCAGGCTCAGCTTTTTTACGAAATCTCGAAGAATATTCATTATTAAATCAACTCTAGGATCGCTTCCAGCCCAAGATAGTAGCTTTGGGCGCCAAAACCCAAAATCGTTCCATGCGAAACCGGGCTGATTAAAGATTTATGCCGGAATTCTTCTCGGGCATGGATATTGGAAAGATGGACCTCAACAGTTAGAATGCCTGTAGCGGCAATAGCATCGCGTATAGCAACGCTGGTATGGGTATAAGCTGCCGGGTTAATAAGCAAGGCATCGAACCTTTTGCCTGACCCGGTTATTAAATCTACAATTTCACCTTCATGATTAGACTGCTTTATGGTAAGGGACGCCTTATGGGCCTTGGCTATCTTTTTAAGCCCGCTGTTAATACTTTTAAGGGTAACCCTTCCGTAAACCTTGGGTTCTCTTTTACCCAGCAAATCAAGATTAGGGCCATGTATCACCAGCACCTTTTTCATGCTTAATCCTCTGCCTCATCAATGAGCATTACCGGGATACCCTCTTTAATGGGGTACTTTTTACCGCACTTTTTGCAGATAATCTTATTTTCCTGCATAAAAACATCCCCTTTGCAAGAAGGGCAAGCCAAAATATCCAAAAGCTCTTTATCGATCATTTCTTCTCTCCTTTTTCCTTAGAAAGGTAGATGCTTCTTAAATCATAAAGCAGATTCTCCAATAATTTAGATTCATCATCATTTAAATTGCCTTTAGTTTTATCCTGCAGCATCCCCAGTGTATCTATAAGAAACTTTGCCTGCACCAGGTCCTCCTCTGTCTTGCTTGTAGCAGGGTTTGCGATCTGCCCCAGGGCAATAGAGGCCTGCAGGGAAAGAGTAGTTACGAAAAAATTGAAATCGGGATTAGGCGGAACAAAACCTTTCTTTTCTTCTTCCATAGTTAATTGATTATTATGCCTGCGTACCCTACAACGCTTGTTTTATCTCCGGTTGCCTCTGCGCTTGTCTGATACATAGCCAGGCTGCCCTTTGTTGCGCCCAGGGCCCTGGCGCAGGATAGCATTACCGCTACCGGCGCATATCCGCACATAGATATGCCGAAGTTATCAACCGCCTCGATTAACCTGCCTTCATCCAGCGCCAATATTGCGTCTATAGCCTTTTTGTCCTTTACCCTTGCATCTTCTTCTCTTTCATAATGAGTCATATCAGAGCTGGCCAATAATAAAACCCTGCCTTCATAATTATGGCTCTTGATGGTATCTGCAATGTTTATACCGATCTCCCTGAGAATACTTAATCTCTCGGGCATAAATGCTATCGGGACAATTTCAAATTCTTTGCTAAAATACTGCAATATAGGCAATTCAACTTCCAGGGAATGTTCCTGGATATGGGCTGAGGAATCATCCTCAAGGTAATCTGATTCGCTTAGTAAAAATTTGCCCAATTTACCGTCTATATTAACCTCCCCCAGCGGGGTCTGCCATATTCCTTCACTCATAATGCTGCATGCAGGGCCTGAACCTGTATGATTAGGGCCCAGAAGGATAACCCTCTCAGGAATACTAACTTGAGATACTGTTTTTACCGCTACCCTTCCGGAATAAGAATAGCCCGCATGAGGCAAAACACAACCGATTGCCTTGGCTTTAATACTTTCTTCTCCTTCGAGAAAACCGGCAATCACCCTGTTAATCTCTTGAGCGCTTTTAGGGTAAAACTTGCCGGAAGCCGAAGGCTCGCGCAATCTAGATAGTGTCATTAAAAATGCCTTCCAGTAAGCTTTTGCTTTCTTCAATATCCCCGGCCGTAGCCGGTTTATGCACTTCAATCACTTTATGGGTTTCTTTATTAAGATACGGCTTTAAAATTGAAAAATCGAGTTCGCCCTTGTTTAAGGGCTGATGGTCCAGGCAGCCCATTACATTATGCAAATGTACGCCGATAAGCCTCCCTGAGTACTCTTTAAGATAATCCTTTCCCTCGATAAAACCCAGATTCTGCATCACTCTTGCATGCCCGGTATCATGCCAATAAAAGACATTTTTACCGCTAAACTCATTCAAAATAATGCCTATTTCGTCAAAATCGGGTATCTCGCGGTAATAAAAGCGGTTTTCAATCCCAAGCCGTATCCCTCTCTCTTTGGCGTATAGGCTAAGTTCCCTCAATGAAGAAAGGGCGCTCTCTAAGAAAGGCCCTGCCTTATTTGACCTCTCCCTGAAAAAGGCTTCCTTAATCCGCTTAAATTCTGAATCCTCTTTTTTATTGCTTTGATACAAAAAGGCGAGTTCTTTTGTTTTATCTTCAATCTCAACCCTGCCGCAATGAAGTACCACAACGCAGGCGCCTAAAGATTCAGCTGTATCAATTGTCTTCTTGGTATATTTTAGAGCCAAAGCCCTTTCTTGCGGATTCAAAGAAGAAATTGAATAACAGTCAGGCAGCCCCTTCTCTCTGCTGAAGCCTTCAGGGATAGGGCAATAGTTGTGCAGGCTTGTAATCTGAATACCTAATTCCCTGGCCGCATTGGGTATTTCCCCTACCATGGAATTAGTAAGGTTAAAACTAAGCTCGATATTTCTGAAGTTAAGCTTACCTATCTCAAAGAGCATGCTTCTTGCTTCAGTGTAGCGATACGCATTCCATGAGGTTGAAAGGGCAAGAGGCATAAAACTTATCTTCTTTCTTTTACTTTCTTCCTTTTACGCTCGCTTGGCTTTTCGTAATGCTTGCGGTCCCTTACTTCCCTCAATATGCCTTCCTGCTCGATCTTCTTCTTAAAACGGCGTAAGGCAGACTCAAAAGACTCATCTCTTTTAACTTCAACTTCGGACAATATTATCATCTCCTTTCATCAATAAATTCAATTTAATATACCACTATTTTTTAGCTATGTCAACTGGTTGCGCTACTCTATCTCAAAAGAAATGATTACGTTGAATGAAAGCTCCTGATAATCGAGTTCCTTTGGGAAATTAGGAAAAGGCGAGGCTGTTTTTACGCTGGAGAGAGCGATACTGCGAAGGTAAGGGCTCCTGGATGACTTCGCCTCCACTAATCTGGCGTCCTTAAGGAGTCCGTCGCTTGAAATAATAAAGGTTAAATAAACCTCCCCTGTCTCACTGCGCGAATAATTCCTAAAGGCTGCCCGCCTTATCTTCTCGCGCACGATTTGGTAGTAGCTTATATAAGAGGGGTTATCGATCCTCCCCATATCCACATCAGGTAAGCTAATCTTCTTATTAACGGGGATAGAATCCGGTTTTATTAACTGCGGCTTTGCAAGCTTTAGATCGCGCGGTTTATTTAGGCTGCTTTCTTTTCTTATCTCCTGCGGCTCGATAAAAGGCGGAGGGGTGCGCTTCTCAGAAGCTATATTTTTAGACTTAAGCAGCTCCTTAGGGGTTTCCTTAATCTTAACATAAGTAACCTTTATCTGCTTCTCTGCCTCCGGTGGTTTTATAAACGGAATTAGATAACTTCCGGATATGATAACCGTATGCAGAGAAAATGAAATCAGCAAAGCAGCCGGTAATAATCTATAATCCCCCATAGCATTAGCTTATCATAAATTAGGGACAGCGCCCATTAAAACTTCCCATTATTCCCAGCTAGCGGTTAAAATGATAATTTAATACCTCCATAAACCGAGGCCTTTGGAGTTTCATAACCATATACAATCTGATAATCATAGTTTAATATATTCTCTACCCTTCCGAAAATTTCACAATTATCGCTAATTTTATAATTCAAGCCTAAATTAACCAATACATATGACTTTAATTTATTAGAACCATCAATTCTATTGCCAACATAAAAAACCTCTGGAGCGATAATTAGCCTGCCTATTTCACTAATAAGAAAAAGTGATATTTTATTTTCGGGCCTTCTTGCCAGCCTAGATTTATTCGACTCATTCTGGGTATAAAGATAATCGTAAGTTAGTTTTAAGGTTATTATATCATTAAACTTGTACTCTGCGAAGTTCTCGACCCCATAAATCTTCGCTTCGCCTACGTTATCGTACTCACCTGTATACAAGCCAGTCGATTTCCAATCGATCTTGTTTTGGATATTATTCCTAAAAAATGTAACCCCAAAAGAAAAACTATCTTCAAAAATGCTTTGCTCAAATCCTATATCGAATGATTTAGACTCTTCTGGATTAAGTTTTCGATTTCCAGAATCAGCGCTAAATAATTCATAAAGGCTAGGAGCCCTAAAACCAGTTCCTGCTGACGCCTTTAATTTTGTTTTTGTCGGTACAACAAGATAGCTTGCAGATACCCCATAGGTAGTATTGTTTCCAAATGTCGAATGGTTCTCTTCTCTGATAATAAACGAAACAAAAAGGTTATCTATTGGCCTAAGTATATTTTGCAAAAAAACCCCTTTAGAATTAGCCCTATGTTTTGGATCTTTGTCGTACCCCGACCAATAAGACTCTCCTCTATCTCCAATATATTCATAACCAATTAATGCATTGTAAAATTTAATGGGCTTATAATCTAAAATATACTTATACTGATTGCTTTTTCCTCTATACCAATAATCACAATCGCCTTCCCAACCTTTTCTTTGTACATCAACTACCCCATAAGTAAACTTATGCGAAAGAAAGTCATTTATTCTATTGTTTAAATAAAATGAGCCTATATTTTGATGAGATCTTGCTGTATTATCAAAATCATCCAAAGGCACACTCCAGCCCCCATCATAATTATACTTTGCATAAGAATAACGGTGAGAAATTCCTACCTCAAAATTATCATTTAACTCGTAGTCTATTCTTAAAGATGTATTAGTATTACCAAAGGGGTCGCGTTCATGATTGCCATTTTTATATTTAGCCGAATAGAATGAACGCACATCTACCCTAGATACTCCTAAAGAATACGCAAGTTTACCTAGTCTTCCCTGTGAAGCGATTTTTTCTCTATAAGTATCGTAAGAACCGAATTCCT
Organism: Candidatus Omnitrophota bacterium; assembly: GCA_041653055.1. GTDB lineage: Bacteria > Omnitrophota > Gorgyraeia > Gygaellales > Profunditerraquicolaceae > Sherwoodlollariibacterium. Next base: position 31,874 of record JBAZGD010000008.1, read on the forward strand.
GAAGGTATGAAAATGTCGGTTTCCCGCTTCCTTTACGAGTAATCATATTAATTGACCCGCCTATGGATTGAGAACCATAGAGGCTGCTGAATGGACCTCTGGATATCTCTATTTTATCAAGATTATCTAAAGATAAATAGTTGTAAGAGGCAAAATAACCCTGCGTGTTAACGGGGTCATATATCCTTATACCATCTAGCATTAACTGAGTATGATAAGAATCCGCGCCTCTAATAAAAACAGCGGATTCCCCTCCCAACCCTCCGGTGACTGCATAATCAACCCCTTGCGAGCCCTTAATCGCATCAATAAAACCGAATTTTCCGATTGATTCTTTATCCTCCACATTAATTACAGCAGTAGCAGAAGGATTTTCCTTTGCTGAAATAGTTGTAAAATAAGGGGTAACAACTATTTTCTCCAAATCAACCCCGGTATCCTCTGCTAAAACAATCCCGTTAAAACTCGCGGCTAATACCCCCGCCAACAAAACCACACCTATTAAACTTGACCTTTTCATTCCCCCTTCTGCCTTTCCCGGACGTTAAAAATAAAAAACCCTTAACGCAAACCTTTTGCATTAAGGGTATCCCTGTTTCCCTTCCAGCCTTGTCCGCGGGCTAGAAATTATCGTGGACTTTATTTATGGCTAGGTCTTCTGACTCAAGAGATCCTTCTACTTTTTCCCAAGCCTTCCCGGATTACTCCAGTGGCTATAACTTAATAAGGAAATTTCGTACCTCTTTTACAGCAGCGGGACTGTGGTTGAATTACACAACCTTCCCTTAGCCCATAAATCTTGAAAACCAAATACTATAAAAGAACCTTAGCTAACCTTGTTTCTTTAACTCTTCGCGCAATCACCTCATAGGCAGTAAAGAATACTGCCGAATATAATAACGTTGAAACCGTAAAATCGCGTAAAAATGGCAGCCCCATAATATAGCAGTTAACCAAACCGGCTAAGGTAGGAGGATACCAACCCATTACCCAGACGCCAAAATTTGTTACTATGAAGAACACCGCCGAGGATAGCAACGACATTCCGGTAATCCTCAAAAAACTTTTATTCTTCCTGATAAACAAACCTAATAATGAGGCTAAAATAAAACTGCCCCAGGTAAATAGTAATACGTTATGCATACCGATAAAAATATCGCTTACAGCCATAAGGGCCAAAGGCACGATAATAGCATGCCTTCTTTTTAAATACGCCCCCGCGAACAAGGCAATTGCCGCCACCGGCGTAAAATTATCCGCATGAGGCATAAACCTTAATAATATACCTATTAGTATTAAACTGAGAGCCAGCATTTTATCCTCCTCTAATTTCTTTAATATTAATATAAAGGGCCTGCGGTGTCAAGGTAAATCTAAAACTCAATCCCCCTTCTTGCCTTTACCCCTTTTTTATAATAATGTTTACACTCTTTAATTTCGCTTACTAAATCAGCGATCTTTTTAATCTCTAAGGGAGCATAACGTCCGGTAAGTACGATTTCCTTACTTCTGGGCGCGGACCTTAATAGGGATAAAACCTCCTGCAAGCTAATTAATTTAAGATTAAGGGCGATATTTATCTCATCAAGGATAATTAAACGGAATTTTTTGCCTGTAATAGCCTTCTTTGCTTTTTTAAGGCCCTCGCAGGCAAGCTCAATATCTTTTTCACCCGGCTTTATCCTGATAAAACAACGACTGCCGAATTGTTCCACCTTGATCCTCTTAATCTTCTTAAGCAAAAATAACTCGCTGTAAAAACGACCCTTGGCAAATTGCCCGATATAAACATTAAATCCTGCCCCGGCTGAGCGTATCGCAAGCCCTAATGCAGCCGTTGTCTTGCCCTTTCCGTTTCCGGTATAAACTTGTATCAACCCCTCACCGCCTTCCAGCTGATTACCCCTAAAGCACACAATGAAGATACAATAATCCCGGCTGCAATAACACCCAGGACGATAGAAATAAAGGCATATCTGAATTTAATCTTAAAGAGGGTTGCCGCTATCACCCCTGTCCAGGCGCCGGTCATAGGCAGCGGGATTGCCACCAGGATAAAAAGCCCTAAAGATTCATATCTCATCACTTTTAGGGAATTTCTCTTTGCGCGCTCAAAAACCCAATCGAAAAAACTAGACCATATTTTGAATCTCCTAAGATAAACGGAGGCCGGCTCCAATAAAAACAGCGCCGGAGCAATAAAAATAATATTCCCCAAGGCTGCCCAAAAGAATGCGCCGTAAAGCGGCATTCCCAAATACAGCCCTAAGGGTATTGCCCCTCTTAATTCCGAAACCGGTAAGGCCCCTACCGCCATAACCAGGTACTCCTGCGGCAGGCACCTTAGATAGTTAAGGATTAAATTCAGCACTTTTTAGCCCTGGAAATTAGTTTAATAAATCTTAAGGTGTCGATAAAAGGGTTGATCTGGCTTTTTTCTTTACCGTATACGCTCTTAATAGGTATAGATTTTATTTTAAAGCCCATGCGGGACGCCTTAATCAGTATCTCCGATTCAGTCTCGAATTTAGAGGTCCTTAACTCAATTTTCCTGAGAACCTCGCATTTTATCAGCCGGAAACCGCACTGGGTATCAGGGATCTCCTGTTTGCTTATGGCTGATATAAGCCAGGACATAAATTTATTCGTCATAACACGCAAAAAAGGCATACCTTCAACATTAACCATACGGTTACCTATGACAAGATGGGCATCAAAATCGGCGGCAGCCTCGATAAACATAGGCAAGTCCTGCGCCAGATGCTGCCCGTCGCCATCCATGGTTACAACCGCATCAAAGTTGTTTTCCAAAGCATATTTAAACCCCTTAATCAAAGATGCCCCCTTACCCTGGTTATTAAGATTAAGCATAACCCGGACATGGCAATCCTTAGCTATATTAAATGTATTGTCAGAGGAACCATCATCAATCACCAGTACCTCCAGGTGATGGGCCTTGATATCCTGAATCAACTTTGCGATATGCCCGGATTCGTTATAAGCGGGTATAATAACACAAGTTTTCATTCTTTCCAGAACCTCCTAAACATATACCACTGATCAGGGTAGGCGCGAATGTATTTCTCAAGTACAGATTTGCATTTAGATATTATAATATCTAAATCATTGCCTCGATTCATGGTAAGGTTAAATTCCAAAGGTTTTTCAAATATCAGATTAAAGCTATCATCATTATTGCGTAACATAAACCCGGGTATAATTACTGCGCCTGTTTGAAGCGATAAAACAGCAGCGCCTTCAGGGAGTATTGCAGGCTTGCCAAAGAAATCCGTGATCCTGCCTTTATCGGTAAAATCTCTATCCCCAACCAAGGCCAACAAGCGGTTCTTCCTTAGCCCTCTGAGGCAACCCTTAGCAGCCTTGCCTAAAGGAAGAACCTCCATACCCTTGCTTTCTCTTTTGTCGTTGAAAAACCTGTCTACCTTTGGGGATTTATGCGCTAAAGCGACGCTTAAAAGAGAATAACCTAGCTGCGAAATAACCATACCCCCTAATTCCCAATTACCTAAATGGGCCGTTAAAAGGATAACCCCCTTGCCTCGCCTTAACCCCTCTTCAACGTTTTCTATATTTACAATCT
>JBAZGD010000009.1:0-6707 GCA_041653055.1 Candidatus Omnitrophota bacterium
GACTATCGTTGCTGCAATCGCTTCGATTATGGCCATAGAAGGAGGTTACCAGGTAGCCTTTATGGCGCCCACGGAAATTCTTGCAAGGCAGCATTATGAGAAAATCAGCTCGCAGGCTAAGGGAATCAGGATCGCCCTGCTCACAGGCAGCCTCACGGATAAAGAGAGGGTTAATGTCCTGGGCCGGATAAAAAAAGGAAGGGCGGACCTTGTAATCGGTACGCATGCCCTTTTAGAAGGAGGGGTATCTTTTAAGGCTTTAGGGCTGGTGGTAATTGATGAGCAGCATAAATTCGGAGTCGGCCAGAGGGCCTTATTGCCGGCTAAAGGTTTAAATCCCGATGTATTAATTATGACCGCTACTCCTATCCCGCGCACGCTTGCAATTACGCTTTACGGAGATTTGGATATATCAATTATAAACGAACTCCCGCCGGGAAGGATTGCAATTAAAACAATGCTTTTTACCGAGGCTCAGAGGCGTAACGCATACAGCCTGGCTAGGGAAGAATTAAAGATCGGGAACCAGGTCTATATAGTTTATCCGGTCATTGAGGAGTCTTCTTCTTTAGAGGTTTCAGGGGCTAAGAAGATGTATGCCGAATTAAGATCAGGAGAATTCAAGGAATTCAGGCTGGGGCTGATCCATGGCAAGTTGAAGCAGGAAGAGCAAGAAAAGGTCATGGCAGCCTTTAAGAGCAAGAAAATCAACATACTTATTTCTACAACTGTTTTAGAGGTAGGCATTGATATCCCCTCTGCTACCTGTATGATTGTAGAGCATGCCCATGCATTCGGTTTATCCCAGCTGCATCAGCTGCGCGGGAGAGTAGGAAGGGGCAGCCGGGGTTCTTACTGTTTGTTAATCTCAGATGCCAAGGGCCAGGAGGCAGCCGCGAGGCTTTCGGCGATGGTTAAATATAGCGACGGTTTTAAGATCTCAGAAGTGGATCTTAAAATCCGCGGCCCGGGCGAGTTTTTCGGGAAGGAGCAGCATGGGTTAAGCGAGCTTAAGATCGGCAATCCTTTATCCCAGATGCAGCTCTTAAAAAGGGCAAGGGAGGATGCCTTGAGGCTTCTTAAAGCTGACCCATATCTTAAGCAAAGGCAGAACCGCCTGTTGAAAGAAAGGCTGCTGATGAAATTTCCGGAATATGAAGAGATGATGCTAATAGGATGATACGTATAACTACGGGCATATATAAGGGCAGGAAGATCCTGATGCCTGCCGGTATCCGGCCGACTCAGAATATTACCAGAAAGGCTATCTTTGATATCCTGGGAGATATAGTGGGGCTTTCATTTCTTGAGCTTTTTGCCGGTTCAGGGGCAGTAGGTATAGAAGCAGCCTCCCGCGGTGCGAGAGAGGTTGTTTTTGTGGAGCGTAATCCTTTGGCCCTGGAAACCTTGAAGCAGAATCTCTCCTTTGTGAGGCATACGAAACATTCACTGCTCCCCCTGGATGCGCAGGTTGCCCTGGAGCGGCTGGCAGGCGAAGGAACGAAGTTTGATATTATTTTTTTTGACCCGCCATACTCTAAAGATGAGGGCTCATTGGCAAAAAAAACCTTGCAAACCTTAAGTGATTATGATATATTATCGCCCGCTGGTTTAATAATAGGCCAGCATCCTAAGAAAGAGATCCTCCCAGGTGCCCTGGGAGTTTTAAATTTATTAAAGCTTGCCACTTACGGCAACACTTCCCTTTCTTTTTACAGGAATAAGGCGGTTTAAGTTATGTGTCGCAGAGCTGTTTACCCGGGAACTTTTGACCCCGTAACCTATGGCCATATTGATTTAATTAAAAGGGCTCAGGAAATTTTCCCTGAAGTTATAGTAGCGGTAGCGCACAATCCGAATAAGAAGCCTGTATTTAGCGCAAAAGAGCGGGTGGCAATGCTTAAGGAGGCGACTAAGGGTTTAAAGGGAGTTGAGATTACCGAGTTTAACGGCCTGGTGGTGGATTATGCCCGTAAGCATAATGCTAAAGTTTTAATCCGGGGCTTAAGAATGATTTCCGATTTCGAATATGAGTTTCAGATGGCCTTAACTAACAGAAAGCTTTCTGCGGATATTGAAACGATATTCCTTATGCCTCATGAGTCATACAGCTATCTTTCTTCAAAACTCTTGAAGGAGGCAGCTTCTTTAGGGGCTAATCTATCCAGTTTTGTTCCGGATTTTGTGGAAAAGGCGCTTAAGGGTAAGCTGAGTTAGGGCCCGTGAAGATAGACGCAAGGCAAATTCCTGATGACGGCTTAACGCTTATTGAAGAGTTCAGCCCGGACAGCCTGGATTTGGATACTGATATGATTAAGTTCCTTAAGCCTGTTAAGGCTGTTGCTCTGGTGCGTAAAAGTTATAATGCCGTGCAGGTAGCTTTAACATTGAGTTCGCGCATAAATATAACCTGCGCCCGCTGCCTTAAGGATAATGAGCAGGATTTTATTAAGAGGTCAGAATTAAATTACGCGGTGGATAAGTCAAATCCTGATATTGAGCTGGATCCTGATATAAGAGAAGAAATTATTTTAGATTATCCGATAAAGCCCTTGTGTAAAAGTGATTGCAGGGGTTTATGCCCCAAATGCGGGGCGAACTTAAACGAAGGAGGTTGTAACTGTGGCATTACCTAAGAGAAGGCATTCTACTACCCGCGGACGGAAACGCCGCACGCACTGGAAGATAGCATCAGGCAACCTTTCCAGGTGCCCTCAATGCAAGGAACCTAAGACAGCCCATCGTATTTGCCCTGTTTGCGGTTTTTATAAGGGAAAACAGGTTATTGAAATTAAAATAAAAGAAAAGAAGAAAAAGAAATGAAAATAGTTGTTGATGCTATGGGAGGAGACCACGCCCCCAGGGTGGTTGTGGAGGGCGCTATTGCCGCCGTAAAGGAATACGGTGTTGAGGTTATCCTGTGCGGGGATAAGGATAAGATAGCCCCGTGGCTTAAGAAGAAAAAATATTCAGGCAGCAATATCGAGATCCTCCATACACCTGAGGCAATTGATATGTGCGAGCCCGCTGCCAATAGCGTGCGCCGCAAAAGAAATTCTTCAATTGTCCTGGGCCTTAGCCTTATTAAGGAAGGAAAGGCCGGGGCATTTTTCAGCGCCGGTAATACCGGCGCGGTAGTATGTGCCGCTACTCTGGAGTTAAGGATGCTGCCGGGCATAGAGCGCCCGGGTATAGGGATAGTCACTCCTACATTGAAAGGCCCGGCATTCATTATTGATGTCGGGGCAAATATTGACCCCAAGCCTAAGCAGTTATTGCAATATGGGATTATGGCAGACGCTTATTGCCGCGATATATTGAATAAGGATAATCCTTCCGTAGGCCTTTTAAATATCGGAGAAGAGGAGGCTAAGGGGACTGATTTTATGCGCGAGGTCCATGAGCTTCTCTCCAAGAGCAAGCTTAATTTTATAGGCAACGTCGAAGGCAAAGACCTTTTTAGCGGTAAGTGCGATGCCATCATTTCGGATGGTTTTGTGGGAAATGTCGCCTTAAAGGTTTCGGAGAGCGCGGCTGAGGCAATGCAGGCTTTTTTAAAGAGGCGCCTCTTAGGAAATATTATGGGTAAAATCGGGCTTTTCTTTCTTATGCCCAGCCTTAAACGTTTTAAAAAGGATATTGATTATGCCGAATATGGCGGTGCGCCTCTGCTTGGGGTTAATGGCGTGGTGATTATCGGCCACGGCCGTTCCAACGCCCGGGCAATTAAGAACGCAATCAGAGTTGCTGATGAAGAAATAAAGCGCAGGGTAAACGATAAAATTGCGGAGGCTATCAAGAATAACTAGTGAGAGCAGTATTGCCGTTAGGGGCTGTCCCCGAAGTGGGCTTTCCCGCGACAAGAAAAGTGAAACCCAGGAGATAAGTTAAACAATGCGTAAAGTAGGCATAATCGGCGTAGGCGAGTATCTGCCGGATAAGGTTTTGACTAATCATGACCTTGAGAAGTTGGTCGATACTACTGATGAGTGGATTATTACGCGTACCGGTATAAAAGAGCGCCGGATCGCCTCAGACAATGAGGCTGTCTCGGATTTGGCTATAAAAGCAGCAAGGGAAGCGCTTGAGGATGCTAAATTAGCCCCGCAGGATTTAGATTTGATTATCCTGGCTACGGTAACCGGGGATATGCCGTTTCCTTCGACGGCCTCAATTGTCCAGAATGCGCTTTCGGCAAAGCATGCCGCTGCCCTTGATATTTCCGCTGCCTGCGCAGGGTTTGTTTATGCCTTGTCTATTGCCCGGCAGTTTATCGGTTCCGGGACTTACAGGAACGCTTTAGTTATAGGCGCAGAGAAACTTTCTGCGGTAACAGACTGGAAAGATCGCAATACCTGTGTCTTGCTTGGGGATGGGGCAGGTGCGTGTGTGGTCTCCGAAGTTAAGGAGGGAGGGATACTCTCTACTTATTTAGGATGCGACGGATCAAATATGGAATTATTGAATATGCCTGCGGGCGGTTCGCGTATGCCTGCTTCCCATGAGACCGTGGATAGCCGTATGCACTACCTTAAAATGAGAGGCAATGAATTGTTTAAAATAGCGGTCAAAAGTATGACTATGGCCGCGGAGAAAGTTTTGGAGCAGGCAGGGCTTACCTTCAGGGACGTAGATCTTATTGTCCCTCATCAGGCTAATTCACGCATTATCCTGGCGGTAGCCAGGAAGTTGGGGATTCCTGAGGATAAGATATACCTTAATATAGAGAAATATGGCAATATGTCCAGCGCTTCTACGGTAACTGCTTTAGTTGAAGCAGTTAAAGAAGGCAGGGTTAAGAAGGGGGATATAGTCCTTTTGGACGCTTTTGGCGCAGGGCTTGTCTGGGGCGCCTCTGTGATAAAATGGTAGCCTTTCTCTTTGCCGGCCAGGGTTGCCAATACGCAGGTATGGGGAAGGATTTGTATGATAATTTCCCTGAAGCGAAAGCAGTATTTGATAAAGCGGAAAAGTTAGTGGGTTTTGATTTGAAAAAAGTTTGTTTTGAGGGGCCGGAAGAGAAACTTAAAGTAACCAGCATCTCGCAGCCGGCAATCGTAACCTTAAGTATAGCTGCCTTTGAGGCTTTTAAGGCAAGAAATGGCCTTAAGCCTGCTTTTATGGCAGGGTTAAGCCTGGGAGAGTATAGCGCATTGATTGCTTCCGGGAGCATTAGTTTTGAGGATGGCATTGGGCTCATAAAGATCCGCGGCGAGCTTATGGAAGAAGCTTCTCTTAAATACCCTGGGAAGATGGCCGCGGTCCTGGATCTGCCTGTTGATACCGTAAAAGAGATTTGCCTTTCTTCCGGGGCGGAGATTGCAAACTTGAATTCTCCGGGCCAGGTTGTTATTACCGGTAAATCAGACGCAGTGGAGAAGGCCGCGCAATTGTGCGGCCAGGCCGGCGCTAAAAGGGTGATACCTTTAGAGGTAAGCGGGGCTTTTCACTCTTCCCTTATGTCAGGCGCTTCACTAGGCCTAAAAGAGGCGCTGGATAAGGTTGAGATTAAAGATGCTGTTGTGCCTGTGGTGAGTAATTATACAGCCGATGTTCAGGTAGGGGCCGCCGGGATTAAGGATAATTTAATCCACCAGATACATTCTTCGGTTAAATGGGAAGATTCAATGAGGTTCATATTGGCTAAAGGGATAAGCAGTTTCATTGAATTTGGGCCCGGCAGAGTACTTAAAGGGCTTATGAGAAGGATTGAGCCTTCTGCCAGGGTAACAAACATGGAAAAAGCATCGGACATCCTGAATTTCTCTAACTAAAGCATTAGGGACTGTCCTTACCGAGCGAGATAAGTGTTTTAGCGGCACAAGCTAAAAGGAGAGTTAAATATGAGGCTAAAAGATAAAGTCGCTTTAATAACCGGTGGCGCAAGGGGCATAGGAAAGTCTATTGCCTTAACTTTTGCCAAAGAGGGGGCGGATATTGTGGTTGCAGATGTTAATCTTGAGTCAGCCTCTAAAACCGCAGCAGAGATTGAAAGTTTAGGCAGGAAGGCCTTGGCCCTGGAGCTGGATGTCACTGATTTTGCCAAGGTGGAAGACGGGGTGAACAAAATTCTTGACAAATTTGGAAAGGTTGATATATTAGTTAACAATGCCGGGATTACTAAGGATAATCTTTTGCTCAGAATGTCCCAGGCAGAGTGGGATGCGGTTATAAATGTAAACCTGAAAGGCACTTTCAACTGTATTAAGGCCGTATCCCGTCCGATGGTTAAGCAGAAAAGCGGCAGGATTATAAGCATCGCCTCCATAATCGGGCTGATGGGCAATTGGGGGCAGGCAAATTACGCCGCTTCCAAAGCAGGGATAATCGCTCTTACTAAAACTGTGGCAAAGGAGTTGGCCTCGCGTAATATAAATGCCAATTCGGTAGCGCCCGGTTTTATACAAACTGATATGACCGCCAAGCTTCCTGAAGAGGTTAAGCGTAAGATGATGGAAGCAATCCCAATGGCTAAGCTGGGTACGCCGGAGGATGTTGCGAATGTGTGTTTGTTCCTGGCCTCTGATGAGTCTAGTTATGTTACTGGGCAGACGATTACTGTAGACGGCGGCATGGTGATGGCATAAAAACAAGGAGGAAAAAAGAATGGCAGTACAAGAGAAAGTTAAGTCAATAATAGCAGAGCAGTTGGGTGTTAAGCCGGAAGAGGTTACTCCTGAGGCTTCTTTTGTAGATGATTTAGGCGC
>JBAZGD010000009.1:6717-34033 GCA_041653055.1 Candidatus Omnitrophota bacterium
GCTGAAAAGATCGCTAAAGTAGGCGACGCGATTAAATATATTGAAGAGAAGAGCGCTAACAAATAATAGCTTGATTATAGATTAGCCTTGAAAAATACCCCGCTATTTTTACTTAGCGGGGTAAGTTTTAGTAAGGACGCGATATAATTATGGGAAAAAACAGGGTAGTAATCACCGGTCTTGGCATAATATCTCCCGTAGGGAATGATGTCCCTGCCTTTTGGAGTTCTTTAAAAGAGGGTAAGTGCGGTATCGGGCCCTTAACCAGCTTTGACGCTACCGCCTTTGATTCGCGTATTGCCGCAGAGGTTAAGGATTTTGACCCCGGGTTTTACGGTATGGATTTCAAAGAGGCTAAACGTACGGCTAAATTTGTCCAATACGCCGTTGCCGCGAGCAAGCAGGCGGTTGTTTCCTCAGGGCTTGATCTGGAAAAAGAGAATAAAGAGCGTATAGGGGTTTTAATCGGCTCAGGTATCGGCAGCCTTTATACGATTGAAGAAGAGCATAAGGTTATGCTTAGCAAGGGCCCTTCGCGTCTGTCGCCTTTTCTTATCCCCATGCTTATCGTGAATGAGGCAAGCGGTTTTGTCGGAATAACCCTTGGATTAAAGGGGCCTAATCTTTGTGTCGCTACTGCCTGCGCCTCGGGCTCTCACGCGATAGGCGATGCTTTCAGGATTTTAGAGCGCGGCGATGCCGATGTTATGATTTCAGGCGGCACAGAAAGCTGTATTGTCCCTACTGCAGTAGGAGGCTTCTGCGCCTTAAGGGCGCTTTCCAAAAGAAATGATGACCCGCAGAGGGCTTCGCGTCCGTTTGACCGCGACCGCGACGGCTTTATTATGGCTGAAGGATGCGGTTTGATAGTAATGGAGACATTGGAACACGCTAAAAAGAGAAATGCCCGGATAATTGCCGAGATTGCGGGGTTTGGCATGACCTGTGACGCCTATCATATTACTGCCCCTGATCCGCAGGGGGAAGGTGCCGGCAGGGCAATGTCCCTTGCCTTATCTGACGCAGGGCTTAACCCTGAAGATTTAGGTTATATTAATGCCCATGGCACATCCACTAAGCTTAACGATAAGATTGAGACCCTTTCTATGAAAAGGGCTTTGGGTAATCACGCCAAAAAGGTGATGGTCTCATCTACCAAGTCAATGACCGGGCATTTACTAGGCGCTGCCGGAGGGGTTGAATTCTTAGTCTGCTGCCTTGTCTTAAGAGATGAGGTTATCCCTCCAACGATAAATTATGATTATGCTGATCCCGATTGCGATCTGGATTATGTCCCTAACACAGCCCGCAAAGTTAGAGTAGAAGCTTGCATGTCTAATTCCCTCGGTTTTGGAGGGCACAACGCTTCGCTTATTGTCAAAAGGTTTAAATGAGCCATACAATTGCAGAGAAAATATTAATGGCGCACTCTGATAAAAAAGAGATACGCCCGGGTGAGTTTATTGAGGCCGATATTGATGTCGCCTTAGGCAACGATATTACCGCTCCTTTGGCTATCGGGGAGTTTAAAAAAGCGGGTTTTAAGAAGGTGTTCGACAGGAATAAAATTGTCCTTGTCCCCGATCATTTTGCCCCCGCAAAAGATTTAAGGAGCGCTAATCAATGCAGGATTTTGGCGGATTTTGCGAGAGAACAGGGGATAGTTAATTATTTTGAGGTCGGCTCAATGGGGATTGAGCACGCGCTCCTGCCTGAGAAGGGCCTGGTTTTACCCGGAGACTTGATTATCGGAGCGGATTCCCATACCTGCACCTACGGGGCGCTGGGGTCTTATGCTACCGGAGTGGGCTCTACAGATTTAGCCCGGGGTTTTGTTGACGGTAAGGTATGGCTAAAGGTCCCCGGTACGGTTAAATTCGTTTTTAAGGGCAGCCTTAAGAAGTGGGTGGGCGGAAAAGACCTCATTCTTTTTACCATCGGGAAAATAGGGGTAGACGGGGCGTTATATAAGGTAATGGAATTCTCCGGCCCGGTTATCCGTAAATTGGGGATGGATGGCCGTTTTACAATGAGCAATATGGCTATTGAGGCCGGCGCCAGGGCAGGTATAATTGAGCCGGATGGGATTACCAGGAAATATGTTCGTGGGTTTAAGGCCCGTAAACCTGTATTCTATTCTTCGGATCAGGATGCCCATTACGATAAAGTTTACGAATGGGATGTTTCGGATTTAGAGCCGCAGGTTGCCTGTCCGCATCTTCCCAGCAATGTTAAGGATGCCAGCGCCTTAAAAGATGTAAAGATTGACCAGGTAGTGATAGGCTCATGCACTAACGGGAGGATCTCTGACTTAAGAATTGCCGCCGGGATACTTAAGGGGCGCAAGGTGAGCCCCGGGCTTAAGTTAATTGTATTTCCGGGCACCCAAAAGATTTATCTGGATGCGGTCAGGGAAGGCCTGGCAGAGGCCTTTGTTAAAGCCGGAGGGATTTTTTCTACTCCCACCTGCGGGCCGTGTTTAGGCGGGCATATGGGCATACTTGCTGAAGGGGAGTCCTGCCTTGCCACTACTAACAGGAATTTTATCGGCAGAATGGGCTCTCCTAAGAGTTTCGTGTATTTATCAAGCCCTGCAGTTGCTGCTGCTTCGGCCATAACCGGAAGGATTACCCATCCTGAAGCTCTTTAGCGTTGCCAGTAGGGGACTGTCCCACGACAAGATAAGTATAGTTTAGGAGATAAGGAAATGATTTTAAAAGGAACGGTGCATAAGTTTGGCGATGATATTAATACGGATGATATTATTTCCGCTAAACACCTTGTTTCCACTGACCCCAAGGAGCTAGGCAGCCATTGCATGGAGGCTATTGCCGTTGATTTCGTGAAAAAAGTCTCAATCGGGGATATTATTGTGGCCGGAAATAATTTTGGCTGCGGTTCTTCGCGTGAACATGCGCCGTTGGCAATCAAGGGTTGCGGGATCTCTGCGGTCCTGGCCAGGAGTTTTGCCGCTATATTTTTCAGAAACGCTATAAATATAGGGTTGCCTTTCCTGGCCTCTGCGGATGTGGATAAGATTAATGACGCAGATGTGCTGGAAATCGATTTAGCAAGCGGGTTAATAAAGAATATTACCCGGGGCCAGGAATACAAAACCGAAGGATTCCCTGAATTCTTGAGGGAATTAGTGCAGAGGGGCGGTTTGATGAATTACATCAAGGCGCGCAAGTAGCGCTGGTAGGGGCTGTCCCCGGCTTGTCTCAAGACAAGATAAGCAATGAATGGGAGAGAGAGAACTAATGTATAGAATAGCAGTTATACCAGGAGATGGGACGGGGCCGGAAGTAGTAGCGGAAGGGATGAAAGTCATTAAAGCCGCGAGCGAAAAGTTTGGTTTTACATACGAAACCAAAAATTTTGATTTTAGCGGCCAAAGGTATTTAAAAACCGGTAAATTAGTGGACGACAGCGATGTAAACGAGCTTAAAAAATATTCGGCGATTTATCTGGGAGCGGTCGGAGACCCTGAGGTCAAGCCGGGGATTATTGAAACAGGGGTTTTGCTTAAATTGAGGTTTGCCTTAGACCAGTATATAAATTTGCGCCCCGTAAAGCTTTATAATTCCGCCTATTGCCCTTTGAAAGGCAAGAACCCTGAGGATATTGATTTTGTGGTTGTGCGCGAGAATTCCGAAGGGCTCTATAAGGGAATGGGCGAGTTTAAGGATAAGGGGACTAAGGATGAAGTAGCCTTACAGATCTCCTATAATACCCGTTTTGGCGTGGAGCGCTGTATACGTTATGCCTTTGAATATACCCGTAAACGCCATAAGAAGATGAAGCTCACGCTTTGCGGTAAAACTAATGTATTAACTTTTGCCTGGAATCTTTGGGAGAGGGTATTCAACGAGGTGGCTCAGGATTACCCTGATGTCATAACCGACTACGCGCATGTTGATGCGACTACTATGTGGTTTGTGAAAAACCCGGAGTGGTTTGATGTTATTGTAACCGATAATATATTCGGCGACATAATTACTGACTTGGGCGCAATGATACAGGGGGGGATGGGTATTGCTGCCGGTGGAAATATTAACCCTGCAGGCGTATCTATGTTTGAACCTATCGGAGGGAGCGCGCCTAAATATACGGGCAAGAACATTATTAATCCTTTGGCTGCGATTTGCGCTGCCGGTATGATGCTGGATAACTTGGGCGAAATTAAGGCGGGAAGGGTTATCGAGGATGCGGTTATAAAGGTGGTTAATGGTAAATTAAAATCTCTGGCAGCGGGGAAGATGGGCTATTCTACTTCCGAAGTCGGCGATCTAGTCGTAGAGTATCTAAAATAAAGGGGACGGTCCTATTTTCCCGGGATAAGCAGAGTTTGGAGATAAGCCAAAATGAAAAAATATAATATAGTAGTGGTAGGCGCGGGAGTGGTGGGGGTAGAGATGTTACGCGTATTAAGGGACCGTAGTTTTCCGGTCAATAATCTGCGTGTCTTTGCCCGTTCAGCACGCGATATAGATGTTGATGGGCAAAAATACCCCGTAGAGGCTATTACCCCGGAAGGTTTTGAGGGGGCGGATATAGCTTTGTTTGCCGGAACCGAAGGCGAGAAGGGCGCTTCCGCGACATATGCCACAGAGGCAGTTAAAAGAGGCGCTGTAGTTATCGATAACGGGGCGGACTTCCGAATGGATCCTAAGGTTCCTCTGGTTGTCCCTGAGGTGAATGCCGCGGATGTAAGAAGGCATAAAGGTATAATAGCTAATCCAAATTGCTCTACTATTCAGATGGTTGTAGCCTTAAACCCTATCCATAAGAAAGCAGGAATAAAGAGGGTGATAGTTACAACCTTGCAGGCTTCAAGCGGTGCCGGAAAGGGCGCTGTGGAGCAGTTAAAAGAAGAAACCTCTTTAATTGCCCGCGGTGGTTTCACTAGCGTACATGTAAGCCCTGCAAATAAATCTATGCCTCAGCAGTCAGCTTACAACGTCTTTCCTCATATCGGAAGTTTTGTTGAGGGGGATTATACCAATGAAGAGTGGAAGCTGGTTAAAGAGACTCATAAGATTATGCATGCCCCTAAAATTAAGATATCTGCTACCACAGTCAGGGTGCCGGTAAGGACAGGGCATTCTGAATCAATTTATATAGAGACTGACAGGTATATCAGCGTTGAGAAGGTTAAAGAGGTGTTGTCTAAGTCCCCGGGCGTAATCTTGCAGGATGACCCAGGGAATAATATATATCCTATGCCTTATGATTGTGAAGGCAAGGATGAGACTTTTATCGGGCGTATCCGTTGTGATGCCTTTGTAAAGAAAGGCTTGTGGCTTTGGGTGGTCGCGGATAACCTGCGTAAGGGCGCTGCTACCAATGCCGTTCAAATCGCCGAATGCGTAATATCAGGCTCGAAATAGAATACGACGGTTCAGCTTATTCGGGCTGGCAGGTGCAGCCTAAAGGCCGCGGCAGGACAATCCAGGCAGTAATCGAGAAAACCCTCCGGAAAATCCTCCAGGAAAAAATAAAATTAATCGCTTCAGGCAGGACTGATGCCGGCGTGCATGCCCGGGCGCAGGTAGCTAATTTTTTTACCCGTTCCGGGATGCTTCTTAACCGTTTAAAGATAGCTATGAACGGGCTCCTTCCCGAAGATATCAAGGTCACCGGGCTAAACGAAAAAGGCAAGAATTTCCACAGCCGTTTTGGGGCAAAATCCAAGGTTTACCGCTATACCATATTGAACCGCGGTTATTCCTCGCCGCTTTTAAGGAATACGGTTTATTTCTATCCGCATCCCCTGGATGTGGAACTTATGCGTAAGGAGGCCTTGAGTTTATTGGGTAAACATGATTTCAGCGCTTTTTGCGCCTCCAGGGGTAGAGAAAAGAACCCGGTTAAAACGGTCAAGAAACTGTCGGTTATCAAGAAAAAAGACTTCGTTTATATTAATATCGAAGCGGACGGATTCTTGTATAATATGGCCAGGAATATTGTGGGGACATTGATTGAGATAGGCAGGGGGAGCCTGGGAGCAGGGTCATTGAAGAAAATACTGCTTTCCCGAAAGCGCGCGCTTGCCGGCCCGAATATTCCGGCAAAAGGCCTGTGCCTTTTAGAGGTGAAATATTAACTTATGATCAATACGCGCGCAAGACGGTTTTCCTGGGATTTCTTTTCCGGGTTATTGATCAGCAGCTTATTGGTGCTGCAGCTTGCGCGTTGGCTCATCCTGCCGCAGTTTATGGATATTTATTACCATCTTCTTACTGCGCGGGGTTTTGTCCAGGCCGGCGGATACAGCGGATGGGATTTCTGGCAGTACGCGCCTGCCGGCAGGCCGCATATTTACCCGCCGTTTTTCCATCTGGCGTTAGCCGGTTTTATCCAGGCCGGGGTAGGCCCGGTTATCCTGGCTAAACTTTGCGAATCGCTTCTTCCGGTTGTCCTGCTCATAACCTTATGGAAATTTATTAAGGATAATTACGGCCGGAAGTTGGCATTTTTTAGCGTCCTGCTTTTCTTTTCATCTTCATCTTTTCACCTGGCCTTATTAAATCATATTCCCGCGACCATTTCTTTGATTTTCGGTATATTATCCTTAAGCCAGCTATTCAAAAAAAAGCTGTTGCGCGCGGCAATATTATTGAGCCTGGTTTTTTACACGCATATCGGCATGTCTTTCTTTTTCAGCCTGACTTTCCTGTTCTACGGTTTATTGAACAAAGAAATCAGGAAGAGAGCTATCGGGGTTTTGGCAGTTTCGCTTATTCTCGGCTTGCCCATTATTATCAAGGAATTAAGCCTGGCGCAGTTTATTCGTGCTTTCGGATTCAACCTGCATGAGAAATATTTGTGCCAGATTAAAATAGCCGAATCTATTTTAGGGTTTATCGGATTATTCCAGGCGTTAAAGAGGGGCAAAGAGTACCGCCTGTTTGCGGCGATGTTCTTTGCCGGCATGGTATTCCTGTTTTATCCTTACCGTTTCTTCTCCGGAGAAGGGTATTTACCGGTAATACTGCTTTGCGCGTTTTGTTTGCTGAATTTGTACCGCCGGCTGAATAAGCCTTATCTGGCCGTAGTGATCGCGGCATTTATCCTGTTTGTTTCACCCACATTCTCAATGCATAAAGAAGTCCGGGACACCAGGATAGATTACCGGGTGAGGGTTGCGGATTCGGCTTTCCTGAATTTATTACTCGCTAAAAGTGAAGTATTCTGGTTCCCCGCAGAGTATATCTCCGCGGCTAAGATAGTGCGGGCTAATTCCGGGCCCGAAGATATAACTTATTGCACCCTTGACTTTTTAGGGCTGGCCATCTCCAGTATAGCTGCCCGGCCAAGCGCTAACGCTCTTTTGCCCGAGATAAAAACGGTAAAAGGTTTCAATCCCTTTATAGATTCTAAAATAATCATCTTTACCCGTATTGATGATGAGAAGGAAGTGGATCTGGCGGTAAGGAAGCTTAATTTGGTTAAGGTAGGAGAGAATAAGTTTTTTATGATTTATAAAAATATTGCCTGCCCGGCCAAGTGCGGCGTCATAAAATCCACTGTGCCGTTTTGGCTGGTTAGCCTGGCCGCCATATTGCTCCTGCTCATTTTCTGGCATTCAGCCAGGATTGAGAAGCTCATGGATAAATTCAGTGAATTGTAATCGTAAGTGCGAAAGCTAGGGGTATAAAAAGCCTCCAAAGCTCTTGAAAAAACTGTTATTTTGTAAGGTATAGAAACCAGCAAAAGAACAGGAGAGCCTATGGAGCGTATAACTAACGCCAGGAAGAGCGGTAAGCATAAGCATTTAAGCGAAAGAGACCGGTATCTTTTAGAAGGATACCTGGAAAGCAGGCTAAGCGTAAGAGAGATAGCCCAAAAACTCAAAAGTCATATATCTACCATCTACCGGGAAATAAAAAGAGGCCGGGTTAAAAGGATAAATTCGCAGCTAGAGGAATATTGGGCATATAGGGCAAACGCAGCTCAATGTAGTTATGCGGAAAAAGTAACCAAGCGCAGGCATCTGCTTAAAATAGAGAAACATAAGGAACTGGCGAATTATATCCAGAAGAAGATAACCGAAGAGAGATGTTCTCCGGATGTAATAATAGGCAGGATAAAACAAGAAGGGCGTAAGTTTGAAGGTTCGATTTGCACGAAGACCTTGTATAATTATATCGGCAAAGGTGTTTTTAAAGGGGTAATAAACGCTGATCTTTGGGAGAAATGCAAGCGTCGCAGACGTAAGTACAGGCATTTTAGACGGGTAGGCTTAAAAAATACCAGAGCAAGAAGCATTGAAGACAGGCCTAATAAAGCAAATAAACGCCTGGAATACGGCCACTGGGAAGGAGATTGCGTTGAAGGCCCAAAGAAGACAAAAGCCGGACTGCTTACATTGACAGAGCGCAAGGCTAGAGAACAGATCATCGTTAAGATTGCCAGGACAACGCAGGAGGCGGTTAGGGAAGCCCTGGATGACTTAGAAGATAAATACGGGTCCAGCTTTAAAGCCAAATTCAAAACAGTGACATTTGATAACGGTAGGGAATTCCTGGATTGGGAATCCCTAGAGTCAAGCATAGACGACGGGAAGCGCAGGACTACGGTATATTTTGCTCATCCTTATAGCGCTTGGGAGAGAGGAACAAATGAGAATCAAAACAGAATGATCCGCAGGTTTATCCCTAAGGGAACAGATATATCGAGAGTATCGGATGCCGATATCGAGAAAATACAGGAGTGGATGAATAACTATCCGCGTAAAATACTAGGTTACAGGACACCAAACGAATTGGCTTTGGATCTTACAAATAACAGAGCAAGAGTTTTAATTTGATTATTTTCGCAATATGAGTTACAATTCGCCCTCCTATAAAAATAGCAAAAAATACTTGACAACTACCTTTAATTAGTATATATTCTATTGCTTACGTAAATCTCTGTAGTTACAATACATAAATCGTAAGGGAACTAAATGAATTTTACTAAGAATTCCGGGAGAATTCTTATGGGGGTATTTTTTTATTTTCTCAATGTTGCCAACTAAGGCGCTTTTAGCAAAATGCTGGAGTAGCTCAGTTGGCAGAGCACGTCCTTGGTAAGGACGGGGTCACGAGTTCAATTCTCGTCTCCAGCTTAAAAGATTAATATATGCGAGAGATCATCACACTAGAGTGTACGGTTTGCAAGAATAGAAACTATACGACGACAAAGAACAAAAAATTGCATCAAGATAGGCTTGAGATCAGTAAGTTTTGCAGGTCCTGTCATAAGCATACCCCTCATAAGGAGATAAAATAATTTTCTAGGGGCGTCGGTTAATGGCAAACCAACGGTCTCCAAAACCGTGACTGCAGGTTCAAGTCCTGCCGCTCCTGTAGTTTCAAATGGAGCAAAGGTTAGTTTATGAATATAATCGCAAGGCCGATAAGTTTTTTGAAAGAGGTAAAGGTAGAATTAAGTAAGGTAGCCTGGAGTACCCGCAGGGAGCTTTTGGCTTCAACTATAGTTGTAATAGTAGCTACAGTTTTATTAGGTATATTGATTGGATTAATTGATGCTGTTCTCTCAAAACTATTAACACTTTTATTTAAATAATGAAAAGCTGGTATGTCGTTCATACTCAAACAGGTCTAGAGGATAGGGTCAAAGCGACTTTGGAAAATAAGATTGCGGTTTCCGGGTTAGGGGAGCTTATCTCTAGCGTAGTTATTCCTACTGAGCAGGTTTCCGAAGTCCGTTCGGGAAAAAAGAAGATATCCCAGAGAAAATTTTTCCCCGGATACCTTTTGGTTGAGATGGAACTCAATGAAAAAACTTACCTATTTGTTAAAACTTCCCCCGGTGTCACGGGTTTTATCGGCTTAGGAAAGAAACCTATGCCGCTTCCGCAGGAAGAGGTAGATAATATACTGAGAAAGACTAAGGATACGCAGGTAAAACCAAGCCCTAAAGTTGTTTTCGAGAAAGGCGAGCAGGTAAGGGTTACCGATGGCCCATTCCAGAATTTCAACGGTACAATCGATGAGATACACCCGGAAAAGGGCAAGATAAAGGTCAGCGTCTCCATATTTGGCAGGGCAACGCCAGTTGAATTAGAATATTGGCAGGTGGAGAAAATATAATGGCGGTTAAGAAAGCAATCAAGGCTCAAATTAAACTGCATGTTCCAGCGGCTCAGGCTAACCCCGCGCCTCCGGTGGGCCCGGCATTGGGGCAGCACGGCGTGAATATAATGCAGTTTTGCAAACAATTCAACGACCAGACTAAGGGCAGGGACGGGTTAATACTGCCGGTAGTAATTACCGTTTATGAAGACAGAACCTTTACCTTTATTATTAAGAGCCCGCCTTCATCCGTTTTGCTTAAGCGCGCGGCTAACTTAGCTAAGGCATCCGGTATAAGCGGCAAGGAGATTATAGGTAAGGTTACCAGAAAACAGGTCGAAGAGATTGCTAAGCAGAAAATGTCTGATTTGAATACCTCAGATATGGAGCAGGCTATTAAGGTTATTGCGGGAACTGCCCGTAGCATGGGTATTGTTGTCGAGGGTTAGGAGAAGGAATGAAAGAGCGCAGTAAGAGGTATAAGGAATCCGTTAAGCAGGCAGATAAAGAGAAGATTTACCAGCTTAAAGAGGCCATTAGCTGTCTTAAGAAAATGGCGCCTGTTAAATTTGATGGTTCCGTAGATTTGCATTTCCACTTAATGGTTGATACTAAGAAATCGGACCAGATGGTACGTGGTACGGTTATCCTTCCTCATGGTAGCGGTAAAAAGGTCAGGGTTGCAGTCTTTTGCAAAGGGGAACATGAAAGAATCGCCCGCGGCGCAAATGCCGATCATGTCGGCGGGCTTGAGCTTATTGAAAAAGTCGCAGGAGGCTTTCTTGATTTTGATTGTGCTATTTCAACTCCTGAGATGATGAAGGACCTTAGCAAGCTTGGTAAGGTCCTGGGGCCACGCGGGCTTATGCCCAGCCCTAAAACAGGTACGGTAACCAATGACATATTAAAGGCGATTGAGGATGTAAAGAGGGGGAAGGTGGAGTTTAGGGTGGATAAGCAGGGGGGCGTGCATTTAGCCGTAGGCAAGCTTTCATTTGGCGAAGATCAGCTTTATGATAATGCCTCTAGGGTAATTGAGGCCTTGACTGAGGCTAGGCCGGCTTCTGTCAAGGGTAAATTTATAACCAGCCTTTCAATAGCATCATCCATGAGCCCGGGCTTAAGGCTTGCTATTTAATAAAATATGAAAAAGATAGGATTAGTTTTTAAAGAGTTATCAGGGGGCAGGATTAAGACAACGCTTAAAGATTCTGAAGCTGTTTTTATTATAAAATATTCGGGCGTTGCCAGCCCTGACTTATGCTCTTTAAGGCAGACCCTTAAGGGCTCCAGGGCCTCGCTTTTTGTAGTCAAGAATAGCGTGGCTCGCAGGGCGCTGAAGGATTCAGGGTTGGATGTTCTCATAAAGAATATCGAAGGGCCTTGCGGAATGGTTTTTATTAAAGACGAGCCCGTTGCTGTTTCGAAATCACTTTTTGAATTTGTTAAAGAGCATGAGCAGCTTAAAATCGAAGGCGGTTCTTTAAAAGACAAGGTCCTAGAGAAGTCGGATATTGAAGCGATGTCCAGGCTTGCCTCTAAAGAGGTTTTAAGGGCGCAGGTTGTTATGACATTAAATTCGCCAATATCAGGAATAGTAATTAGCCTAAACCAGATATTGGCGAAATTTGTTTATTGTATAGATCAGATAAAACAAAAAAAAGAAAGTTAAAAGGAGGAAGCAAATGGCAAGCGTAAAATTAGACGATATGATTAAGTCCATAGAAGAGATGACAGTCTTGGAATTGTCGGATTTAGTCAAGGCCCTGGAGGATAAATTCGGGGTAAAGGCAAACATGCCGATGATGGCTGCTCCGGCAGCGGGTGCTCAGGCTGGTGCTGCTCCTGCGGCTGAAGAAAAATCTACCTTTTCGGTAGTTTTAACAAGTGCCGGTGGAAATAAAATATCGGTTATTAAAGAGGTACGCACAATCACTAACCTTGGTTTAAAAGAAGCTAAGGATTTAGTTGATGCAGCCCCTAAACCGGTAAAGGACGGCGCCACTAAAGAGGAAGCAGAAGAGATAAAGAAGAAATTGGAAGCAGTTGGTGCGACCGTAGAGTTAAAATAACATTAAGGAAGAATAAAACGTGATCAAGCGTAAAAGTTTTGCAAAGCTTAAAGAGGTTTATAACATCCCGAATCTTTTAGATGTGCAGCTGGAAGCCTTCTATGAATTCTTGCAGTTGAATGTTCCCGTTGCTGAACGTAAGAATCAGGGCTTAGAGGAAGTCTTTTCCGAGATTTTCCCTATTGAGAGCGCTAATCGGGAAGTTAAATTGGAGTACTTAAGTTATTCTTTAGGTAAACCGAAATATAATATCGCGGAATCTAAAATCCGAAGTTTAACCTATGCCTTGCCTCTTAAGGTTAAGTTCCGCCTGACCACTCCTAAGGAGACTAAGGAGCAGGATGCATATTTCGGCGAGCTTCCCTTGATGACTGAGACAGGCACCTTTATTATTAACGGTGATGAGCGGGTAGTGGTAAGCCAGCTGCAGAGGTCTCCGGGGGTATCTTTTGAAGAAGAAGAACATCCTACGGGAAAGAAGATTTTTTATGGCAGGGTTATACCTTACCGCGGGGCATGGCTTGAGTTTAAATATGATCTTACCGAAACTATATTGGCCTATGTTGACCGCCGCAGGAATTTTCCCGCTACCCAGATTTTGAGGATATTGGGTTTCTCAGAGGATAAGGACATCATTGCGGCATTCGGCAAAGAGTACCCCGAAATTATTAATACCCTTAAAAAAGATTACACTAAGAATAAAGAAGAAGCCTACATTGACTTCTACCGTAAGATGCGCCCTACGGAGCCGGTTACAAAGGAGGCTGCCGAAGCTTTGTTTTATAGGTTATTTTTTGATCCTGCGCGTTATGACCTTGAAAGAGCCGGAAGGTTTATATTAAATAGAAAATTAGGCATGAATGTTTCTCTGGATAAGAGGATATTGGATTCAGATACTATAATTAAGGTAATAGAATACCTGATTAACCTGAATTCTGATGTCGGAAAGATCGATGATATAGACCATCTGGGAAACCGCCGTATCAAAACGGTTGGGGAGTTGGTCCAGAATCAGGTTCGTATCGGGTTAAGCCGCGTGGAAAGATCCATACGGGAGAGGTTGAGCCTTCTGGGAGAGTTTGATACCCTTAACGTGCATTATCTAATTAATTCCAAGCTGTTATCCAACCAGATCCGCGATTTTTTCGCCCGTTCCCAGCTTTCTCAGTTTATGGATCAGATAAATCCTTTAGCAGAGATGACTCATAAGAGACGGTTAAGCGCCTTGGGTCCAGGAGGATTATCGCGCGAACGCGCAGGTTTTGAGGTAAGGGATATCCACCCTTCTCATTACGGAAGGGTTTGCCCTATTGAAACTCCTGAAGGCCCCAATATCGGTTTAATCGCTTCCTTGAGTACTTTTGCAAGGGTTAATACCTTAGGGCTTTTGGAGACTCCTTACCGCAAGGTTGAAGATGGAAGAGTAACAAAAAAGATAGAGTATCTAACTGCTGATATTGAAGAAGATAAGGTGGTTGCCCAGGCTAATGCGGCCTTGGATGAGAACGGTTATTTCGCAGAAAAAGAAGTATCCTGCCGCTATAAAGATGATTTCCCGAAAGTTCCTGCTAAAGAAGTCCAGTATATGGATGTTTCGCCTAAGCAGTTAGTTTCCGTAGCCGCCTCATTAATTCCTTTCTTGGAGCATGATGATGCAAACAGGGCGCTCATGGGTTCGAATATGCAAAGACAGGGGGTCCCTCTTATGATTACAGAGGCTCCGGTTGTCGGTACTCAAATGGAGGAAAAGGTCGCCCGTGATTCAGGCACCGTAGTTGTCTCTGAAGACAACGGTAAGGTAACTAGCGTTGATTCTTCCTCTATTACTATTGGTAAAAAGATTTATCATTTAAAGAAATTCCTGCGCACCAATAATGATACCTGTTTGAATCAGCGTCCGATTGTTAAATTGGGAGATAGGGTTGAAAAGGGAGATATTATTGCAGACGGCATAGGCACTAAAGAAGGGGAGTTGGCTTTAGGAAAGAATGTTCTGGTAGCTTTTATGCCATGGCGCGGGTATAACTTTGAAGACGCAATCCTTATTAGCGAGAAATTGGTTAAACAGGACACCTTCACGTCTATCCACATAGAGGAATTTGAGATTGAGGCTACGGAGACCAGGCTTGGCAATGAAGAGGTAACCCGTGATATTCCCAATGTCAGTGAAGAGGCTCTAGCTAATCTTGATGAAAACGGAATAATTTGCGTAGGTTCAGAAGTTGCTCCAGGGGATATATTAGTGGGCAAGATTACCCCTAAGACTGATTCAGAGCCTTCTCCGGAGGAGCGGCTCTTGAGGGCTATATTCGGAGAGAAGGCCGGAGACGTACGCGATACATCGCTTATAGTGCCTCCGGGTGTTGAGGGTGTTGTCATAGATGTGCATGTCTTTTCCCGTAAGGACCGCGGCAGGAAGACAAAAGAAGAGAAAACAAAAGAATTATCCAAGATACGGGAATTAAAAGCTTATTATAAGCAAGAGATCGAATTTGTTCAGACAGAAAAGATAGTAAGGCTTTCTCAGCTTTTGGGGGTAGATAAGAAGAGGGTTGAGAAGTATGATTTTAGCGATAATGAAGAGGCGAAGATTTTGGCTGCTTCTTTTGACGAGCAGGTGCAAGAACTGATTTCAGAAGAGGAGCAGGAGATTGAGAAGGTAAGGCGCGGGGATGAGCTTCCTGCGGGAGTCTTAAAGAGGGTGGTAGTTTATATTGCCACTAAGCGTAGGATAGCTGAGGGGGACAAGCTTGCCGGGCGCCATGGGAATAAGGGTGTTGTAGCCAGGATAGTTCCGGAAGAGGATATGCCTTATATGGCTGATGGTACTCCGGTTGAGGTAGTCCTTAATCCTTTAGGCGTTCCTTCCCGTATGAATGTAGGGCAGATATTAGAATGTCATTTAGGCTGGGCAGCTAAAATGTTAGGCCTGTATGTAGGTACTCCGGTTTTTGACGGAGCAAGCGAGGCAGAGATCAAGGATATGCTTAAGAAAGCAGGTTTGCCGGAAGACGGAAAGACTACCCTTTACGACGGGTATACAGGCGAACCATTTAACCATAGAGTTACTGTCGGCTATATGTATATTATGAAGCTTATCCATTTAGTTGACGAAAAGATACACGCGCGCTCTATCGGCCCGTACTCATTAGTTACTCAGCAGCCCTTAGGCGGTAAAGCGCAATTTGGCGGACAGAGGCTGGGAGAGATGGAGGTTTGGGCCCTGGAAGCTTATGGTGCGGCATTCAGCCTTCAGGAGATGCTGACGGTTAAGAGTGACGATGTTTCGGGAAGGACCAGGATCTACGAGGCCATTGTTAAAGGCGAACAGCGTTTGACTCACGGTACCCCTGAGTCATTTAATGTTTTGATTAAAGAATTGCAGGGTCTGGGATTGGATATCCGGACAGAGAAAGCTAAATAAGTATTGTCAGTAGGGGCTGTCCCCGAACGGGGGCTGTCCCACGACAAGATAAGGATAGGTAGCTAGATATGGATGAGATAGTTTCATTTGATAGTATTTCAATAAAGATCGCTTCCGGGCAGGTAATAAAGTCATGGTCTAAGGGTGAAGTAAAGAAGGCCGAGACCATTAATTACCGTACCTTAAAACCGGAAAAAGATGGATTATTCTGTGAAAAGATATTCGGGCCTGTCCGTGATTGGGAGTGTAATTGCGGAAAATATAAAGGTATCAAGTTTAAGGGTATTACCTGCGACCGCTGCCAGGTGACTGTTGACCGCTCAAGCGTAAGAAGAGAGAGAATGGGCCATATTGACCTGGCAACACCGGTTACCCATATCTGGTTCTTTAAGGCGGTCCCTTCCCGCATGGCGGCACTTTTAGATATAGGTTTACGCGATCTAGAGAAGATTATATATTACGAGGAGTATGTAGTTGTTGACCCCGGTACAACTACCTTAAAGATGAAAGAGCTCCTTTCGGAAGAAAAATACCAAGAGGCCCTTTTGAAGTACGGCTCTAATTTTAAGGCCAGGATCGGGGCTGAGGCAATACGGGAACTTCTGAAGGATCTGGATTTAGATGCCCAGTGCAGGAAGTTGCGCAAGAGCCTTGAGAAATCCAAGGATGCCTTAGGCAACCGTAAGGTTTTAAAAAGCCTTAAGGTTGTCGAAGATTTCAAGAAATCCGGTAATCATGCGGAATGGATGATATTGGATATTGTCCCGGTTATCCCCCCTGATTTAAGGCCCTTAGTTCCTCTTGATGGCGGAAGGTTCGCAACTTCTGATCTTAATGATCTGTATCGCCGCGTAATTAATCGTAATAACCGTTTGAAGAAGCTGGTAGAGTTAAACGCGCCTGAGATTATTATCCGCAATGAAAAGCGCATGCTGCAAGAAGCTGTTGATGCCTTGCTGGATAACGGAAGGCATGGTAAGGCAGTAATGGGTGCTAATAACCGCCCTTTAAAATCCCTTTCCGATATGTTAAAAGGGAAACAGGGAAGATTCAGGCAGAATCTTTTGGGTAAGCGCGTTGATTATTCTGGCCGTTCCGTAATTGTCGTGGGGCCGGAATTAAAGCTTCATGAATGCGGGCTTCCTAAACAGATGGCCTTGGAGCTGTTCGAGCCCTTCATTATAAAGAAGTTAAGAGAAAAAGGTTTTGTGCATACCATAAAAGGGGCCCGCAGGATGGTAGAGCGCGGCAAGATTGAGGTTTGGGATATTCTTGACGAGGTAATTAAGGACCATCCGGTTCTTTTAAACCGTGCGCCCACGCTGCATCGTTTAGGCATCCAGGCATTTCAGCCCCTCCTGATAGAAGGTAAGTCTATCAAAATACATCCTTTGGTTTGTACTGCTTTTAATGCAGATTTTGACGGAGACCAGATGGCGGTGCATGTTCCGCTCTCCCTGGAATCACAGCTAGAGGCTAAGATATTGATGCTTTCGGCGAATAATGTTTTTTCTGCTGCTGATGGGAGGCCGGTGGTTGCGCCTACGCAGGATATTATTCTGGGCGTATCTTATTTAACCAAGGAGAAGGCGGGAGCTAAGGGAGAAGGAAAGGCTTTTTCAAACAGCGATGAAGTAATAATTGCCTATAATGACGGCGCGGTTAACCTGAATGCTGCTATTACCCTAAGGATCCATAACCTTTTTGACCTGGACGATAAAAAGCTTATCGCGCTTAAACAAAATATTACTACTACTGTGGGTAGGGTTATTTTTAACCAGGTTCTGCCCGCTGAATTCGGTTATGTAAATAAGGAGCTTAATAAAACAAGGGTTTCGGATATCGTTGTGGAGTGTTATAGGAGGTTTGGCCACGGCGCTACGATTACCTTATTAGATGATGTTAAGAAACTTGGTTTTGAGATGGGTACTTTAGGCGGCATATCTATAGGCATTGATGATCTATGTGTCCCCGAAGAGAAAAAAGAAGTTTTGGTTGATGCCAAGCAAAAAGTGGCTAAGGTAGAGGACCAGTACCGTAAAGGTATTATTACCGATAGTGAAAGAAAAGCCAAGATAATCGATATCTGGACGCACGCTACAGACCAGGTCTCCGATCTTTTATTTAAGGGTATGGATAGGTTTAACCCTATATTCATGATGGCCGATTCCGGGGCTAGAGGTTCCAGGCTTCAGGTAAGGCAGCTTGCCGGGATGAGGGGGCTTATGGCAAAGCCTTCAGGTGAAATTATCGAAAGCCCTATTACGGCTAATTTCAGGGAAGGCTTAAATGTTTTAGAATATTTTATTTCTACCCACGGAGCGCGAAAAGGTTTGGCGGATACCGCGTTAAAGACAGCCGATGCAGGTTATTTAACCCGTAGGCTCGTAGATGTCGCGCAGGAAGTCATTGTCGCAGAAGAGGATTGCGGCACATTAAACGGTATTACTGTCGCCGCTATTATTGAAGGCGACGAGGAGGTTGTTTCCTTAAAGGACCGTATTGTAGGCAGAGTTGCTTTGGATAACATAGTTGATATTATTACTGATGAGGTTATTGTTGAGGCAGGCAGCGAGATAACCGAAGAATGCGCGGATATGATTGAGAAGCTGGGGATTGAGAAGATACGTATCCGCAGCGTATTGACCTGTGAAAACGGGCGCGGAGTTTGTACTAAGTGTTACGGTAGGAATCTGGCTACGGGAAGGATGGTTGAGCTTGGTGAGGCAGTGGGCGTAATAGCCGCACAGAGTATCGGTGAGCCCGGAACTCAGTTAACCATGAGAACCTTTCATATCGGCGGTACCGCTTCCAGAAAAGTTGAGCAGTCTTTCATAAAGTCAAAGAATAAAGGCGTTATCAAGTATCATAGTTTGAGGGTAACCGCCAAGAATAAGGAATTTGTCGTTTTGAACCGTAACGGATCCGTCAGTATTAACGATAAGCAGGGAAGGGAATTAGAGCGTTTCCCTGTTCCCCAGGGTGCTTTTATCGGTATTGAAGACGGTGGAGAGATTAATAAGGATGTTGCTTTTATCCAGTGGGATCCTTATACTATACCGGTTTTAACAGAAGTTGCCGGTACGGTTAAATATGAAGATTTAAAAGAGGATATTACGGTAAAGGAAGAATTGAATTCAGTTACCAAGCTTACCGAGAGGGTAGTTGTAGAGCATAAGCAGGAATATCATCCTCAAATTGTTGTCCTTGATTCGTCCAATGAAGTTTCCGGGATTTATCCGATTCCTATCGGCGCGCATATTTTGGTAAAAGACGGGCAGCAGATAAATGGCGGCGACCTTTTAGCAAAGATACCCCGTATGGTAGTTAAGACCAGGGATATTACCGGAGGCCTTCCTCGTGTAGCCGAGTTATTCGAAGCAAGGAGGCCCAAGGATCCGGCCGTAATCAGCGAAATTGACGGTTTTATAGAATTCGGCGAAACTAAAAAGGGCCAGCGTGTTATTATCGTAAAATCAACTACGGGTATGCAAAGGGAATACGTTATACCTCACGGAAAGCATCCTAACGTTTATAAGGGTGATAGGGTAGATGCCGGACAACAGTTAACTGAGGGCCCGGTAGTTTTACAGGATATCTTAAGGGTTTGCGGTGATAAGGTTTTGCAGGAGTATTTAGTTAATGAGGTCCAGGAAGTTTACCGCCTGCAGGGTGTACGTATTAATGATAAGCATATCGAAGTTATTATCCGCCAGATGCTCAAGAAGGTAAGGGTTGAAGACCCGGGTGAAACAGAGTTTTTGGCAACCCAGCAGGTGGATAAATGGACATTCCAGAAAGAGAATACCCGGGTTATTAAGAAAGGCCAGAAACCTGCGGTGGCGACACCTTTGCTGTTAGGTATAACCAAGGCATCCCTGACTACCGAGAGTTTCATCTCTGCGGCCAGCTTCCAGGAGACAACCAGGGTATTAACCGAAGCTGCAACATCCGGAAAGCGCGATGAGCTTTTTGGATTGAAAGAGAATGTTATCGTCGGACATTTAATCCCGGCAGGAACGGGTTTTTATACCCATAGGGATATTGAGGTTATGAAAACGGCATCGGAGAAGGTAAGCGCGGATTCAGCTGAAAAACAGGAAAACTAAGAACAGGAAGATTGAAAAATGCCTACAATTTTACAGTTAATCAGAGCCGGAAGGATATCAAAGAATAAAAAGAGCAAGTCGCCTGCCTTAAAGGCCTGTCCTCAGAGAAGAGGGGTTTGCCTGCAGGTACGTACCATGACCCCTAAAAAACCTAACTCAGCCCTTCGTAAGATTGCCAGGGTAAGGCTTACAACGGGAATCGAGGTAACTGCTTATATACCCGGGGAGGGCCATAATTTACAGGAGCATTCCATTGTTTTAGTCAGGGGTGGGCGTGTTAAGGATTTACCTGGTGTAAGGTATCATATAGTAAGGGGCACATTGGATGCCGCAGGCGTAGCTGCCAGAAGGAGAGGGCGTTCTAAATACGGAGCGAAGAGGCCGAAATGAGACGAAGAAAAGCTCAGGAAAAAGTAATATTAGCTGACCCAAAGTTCAATAGCAAGGTAGTGGCTAAGTTTGTGAATATGGTTATGCTTAAGGGTAAGAAATCCATAGCCGAGAGAATAGTTTACGGTGCCTTTGAGATTGTGCAGAAGAATTTAAACGAACAGGATATTCTGAAGGTTTTTTATAAGGCGTTAGATAATGCCAGGCCGCGCCTTGAAGTTAAGCCCAGGCGCGTAGGCGGGGCAACTTATCAGGTTCCTATTGAGGTACGCCAGGAACGCGGCACTTCAATTGCCCTGCGCTGGATACGTGATTTTGCCCAGAATAAAAAAGGCAAGCCCATGGAACAAAAGTTAGCCGAAGAGATCATCTCCGCTTATAAGGGAGAGGGCTCGGCAATTAAAAAGAGGGATGATACGCATAAGATGGCCGAGAGCAATAAGGCCTTTGCGCATTTTAGGTGGTAATGGAAAAGACAGCTTTAGAGAAATTAAGGAATATCGGGATTATCGCGCATATAGATGCCGGTAAGACCACAACCAGCGAACGTATATTATTTTATACGGGTAAGAATTATAAGCTGGGTGAAGTGCATGACGGGACTGCTACTATGGACTGGATGGTCCAGGAGCAGGAGAGAGGCATTACTATTACCTCTGCCGCTACTACTTGTACCTGGAAGGATATCAGCATTAATCTTATCGATACCCCCGGCCATGTCGATTTTACTATTGAGGTAGAGAGATCTTTGAAGGTGTTGGACGGCGCGGTGGTGGTTTTTTGCGGAGTCGGAGGGGTACAGCCGCAAACAGAGACTGTTTGGCGGCAGGCTGACCGTTACCAGGTCCCCAGGATTGCCTTTGTTAATAAAATGGACAGGACAGGAGCTAATTTCTTGGAAGTAATTGACCAGATGCATAAGAGGCTGGGAACAAACGCTGCAGCTATACAGTACCCCTTAGGCAAAGAGGATACCTTTAACGGTATTGTTGATCTGATTGAAAAAAAGATGTTATATTATAAGGATGATTTAGGCAAGGAGATGGAGGTAAGGGAAATCCCTCCTGAGGCAATGCCTGAGGTCATGAAACTGCATACGGTTATGGTAGAGCGCCTGGCAGAGGTAGATGATAAGATTATGGAGGATTACCTCCATGGTAAAGAGACCAGTGCCGCGGAATTAAAGTCGGCAATAAGAAGAAGCGTTGTTTCCAATAAGTTTGTTCCGGTTCTCTGCGGTTCTGCCTTTAAGAATAAAGGCGTGCAGTTAGTTTTAGATGCGGTCAAGGATTACCTGCCTTCTCCTTTGGATGTGCCTGCTATTAAGGGTATACATCCTGAGACCGGCGAGTTTGAGGAGATCAAGGCTTTGGAAAAAGCCCCTTTTTGCGCACTTTGTTTTAAGGTGGCGACAGATCCGTATGTAGGAAAGATCAATTATGTACGTGTTTATTCCGGGACCCTGGAGGCAGGCTCATATATTTATAATGCTTCTAAAAGAATAAGGGAGAGGGTTACCAAGATTGTTAAAATGCATGCTAATCACCAGGAGATAGCTAGTAGTATCAGCTGCGGAGAGATTGCTGCTGCGGTAGGGCTAAAAGAGACTAAGACCGGAGAGACGCTTTGTACGGAAAAGAACCCCATACTTATTGAAGCAATGCGTTTTCCTGAGCCGGTACTTCAACAGGCTATCGAGCCAAAGTCAAAAGACGCGCAGGAGAAACTTGGATTGGCCTTGCATAAATTAGAAGAAGAGGATCCATCTTTTCGCGTAAGCTATAACCAGGAGACCGGCCAAACGCTTATTGCCGGTATGGGGCAGCTGCATCTG
Organism: Candidatus Omnitrophota bacterium; assembly: GCA_041653055.1. Lineage (GTDB taxonomy): Bacteria > Omnitrophota > Gorgyraeia > Gygaellales > Profunditerraquicolaceae > Sherwoodlollariibacterium. The sequence goes on from JBAZGD010000009.1 coordinate 28,629, forward strand.
GAGATTATTATAGACAGGATTTTACGTGAGTTTAATGTAGAGGCTCAGGTAGGCCAGCCGCAGGTTGCTTATAGGGAGACCTTAACTAAGAAAACCAGGTCAGTGGGCAAGTTTATTTCGCAGAGCGGCGGGCGAGGCCAGTATGGGCATTGTGTTCTGGAGATGGAACCGCAAGAAACCCCGGGTGCGGGAATTACCTTTGAAGATAAAATTAAAAGCGGCGCAATCCCGCGTGAATTTATCCCCGCGGTAAAGCAGGGTGTTATGGGCTCTGCAAAGAGCGGAGTATTGGCCGGATATCCTGTTACCGATGTAAAGGTTGTTCTGGTCGACGGTTCTTTTCATGAAGTTGATTCATCCGAATTGGCTTTCAAGATGGCCGGTTCATTAGCATTCAGCGAAGGTTTAAGAAAAGCCGGGCCGATTTTATTAGAGCCGATTATGGACATCGAAGTTGTTGTGCCGGAAGAATTCATGGGGCAGGTTATCGGTGACTTAAGTTCTCGACGGGCAAAAATAGCTTCTCTCGCGCAGCGGCTTAACCTGCGCACTGTCCGGGCAAACATCCCGCTGGCTGAGGTTTTTAATTACGCAACCATATTAAGATCCTTGACACAAGGGCGCGCATCGTATACAATGGAGCCTTCTTTTTACGCGGAAGTGCCTTCACATATATCAGAAAAGATTATTACAGGATTTGCTTCTACGGGTTCTACGAGAAAGAGTCTTTAAAAATAAGGAGGAAAAGAAATGGCTAAAGAAAAGTTTGTACGAAGTAAGCCACACGTAAATATCGGGACTATTGGGCATATTGATCACGGAAAGACTACCTTGACCGCCGCGATTACTAACGTATTAGCGAAGATGGGTAAGGCAACAGCCAGGGAATACGCAGATATCGCTAAGGGCGGTACAGTAAGGGATGAGACAAAGGTTGTTACTATTTCCGTTGCCCATGTTGAGTACGAATCAGATTCACGCCACTACGCGCATATCGACTGCCCCGGGCATGCCGACTATATCAAAAATATGATTACCGGCGCGGCCCAGATGGACGGCGCCATACTGGTTGTTTCCGCTGCCGACGGCCCTATGCCTCAGACCAGAGAGCATATTCTTTTGGCGCGCCAGGTCAACGTTCCCTCTATGGTCGTATTTTTAAATAAGGTGGATCTAGTTACTGATAATGAACTTCTTGATTTAGTAGAAATGGAAATCAGGGAGTTGCTTACTAAATACGGTTACCCGGGAGATAAGACTCCCATTATCAGAGGAAGCTCATCCAAGGCGTTGGCAGCTGCTAATGATCCTAATAGCGCTGATTGCAAGCCAATTTTAGATTTGATCAAGGCCTGCGATGATTTTATACCTTTACCGGTAAGAGACCTCGATAAGCCTTTACTTATGGCTGTTGAAGATGTCTTTAGCATCGAAGGCAGGGGTACGGTAGGAACAGGAAGAATTGAGCGTGGCAAGGTCAAGCTTAACGATACCGTTGAGTTAGTCGGTTTAAGGCCGGAAGTAAAATCTACGGTTGTTACCGGCATTGAAATGTTCCGTAAGCTTCTCGATGAAGGCCAGGCAGGAGATAATGTAGGCCTTTTATTAAGAGGCGTTGAGAGAAAGGATATTGAGCGCGGCATGGTTATCGCCGCCCCGAAATCCATTACTCCGCATACCAAGTTTAAGGCCCAGGTTTATATCCTGACGAAAGAGGAAGGCGGAAGGCATACGCCATTTTTTAAAGGTTACAGGCCTCAGTTTTATTTTAGGACTACTGATGTTACCGGTAATGTTGCTTTGCCTGCGGGCGTTGAGATGGTTATGCCCGGAGACAATGTGACTTTTGAAGTTGAATTAATTATACCTATCGCCATGGAGAAGGAGTCGCGTTTTGCTATCCGTGAAGGCGGGCATACGGTAGGTGCAGGTGTAGTTACCGAGGTTATTGCCTAAGAATATGTCAAACGAGCAGAAGATACGCATAAAGTTAAAGGCCTATGATCATCGCTTACTGGATCAGGCGGTCTTAGAGATTGTTGAAACGGTAAAAAGGACCGGTGCTAAAATATCCGGCCCTGTACCTTTGCCTAAAAAGCGCCAGGTATATACTGTTTTGCGTTCTCCGGTAATTGATAAAAAATCACGCGAGCAATTTGAGCTCTCTACGCATAAAAGGCTCATTGATATATTTGAGCCTACAGCAAAGACGATTGATTCGTTAAGAAAGCTTAATTTGCCGGCAGGAGTAGACGTAGAGATAAAATGACAGGTATGTTAGGCAGGAAAATAGGAATGACCCAGGTCTTTGCCGAAGATGGCTCGTATGTCAATGTGACAGCCATAGAGGCCGGACCTTGTTGGGTCTTAGCGGTAAAGGATAAAAGTTTACAGCTTGGTTTTGCGCAGATAAGCGAAAAACGCCTTAAAAAACCCATCGCAGGATACTTTAAGAAATTGAATATAGCCTGTTGCAAGGTTATAAGGGAAGTCCCTAAAAACCCCGCTAAAGAATATCAGGTTGGGGATGAATTGAAGGCGGATATTTTCTCATCCGGAGATTTTGTCGATGTTACAGGCGTATCCATAGGTAAAGGTTTCCAGGGAGGCATGAAGCGCTGGCATTGGAAGGGCGGCCCTATGACTCATGGTTCGACTTCTCATCGCCGCGTTGGTTCCATAGGTTCAACCACAACTCCCGGAAGAGTTTGGAGGGGGCATCATATGCCCGGGCATATGGGAGCGCAGAGGGTAACCTTGCAGAATTTAAAGGTAGTCAGGGTTGATCTTGAGAACAATATTCTTTTAGTAAAAGGCGCTATTCCTGGTTGTAAAAACGGCTATGTTATGATCAGGAAGGCCAAAAAGAAGGTTAATAAAACAAATAAAGCACAGGTTGCTTTAGGCGAGAAGGCAAAAAAATAGAAAATGGAAGCAAAAACCTTACCTATATTTAACGCTGAAGGAAAAGAGATTGATACCATTAAGTTAAATCCTTCGGTTTTTGACGGGATAGTAAATAATGATGCCATATATCAGGCGGTCAATCTTTATCGTGCCAATAGCAGAAGGGGCCTTGCCGCAACCAAGACCAGGGGGGAAGTATCCGGGGGCGGAAAAAAGCCCTGGAAGCAGAAGGGTACCGGGAGGGCACGCGTAGGTTCCACTCGTTCGCCTTTATGGCGCCATGGCGGCGTTGTTTTTGGGCCTCACCCAAGGGACTTTTCCTACACTATTCCTAATAAGATTAAGCTCTTAGCTTTAAGGTCAAGTTTAAATGCAAAAGTAAATGAAAATAGCCTGATTGTTTTAGATGCCCTGAATATTGAAAAGCCCAAGGTAAAAGACGCGTTAAAGGTGTTCTCTAACCTTAAATTAACCAATGCCAAGGATAAGGCCAGCGTGCTTTTGTTATTGGATAAATTACAGGAAAGCCTAAAGCTCTCCTTAAGGAATATTGATTTCATCGAGTATAATATCGCTCAAAATACAAATGCTTACGAGGTCCTTAAAAGCAAGAAGGTGGTAATTACCAGGGGCGCTTTAACTAAGCTAATAGACAGGCTAAAGATATGAACTACGCACAAGATATAATTAAGGCTTTAATACGCACGGAAAAGTCGACCCAATATGAAACAGGCGGGAAGTATCTCTTTCTGGTTAATCCGGCGGCAAATAAGATTCAGATTAAACGTGCGGTTGAAGAGGTTTATAAGGTGAAGGTCCAGGATGTTAACACCTTTATCTCTGCGGGTAAGTTAAAGAGGGTGCGTTATCATTTGGGGAGGACCCCCGAGCTTAAAAAGGCAGTAGTTACTTTAAAGGAAGGCCAGAAAATCTCTGTAGCTTAGAAAATTATGGGACTAAAATATTTTAAACCTACAACACCATCGCGCCGCCATATGACGGGCCCGGATTTTAAGGAGATTACAAAGTCTGCTCCGGAGAAATCACTTTTGTTGCCCCTGAAGAAGAGCGGCGGAAGGAATGCCTACGGAAGGATTACCTCAAGGCATCGCGGCGGCGGACATAAGCGCATGCTCAGGCTTATTGATTTCAAGCGGGATTTGTTTGAATCTCCGTGCAAGGTTATAGCTATCGAGTATGACCCTAATCGTTCATCCCGTATAGCCTTAGTTGAATATCCGAACAAGGAAAGAAGGTATATATTGGCACCGGTGGGCTTAACGGTGGGGCAGAGCATTATATCCTCTAAGCAGAAAGACGCAGAGATTATAACAGGTAATTGCCTGCTGTTAAGAAATATTCCATCCGGCACAATGATTCATAATATAGAATTAAAAAAAGGCTGTGGCGGCCAGATTGTGCGTTCCGCAGGTTCAAGCGCGCAGATTATGGCTAAAGAAGGAGAATACGCGCATATCAAGCTTCCTTCCGGAGAGGTAAGGCTGGTTAGCTTAGATTGCCACGCTACAATAGGGCAGGTAGGTAATGTTGATCATGGGGCGCTTTATCTGGGCAAGGCCGGGAGAAACAGGTGGTTAGGCGTAAAGCCTCAGTCTAGAGGCGTTGTAATGAATCCTGTTGATCATCCGCATGGCGGCGGTGAAGGTAAATCTCCTCAAGGCAACCCTCATCCGGTAACTCCCTGGGGTAAGCCAACCAAGGGCTATAGAACCAGAAATCCTAACAGGTATTCTAACAAATTTATACTTAAGAGAAGGAAATAAAATATGCCACGTTCATTGAAAAAAGGCCCTTATGTTGAAGAAAGGTTATTGAGAAAGGTTGACCAGCAGCGTAAAACCGGTACCCGCCAGGCGATTAAAACCTGGGCGAGAAGCTCAACCGTAATACCTGATTTTGTGGGGCTTACCTTTGCTGTTTATGATGGTAAAAGGCATATACCGGTATTTGTAACCGAAAATATGGTAGGGCATAAGCTGGGTGAGTTCGCACCCACGCGTATTTTCAGAAAACACGGCGGCGTAAAAGCTAAAAAGGCAGCAGAGAAAACATAAAAGGAAGATATGATAAGCAAGGCTGAAGGAAAATTCTTAAGAATATCCCCCTCAAAGGTATCGCAGGTTATGGATTTAATACGTAACAAAGATGCCAAAGAGGCAGTAGGCATATTATTCCATCTTAATAAGCGCCCGAAGGAATACCTTATAAAGATACTTAAATCCGCCATTGCTAATGCCAAGGTTAAGGGGTTTAACGCAGAGCAGCTTTATATTTCAAAGATAACATGTAATCCCGGCCCCAGATGGAAGAGGTTTAAGGCGGCGGCTTTCGGAAGGGCGCAGTCAATACTTAAAAGAACCGCTCATATCAAGATAGAGCTGGATTTAAAAGATCAGGAGAATAAATAATGGGTCAAAAGGTCAGTCCTTTAGTATTAAGATTAGGTTTTATCCGTAATTGGAATAGCCGTTGGTTTG
>JBAZGD010000010.1:0-32910 GCA_041653055.1 Candidatus Omnitrophota bacterium
GCCCAAGAAAAGAAACCTGATTTAGATAAACGATTACTAATGACGACTGTTGTTGACTTAGACTTACTACTTAAACATTACCTTGCTTCTTTGGCTCAGGGGGGTAAGGATCTATTGACTAATCCCTTAAAAATCAGGAGGAAAAACAGGATAGCTTCTTAACTTATTGAATCAACGATCACCAGCGCTTCCCGCAATTCCGGCTGGCTCTCACAGGCGTTCTCTTCTTCCAACTTCAAAATATCTACCAGGGAAAGCAAAAGATTATCGGCGTAGGCATTGATTTCGCCCTTCTGTACGCAGGCAGCGACCAACTCTTTGACTCTTTCTCCGGAAGGAAGAATGCCTCCCTGCACCATCTTCTTAATCTGCTGTATTCCTAAGGCGACATCTACCTTTTCCAATTCTGCCCGGCTTAACTGCGGAAGCTGGAAATTCAGCCCCTTGAAGTTTCCCATCGGCTGGATAATCATCGGCAAGGCGCGGAAATCAATTCCACCTGTATTCTCCGGAGGTGTTGCCTCCACCGCCGAGCTGGCCTTCAACGGTTCCAATGTCACCCTATAACTGCCCATATAAGACTTAAGGATAATTTTTCCGTCCTTTATGCGGTATTCAAAAGTTAGCGCGGTCTCATCCTGAAAGCTATAGGTACCGGTAATAACGCCATTTCTTTCACCGGAAATAGTAAATTCCTGCACGCGCAAACTCCACCCTTGACTATCTAAAACGAGTATTGCCCCCTTATCCAGTCTTTCTTCACCATGAATATCATAAACGGCGATCTTGGCTTGCCCATTGGCTGCTGCATCAGGAACGACGATTTCTTTCGTCTCCAGGCCATTAATATTAGCGAGCACCTCCACCGCCGAGCTGGATTTTTCTGTCCTCTTTTTAAGACTACTTAACTCACGCTCCCTTTCACTAATGTGCTCTCGTATTCTTAAAATTGCTGCATAATTGTTTTCGTTCTGTATTTTTAAATCTCGTAAATCATTCAACCCTTGACTTCCTGGGATAGAAAGATAATGGGGATTCGCTCTTAAATTCTGAATACTTTTATCATTATTAGCCATATCTTCTAAAATCTGGTCTATGCGCTTATAACGTTCGGCTATAGAGTCTTCTAATTCTTTTATTCTTTTATTAACAATGGAAATCGCCGAGCTGGCGCCAAATCCCTCATCCTCTTCTGTTATACTCTCCCCCAGCGCTATAACTTCCTCAACCGTCACCGGCGAGGAGGCGGATTGCGGCTTCGCTTTACTTAGTTTATTCGCCAGTGCCTCTTTAATATCAGGAAGGATACGATAATACAAATCCCTTGCCAGGGCCCTCTGTTCATATTTTTCAGTATTCTCATCCCATTCTTCACCCTCTTTGCCTACCTCCTCTATATTCGCGGCATAGCCGCTAAGTTGGTTCTGAAATTGAACTAAGATTCTATACGTATCCTCGATTTTAGAAGACCGAATAGCATTGACGATATCTTTAACACCCTTAGCTAAGAATCCGATGGGCTTGCTGGGGTCACCCTCTAAAAACTCTAGTAGTTGTTGTTCAGCGTCAGCTACCGGCGAGGCGGCAACCGGAACCGCTATTCCTTTAGGGCCGCCTTGCATTAAGAAACCTGCATTAATCAGCCCCGCAGGTACGGCTTTATTCGTAAATCTATCCGGATTAATCGCGCTGCTAGCCATCTGTATGCCGCCTGAAAAGTAGCTTCTAATCACTTGTCCGGTAGGAGTATAAACCGGCTGCTGGATATTGTATTCGCCTTCGGCGAAGGATTTCTGGTATTGTTTAAAATAATCTGTTTTTGTCCAGGAATCTTTAGAGGTGAGGTTAGTAAGATCTCCTGTGTTTATGCGGCTGATAAAACCAGGGACAGTACCCTTCGAGGACAACCCCTTAAAACGCAGCTTAAACCAGCGGGAAAGAATTAAAGAATAATATACCTGGCGCAGCGCAGCGTATCTTTTGCTGGAATTTACCTCTTTGGCAAGTTTAGGAATAATCAGTTCACGGATAAGCTGACTGGAATATTCATTCAGCGCCTTGGCGCGTTCGTCCTTAAATTCATACTGGGCTAACTCTGGCCCCTTACCACTTACCCCTCGTAAATAGTCCTGCTCCAGCATTACCTTAAGATTAGCTTTATAGACATAGGCTGAGCCTTTAGATTCCCTAACAATTATCTCACCCGGCACTATCCAGGGACGTGTCAAGGTCGGTATGCTGACATTATCATAGCCGTAAAGCTCTGCTGCCTTTTTATAAAGCCTGTCCCAGTATTCCTTTCCCTGCGCAGTAGCGGGAGAAGTCATTGCGGCAGTATCCTTTTTAAGCTGCAGGTCTGCCTCAAGCATAATCTTACCGACATCAGTTTTTTCTAAGTAGAGGTCTATGATTTGCCCTTCGGAATCAGGCCTTAAGTTGACCCAAAAGGCTGAATCAGGCAGGGTTATGCCTACCAAGAAGTAGTCCAGGAGCATTCTGCCTTCTGCTTGAAATCTCTCTTCGGTGGCTTTCCCCGAGGGGGACTGCCCCCGGGCTAAGTCACCCTTATCCAAAAGGAGCTTAAATCTATCGTTTGAATTGTCATAAGAAAAATAGCGCAGGCAGGCAGGACGGAATTTTTCAACCGTAAGATTCCCGGCCGCCATGGAAAGATGGCTGGCAATATTTAGTTCTGCGGCAAGCTGGGCAAAGCCCATTTGCTGAAAAAGCAAGCTGATAGCCAGGGCTAAAGATAAAACTTTCCTTATTTTAGCGCTCATTTGCTAACTCCTTTTTTAATCTCTTTAGTATCGGAAGAATAAAAAAACCAAAAAGCCGACCTCTTGTGTTTTCGTGGCATTCTGGTTCTAAACTGCTTCTAATACGCTCTGCCCTCCAGCATGAGCGCTTACCTGATTTTACGGAAGTTTAACATATTTTTCGGGGAATTTCAAGTCTTTTTGAAATTAGGGCTCCGCCAATACTTCCTCTATTTTAAGAACAAAATCTTTTGCGTCTTCTAATATCCATTCCGCATCATCATTGGTAAGTACTTCAATCCCGTATTGATCTACCACCCTATCCTCTTGTGCTTTTTCCAGCGTATTGGCGTATTTTTGCTCAAGTTGCTTTGCCCTCTTAATATAGGTAATATACTCAGGACTGGCCTTTCCCCTCTTAACATAAAACTCTTTAAATGCCGCTATGGCGCAATAATGAGCCGTAGCGCGAATACCTATCTTAAACAAAGCTGCCAAGACAGCATGATACATAGCGTAATACCCGCAGATAATTGTCCAATCAAATAGATCGTTCCCGAACATTATCTTCATCGCCCGCAAGTTTTTACGAGCCTTATCAATATGCTGTCTTGCCCTTTCTGCGTCAACCAGTATCTTATGGAGATTTGCCCGGCCTTCCTTTGGATGAAAGCATCCATGTAATATTCTTTCTATATCTTTTGTCATTCTTTATTCTCCTCCCTGATTAGTTTCCAAAACAATGATTCATTATATAAAACAATTCTGTCGTTCCATAGCTCATAATAAAACTCAGTTTTCTTCTTAAGGCCTTCAGTAAATTTTTCTATCGTTGTTGAGACAGGCCGGATCTCCAAAAGCGGGCTCACGTCTATCTTGGCTTTATTTAAGATATTAATAACATCACTATCTTTATTAGAACTGACGGCCAATATGTCTATATCGCTGCCCTTTACCCATTCATTTCTGGCCACGGAGCCAAAAAGAACTACAAGCTGAATTTGTCTCTTTGATAAAGCTACGACGTTAGCGGTATATTTCTGTAAAAGGCGGGCAATGTTTTTATTTTTACCATAGAATTCATCTTTCCTTTTTAGTTCAAGGTATTCAAAAAGTTTCAATAAATCTTCATTATCAAGATTGGGCTTAAAAAAAGACATATTTGATACTTCGCGCCGTTTAAATAGGCCATCTTTCACAAACTGTCGCAGGGTATTGTTAACATTGTTTAAAGATGCTTTTGAAAGCCTGGAGATCTCCCTCAAGTGGATCTCCTTCGCGGGGTCACTCACAAAAACCTCTAATATCTTCCTTCTTTGTATTGGTATTAGCATACGCTTCCCCCCATAAGTTAATGTTCCATAACATGGTTCAACTGTTCTATATTATGGTACACTATTGCTGTATTGTCAACTCCAAAATTGTCAACCGAAGTATCAAAACTTTATAAGTTTCGCGGGAAGGAAAAACGATGCGGAAATACTGCGGACTTAATCAACGGTGCCGTATTTATTCTGCAGGGCCTTTTGTATCCTGATAACGAGCTCGTCCTTTTCCACGGGCTTTACAATATAATCAACGATCCCTTGCCGGAAAACGCTCTGCCGGTCAACCGTATTATTCAACGCGGAGACGACTATTACCGGCACGCCCTGGCCGACGGGGTCTTTATTCAGAATTTCGCATACCTCAACGCCCCCTATACCGGGCATAAGCAGATCAAGCAGGATAAGTTCCGGTTTAAAGCTGCGCAACGAAGCTGACAGCTCCTTGGCGCCGGAGAGGGCCATCACTTCAAATTGCCCCGTGCCTTCCAGGTTCATTTTTGTCAACTCCAGAAAATCCGGCTCGTCATCAATGATCATTATCCTTGCCTTAGCCATAACCAGCGCCTCCTTTTAGCTTTAATGAAACGACGGCTTTTGTCCCTTTGCCCTCTTTGCTTTCTATCTCTATCAGGCCCCGGTGCATATTTATGATATTCTTGACTATGGAGAGGCCCAGGCCGGCCCCGTCGCGCGGCCCTTTAGTGGTAAAAAACGGGTCAAAGGCCTTCTTCAGGTTTTCTTCGGATATGCCTTCCCCGGTGTCCTCAATTTCAACAATTACGGCTTCCTCACCGACGCTGAAAAAGTCTTCCCCGCGCCTGCCCACCCCGTTTTTTGCCTCAAGAAATTTTGTGGAGTAAGAACGCACGGTGATCCTGCCTCCCCCGGGCATTGCCTGGAGGGCGTTAAGCAATAAATTTATAAAAACCTGCTCCAGCTTGTTTTTATCCGCCATCACCATAGGCAGCCCCTGCCCGGTGTCCATAACCACCTCAACCCCTTCAAACTTAAACCGCGCCTTCAACAGGCTAAGCGAAACCTCTAAGACAGCGTTTACATCAATGGGCCGCAGTTCAAGGCCGGAGGCGCGGGAAAATTCAAATAAAGACTGGATAATCTCATCAGCCCTTTTTATGCTGGTCTTAAGCATATCCAAAGTTTTGGATATCTCCGCTTCCCTGCCGGATAACCTGCCTTCCAGGTAATTTATCCCCTGCATAATTATCCCAAGAGGGTTCCTTACTTCGTGCGCTACCCCGCTGGCTAACTGCCCGATGGCGTTCATTTTCTCCGCCTGGATAAGCTGGCCCTGGGTTTCCTTAAGATGTTCATATGCCTGGAATATCTCCCTCTCCAGCTTTTCCTTCTCCATCTTCATCCTGGACCTGTCAATGGACTTCTTGATGATTATATCCAGGGTATCCTGGAAGACGATATCCTTGACTATATAATCGGACGCGCCTTCCTTCATCAAATCCACCGCCAATTTCTCACTACCGAAAGCGGTCATTACGATAAGCGGGGCCTGGTTATTGGCCTTATGCATTTCCTTTAAAATATCCAGGGCAGTCGCGTCCGGAAGGCGATAGTCGCAGAGTATCGCGTCGTAGCTGCCCTCGGCTGCCAGTTTCAGGCCGCCGGCAGAATCCACGGCTGTGTCCACCTCGTAGCTTTCATCGGATTTCCGCAAGAGCCTCTTGGTGATCTCAAGGTGGTCGGGGTTATCCTCAATCAACAATACTTTTATCGGCATAGGCAGGGAATACTAAACCTCTTTTCCCTCTCCGTTATACGGAAAAATATTCAACAACCCCCAATAAAGGCTCACTTCCTTGACTACATCCACGAAGCCTTCAAAGCTAACCGGTTTTTGAATAAAACTGTTACAGCCGTCGTTATAGCTCTTGATCACGTCTTCATCCCGCTTGGAAACAGTCAGTATAACTACGGGTATCCTTTTTAATTCAGGGTCCTGCTTGATTATCCTGAGCACCTCGGTGCCTTTGACCTTGGGAAGATTAATGTCTAAAAGCACCAGCCCCGGTTTTGGGCTGTCAGATGGTTCCCGATACGCCCCCTTATGCTGCAGAAAATCCAGCGCCTCCTGCCCGTCCCTGACGATCCAGAGCTTATTGATAATCTTGGCTTCCTTAAGCGCCCTCTTGGTTATCTCAATATCGTCAGGGTTATCCTCCACCAACAGTATCTTGATCATCTTGTGCGGCTCATTCATCCAGTCCTCCTTCTTTAGCCCTGCCCATATCCTGCTGTTCCTCCAGCGCCTTGCGGATATCCTCTTCGCTGATGAGGTTTCTTTCAAGCAAAATCTCGCCGATCATCTTCTTTCCTATAACTTCGCTCTTTTCCCTGGGGATGGTAAAATAAAAAACGGTCCCCTCCCCCGGCAGCGATTCAACCCAAATCTTTCCCCTGTGCATCTGGACTATTTTCTTGACGATAGTCAGCCCTGCCCCAGTGCCTTCGGTATCCTCTCTTTTCCCCAGGCGCTGAAAGACCTCAAATATCTTCTCAAAATATTCTTTTTTGATCCCGATACCGTTGTCCTTCACGTAAAATTCAAAGAAGCCGTCCTTCTCGCTGCAGCCGATTTCAATCACGGGATGCTGTTTATCGTTAAATTTAAGGGCGTTTGAAACCAGGTTAACAAAGACCTCGGCCATCCTGACGCGGTCGCAGAATATCTTCGGAAGCTCATTGCCGAATTTGACCTGCGCGCCCTTCTGCCTTATCGCGTATTCCAGCCTCATTTTCGCTTCTTCAACCAGCTCTTTACAATCAACCTCCGCAATGGCACTGCCCCTTCTTTTCAGGCGGGATATGTCCAGCAGGTCCTCAATCAGCCTCTTCATCCTCTCCGTGTTTGCCCGGATCCGGCCAAGATAATGCTTGCTCTCCGCGCTCAATTTATCCTGGAAATCATCCGCTATGAATTTAGAATAAGCGTCAATGCTTCTTAACGGCTCCTTCAGGTCATGCGAAACAATATAGGTAAAATCATCTAATTCCTTGTTCACCTCTTCCAGGGTTTTATTCTGATACTCCAGGGCATCTTTTGACTGTATAAGGTCATCGGCGACGTTTTTAATCGCCCTGTGGGAATCCTCAAGCTGCTGCTTCTGGGCCTTAAGCAACTCGCGCTGCTCCTTAAGCTCCCTGATCAGATTTTCGCGTTCCTCCACCATCCTCTTGCGCTCGTTTATCTCCCTGACCAGTGCGTCTTTCTGCTGGAAAAATCCGGCGATCATACGCAGTATGTCGCCGAACTCACTGGTATCCTTAAGACTGGCCGGAGAAGGCGGCTTTCCGGTTTTTAGCGCCTGGGAGACCGCCATTAGCGGCGCGCTGACCGAAGTAACCAGGAAGATGCTCACGAAAACCAGGACCAAGACCAGGAAAACGATAAAAATAGCCGCCGCGTTCCTGGAAAAAAGCCTGTAGTTTTTTAGCAGTTTGGATTCTATGCTTATATACGCGTAGGAGACGGTTTTCCCGTCCCAGCCGGAAAGCTCCCTTGAAAAGGCAATGGTATTATCTTTAAGCAGGGCGGCGAAATCCAAAACAGGGGGTTTTTCCGGGCTGGTTTTTATTTCCCCTCCGGTAAACTTTACCAGTTCATCAGTATATTCCTTATTCCACAGGCGGGCGCAGAAAAAATACCCCTGGGGCGGGGTTATTCTTTTTACGTCTTCGGTAGGATGGATAGTGGCTCCGCGCAACTCTATCAACCCCGCCCTGGTATCCATAAAGAAATGGCAAAAGCGCTCTCCCTGCAAAACGCCCTTTATAACATCCTTTAGCGCGGGCAGGCCTTTTAACTCCGAGGCATTGTCTTTGCCTGTAAAATAGGCCAGGGAAAGGTCAGGCCGGTAGGTCCAAATCGCGTCCGCTTCATAAGTCTTAAGGGTATCATCATTTAAATTGGCCGCGGCCCAGGCCTTATTCTTACCCCGGATAAAATCCACCATTTCATCCCAGTAAGTGTAATCAAAGGCCAACGCTTCAAGAGACGCTCCTTTAAGCTCAATAAGGTTGTCAAAGTAAGCGTTCTTTTCCGCGTTATCCTCGCGGAAAAGGACAAACATCCGCTGATTTTCAAACAACTGGAAAAAATACCTTCCCGCGGCAAAAATAACGCTTAATATCAATAAGAGCGAAATTAATTTCGTCTGCACCCTCATAATCGGCCCTCCCGGACAAAAACTTATTCAGTGCTTAGTTTATATTACTATACTAAAAACATGATTTCAATAAATATATTGCCGGTTTGAGCGTTTCTTCCCGTTAAAAATACTCCTGATAAACCTCTTTTATTTTATTGTAGGCCTTTAAAAGGAAATTCTTGGCCGGCTGGTGCAGGGGAAGGATGCCTAAAGGCTTCTTCTCCAGGGCTTCGCAGATTAACCCTAAAGAAGTTAAATATTTAAGGTATTTATGCCCGGAAAGCTCGCTGTTTTCCATGATTAAGGATATGATCTCAAGGTTAGTGAGCCTGCCCAGTTTAACCGGAAGGCTTAATATGCGCTCAAAATTCTCGATAAATCCGTCCAGGAGCATTGTCCTGCCGACAATAATGAAATTGTTCACTTCGTAAAGGGCAACTTTTTTCTCCAGGGCGCCTTTTATCTGCGCGCAGGCCTTGTTGGCTGAAGAAGTTAAGGCCTCGCAGACTAACCTCTGTTTTATGGGCTTATAGAATTCACTCTTCTTTACAAGAATCTCCTTATCTTCTCCTATGTCAAACGGATTGCCGATAACCCCGTATGAGCGCTTAATATCCTCGGCCAAGTCCGCCGGGATCTTCAAAGCATCCGAAAGCCCCCTAGTCAAATGGCCTCCCCCTAACTTAAGGATCTCTATGTCCTTAAGTAACCCGTCTCTGAAAATCAAAAGCTCGGTTGTGTCACTGCCCAAATCGCATAATACGCTAACCCCTTCTTTGAATTGCGGGCTGAATACCGCCTTACTGGTAGCTATCCCGGAAAAAGAAAGGTCTTTGACTTCATAGCCAGACTGGCTGATAACGCGGCTTAGGCTTTGAACCGAAGAAAGCCTGGCGCAGAGAAGATACAGATCTACCTCTAGCCTGTGGCTATAAAGGCCCAGGGGATTGACAATATTGCTCTTGGAATCTATGGTATAGCCTAAAGGGATCATATGGATTATTTCATCCTCAAGGCTTGAGCCTAATACCCGCGCCTGTTCATTAACCAGGTGCATATCCGAAAGGGTTATAATCTTATTCCCTCTTTCGGCAAGGGGTATTATCGCCCGGCTGTGCTTGGTAATTATATCCTGCCCGGATATATTAACCGATACAAATTTAATATTAATCCCGGATTTATTCTTCAGGCTTTTAAGGATTTTGGCGATGGAGCTGGTAAGCCCCGCGGAGTCCACTATCACGCCCTCCTTAACCGACTTGATAGGCGCGGATTCAAAGAAAAAGTTTGCCAGCTTCTTTTTTCTGATTTCGGCCAATACCGCGGCAACCTTGCTTGACCCGATATCCAGCGCGCATATATAATTACTTAGCATCTTTAAATTTAATTACCGGCTCCTTAAACCTTAAATCTATATAATTAATATTGCCCAGGTTATCTTTCTCCTGGTTTATTAAACCCGACATAACCGCTATCTTTTCTATTATATTACCCTGAGATATCCTTACTTCAAGTATTTTTTGTTTCCGGGGCATTTGCCAGTTGGAATAAATAGAAGTGCCTGAATCGACAATCATAAAAATAGTAATATCGTCTAAACCGGCGATATCGATCCTTCGCGCAGGATAGCTTTTAAGGTTAACGAACTTGCTCATTTCCCGGATAATATCCAGGGACAGGGCCAATTCCTTGATTTTATATTCCCTGCCAACTTTTACCTGCGGGAGCTTTGACTTCAGCCCGGTAATCAGGGGGACCCCTGAATCGAGAGGGGCTAATGCAGTATCGTATAGCACCGCGTTCTCATCGACGGCAAAATAACGGTAAAGTTCAACCAGGGCCAATGTTTTACGTTTAATAAACCTTACAAATACTTTATCGGGGAGGACCCGTGCCAGCCTCACCCTTAAACAATCGGGGCAGAACCTTGCGATATACGCCGACTCGTAAGGCAAATCCAGCAGAAAAATATTCTTTCCCTTAAGGTAGGGAAAATCCGCTTCTACCCCTCCAACAGAAGTTACCTCTTTAACCCTGAAATAATCTGAAGTAACCAATAGCCTGCGGATATAGCCAAGAATAAATACCGCGGCGACTGCCGGGATCAGGGCATAAATTAATAATTTTGAAGGAAAGTTAACCTTTCGCCTTTTCATAAGCTAAATTTATTAAGCTGATACATAAATTAACAAAATCAACTCCCGCCTCTTTTGCCGCCTTGGGCAAGAGGCTGGTTGCAGTCAGCCCCGGGATTGCGTTTACCTCAAGTATAAAAGGCCTGCCCTTACAATCAAGGATAATATCCACCCTGGAACAACCAAAGCAGCCTAAAAGCTTATGCGCCAGGGAAGCCGCCCTCTTTACCTTTATAGCGGTACTAGGCGAAACCTTTGCCGGGACGATATAATCTGCCAGGCCGTATTTATATTTAGCCTGGTAATCAAAGAAGCTATGCCTTGGAATAATTTCAATGACCGGCAGCGGCTTGTCCTCAAGCACCCCCACAGTCAGTTCTCTGCCCTTTATATATTCTTCGATTATTACACGGTCATCAAATTTAAAGGCCGACTTCACTGCTATAAGTAAACTTTTATAGTTATCAACTATGGAAATTCCGATACTGGAGCCGGTAAGCGCGGGCTTAACCACCAGGGGAAATTTTAATTTATGAAGATTATGGGCCTTTCTGCCTTTTTTTATAACCTTAAATCCGGGGACGTGCAAACCGTGCTTCTTAAAGATGTTGCGCGAGGCGGCCTTATCCATAGCCAGCCTGCTGGCATTAACGCCGGAGCCCGTATAGGGGACCTTAAGTTTATTCAATATCTTCTGGATCCCCCCGTCCTCACCGAACCTTCCGTGCAAGGCAATAAAGGCGCAATCTATGCCCTTAGCCTTAAGCAAAGATGCATTCTCCCTGAAACCGTCACCTTTGATAACTACCGGGACCGCATCTACCCCCGCCTCTCTTAGCGCCCCTAAAACAGCCTTGCCTGACTTAAGCGATATCTTCCTCTCGCTTGAAGGCCCTCCCATCAAGACGCCTATCCTGCCGAATTTTTCTATCCCCATATTTTTATCTCCGGCTCTAAGGCCAGCCTGAATTTGTTTTTTACTCTCTTTTTCACCAGAGAAATCAGCTTAAGCACATCGCCTGAATTGGCATTACCGCTATTAAGGATGAAATTAGCGTGCCTGGGAGAAATAAACGCCCCCCCGATTCGCTTGCCTTTCAATCCGCACAACTCAATAAGCTTGCCCGCAGATTCTGATTTAGGATTTTTAAAGATACACCCTGCGTTATAAAAAGTCAAGCCCTGGCTGTTACGCCTTTTTAAAAGATGATCTTTAATATTACATTCAATAATCCCCCGGGCGCTTTTCTTAAGCCTTATCCTCGCCTTTAATATGATATATTTTCCCAGCCCGCTCTTACGGTAACCAAAAGGGATGTCCCTGCCTTTTAGGGCCTTTATACGCCCCTTAAGATCCATCACCTTAACCTGGCTTACTATATCAGCAATATCCCTGCCCCAGCATCCGGCATTCATCATTACCGCTCCGCCCAGCGTGCCGGGGATACCGGATAAAAACTCAAGCCCGGTTAACGACTTACCCAAAGAAAACTTTATAAGCCTGGATAGCTTAACCCCGCTTCCCGCCTCAATAGAATTCCCCTTCAGCTCTATCGCCGTAAAAAAAGCAGAGCTTAGCTTCAGGACTAACCCCTTGACTCCTTTATCGCTTATCAGCAAATTGCTTCCTGCCCCCAGCACAAATACAGGGATACTGCCTTTTTTGGCCCAGGAGATAAGCATCCTCAACTCTTTTAAATCCCGGGGCTGGCAGAAAAACCGGGCCGCTCCGCCTATTCTCATAGTCGTCTTATCCTTAAGGGGCCGGTTATTGCTTATCTTTAAATTTTTCCGCCAATCCATCGCTTAACCTCGATATATCCCCTGCGCCGAGGGTAATTATTAAATCCCCGGGCCTGGCTATTTCATAAACCCTGCTTATAACTTCTTCCTTGGGGCAAAACGCCACCTCTTTATCCTTATAGTATTCCTTTATGCCCCTGCTAAGGCTGCTCCCGTTAATCCCGTCAACAGGCTCCTCCCCTGCGGGATAAATCTCCGTAACGATTAAACAATCTGCCGCATCAAAACTTTTGACAAATTCATTAAAAAGGAGCTTTGTGCGGCTAAAGCGGTGCGGCTGGAATATGGCGATAACCCTTTTAGGCTTCAGGTTTCCGGCGGCCCTCAACGTTGCCTTAATCTCCGAAGGGTGATGGGCATAATCATCTATAATCGTATAATCGTTGCCTTGAAATTTTACCTCCAGCCTTCTTGCGGAACCCTGATAACCGCGCAGGGCGGCCTTTATGAATTTTATATCTATGCCTAAACTAAGGCCCAGGGCAATTACCGGGAGGGCATTAGAAATATTATGCTCTCCGCCTAATTTAAGGCTGAAACGCGAAATAGGCTTGCCGTTGTGGATACAATCAAATTCGCTCTCAAGGCCCTTTAGCAATATATGCTCGGGGTAAACATCCGCCTGGGAATTTAACCCGAAAGTAATAACCTTTCCGCCGTATCCCTTTATTAACTCCTTAAGGTTGATATCGTCATTGCAGCAGAAAAGGCAGCCATCTTTTTCGGTTGCCCGGGTAAAATTGCGGAATGCGCCCAATTCATTCTCAAAAGTTTTGTAATAATCGAGGTGTTCGTAGTCTATATTAGTAATGATTGAATATTTGGGCTTATAATAAAGGAATGAACCGTCTGATTCGTCTGCCTCAGCGACAAAAAACTTACCGCTGCCCATACAGGCATTGGCATCTATTTTCTTTAATATCCCTCCTATGGCCACTGTCGGGGAAAGCCCGGCCTCCATAAGAAGGCAGGATACCAGGGAAGTAGTGGTAGTCTTACCGTGGCTTCCGGCAACAGTGATAACTGTTTTATCAACCATTAGCTCTGCCAGTGCCTGGGCGCGCTTTATCAGGGGTAGCCCTAACCTTTTGGCCTCCTCAAGTTCAGGATTGCCCTCTTTTACCGCAGAGGAATAAACTACCACATCAGCGCCATTGATATTTTCAGGGCTATGCCCAAGGTAAATACCGGCCCCTAATAACCTCAGTTCCTGAATCCTTTTGTTATCTTTCAGGTCCGAACCGGTTACCTTATGCCCCCTGAGCAAAAGCAGCTGGGCTATGCCGCTCATCCCTATCCCCCCGATACCTATAAAATGATAGCTCTTATTCATTCTTTTAAATAATCAACCCAGGCCCTCTCCAGTTGGCTTATGCCCTGAAAAGAATACGTCAACCTTAAGGCATCCTCTAAATTACGGTAATCCCTTAGATTCTGGCAAAAAAGGACAAACTTGTCCCTGCCAAACCTCTTGATAAGAAAATCCACTATACTGTAAGACTGCGCATAAAATATGTCTATAACCCCTGAATCGAGGCTTGCAAGGGAATGGCAGGAAGAAAGCTTCTTCAGGTTTATAAAATCACCCCGGCCAATTAACCTGCGGATAAATTCATCCGCCCGGGAATACCTTTTTTTCTCCTGATAAGAAGCCACCCCTTCATCCAGCCATAAGGCTACGCCGGGATTATTAAAGCCCACAAACTCCCTGAAAATAATATGCCCCATCTCATGCGGCAAGATAGTATCTAGGAAATCCCGGGAGGCGGGAAAGGACTGGATTATTTTATGGCTGGGCATTGCCGCGCCGCCGGACCATTCCGGCTGGTTTGATGCCGCCTGATAAGACCCGGCATCATCATAAATGTAAATCTTGGCCCGGTTATCCCAAAGCCAGAAATTAAAACGCTTAAAACCCAAATCCTCGGTTATCCTGCCATAATAAAACTCCGCCTTGTCAAGAAGGGGCTTAATAAAATCCTCCGGGGCATTATTATAAAATACAATAAAATGCGTGGAACGGCTCTCCTTAAAGCTTTCCCGGGCGCTTAAATTATTGAACAAAATAAAAATAAAAAAGAAAATTAAATATTTTTTCATATTATTCCGGGCTGAGCGCTAAATCAGCAAGCAGGGCAGAACTCTCCTGGCAGCATTCCCCGCTAAAACCCTGGCGCATCTTATCGATCTTCCCGGGAGATGAAACTAAATCCTCCAGTATTTCCTTTAGATCCCCGGGGCTTAATAAATCATCCCTTATAACAAAGGCAGCGCCTCTTTTTTTTAATATTTCTGCGTTCAAATCCTGATGGCTATAAGCAAAAGGGTAAGGAATGATAATGGCGGGGAGCCGAAAATTAATCAGTTCAGCTAAAGTAGTGGCCCCCGCGCGGGTAATGGCCAAATCTGCCGCGCTGTAGGCTAGGCCCATATCCTCAAAAAAACCATAAACCCTTGCCTTAATTCCAAGCTTTTTGTATTTCTTCAAGACAATATCGTATTCCCGGCTGCCGGTAATATGGATTGCCTGCCACTGGCTCTTTTCCTTTATTAAATCCAGCATATCCATAAAGGCTGAATTAACTCTCCCGCTCCCCTGGCTCCCGCCCATAACCAAGATTGTAAATTTTTCCCTATCCAGCCCCAAGAGGCTTAATGCCTCATCCCTCGCAGTTTTCTTAAGGCCTGCCCTTACAGGATTTCCGGTTAAGAAAATTTTATCCCGGGGTAAGCTAAAATATTTTACCGATTCGGGGAAAGATACGGCAATTTTATCTACGAACTTTGATAAAAAAATATTTGCCCGGCCCGGCAAAACATTCTGTTCGTGGATAATGGTCTTGGCCCTGAAAAACCATCCCCACATAACCAAGGGTATAGAGTCAATGCTCCCAAAGCCTATAACGGCGTCAGGTTTGAATTTAAGGAGTATAATTAAACTTTCCCAGGCCCCTCTCGCAAAAATCATAAATGCCGTAAGGCTCTTGAGGCTTGGCTTAAAAGACAGCCTGGCGGAAGATATGCGGGTTATCCTGCAATCAAAAGAACTAACATCAAATTTTATGCTTCTTGATGGCAAAACCAGAAGCCTCTCAACTCCAACCCCGGAGCGCTTAACTTGCTCCATAAAGGCCAGGGCCGGAAATATATGGCCTCCGCTTGCCCCTGCAACTGCCAGGATTTTCATATTCTCTTAAGGGTATTCTCCGGTACGGGCAATATTGACTAATATCCCGACACTTACCATATCAAAAATAAATGACGAGCCTCCGTAGCTTATAAAAGGCAGCGGCAGGCCCTTGGTAGGCAATAACCCGCAGGAAACCCCTATGTTAATTATTGCCCGGAAGGAGACCATCAAAACAAGGCCCAGGCTTAAGAAATAACCGAATCTATCCGGAGCGTTTTTAATGATCTTTATCCCCTGCTGGATAAAAATAATAAAAAGCACAATCACCCCTATGGTCCCCAATAAACCCAGTTCTTCGCCGATTATGGAGAAGATAAAATCGGTATGGGCAGCCGGCAGGTAGAATAGTTTCTGGTTGGAGTGGCCTAAACCCACCCCGAAGATTCCGCCCGAACCTAAGGCAATCTGGGATTGGATTATCTGAAAACCGCTCCCCCTGGGGTCAAGCCAGGGATTAATAAAGGCGAGGACCCTTGCCCTGCGGTATGGCACGCTGAAAATCAAAACATACAGCATGGGAAGGCTCGCCAATATTAAAGATAATATATACGCCGGGCGCACACCCGCGACAAAAAGCATAATTAATACCACAAAACCCAGTGCCAGCGTGGTCCCTAAATCCGGCTGCATTAATATCAAAACAGCGGTAAGCCCCATAAAACACATCGGAGGAAGGAATCCCTTCAAGAATGTCTTGATTAAATTGCCCTTCCGGGAGATAAAATCAGCGACATAAATAATGATCGCGAGGTTAGCAAGCTCTGAAGGCTGAAAACTCAACAGCTTGAACCTGAACCACCTCCGCGCGCCGGAAACCTCCCTTCCCAGTCCGGGGATTAAAACCAAAACCAGCAATACCAAAGAAATGGCCAGCAGAGGCCCGGCAATCTTTCTCAATTTACGGTAATCAACCACCATAAAGACAAAGGTGAGAACAGCCCCCATAAGCATAAAAATTAAATGCCTCTTTAAAAAGAAAAGCCCGTCTTTATACCTCTCTAAGGCATATATGCTTGAGGAGCTGTAAATCATCACAATCCCCACGCACATAAGAATTACTGCTACCGTAAAAAGGTTTATCCTGATCTTACGTACCATAATTTAAGATTTTAGCTCTCTTACTAAAGTTTTAAAAATCCTTCCCCTCTCCTCGTAGTTAGAGAACATATCAAAACTCTTGCACATGGGAGAAAACAGGACGCAATCCCCGCCCTTACTCAGGGCAAATGCCTTTTCAACGGCATCCTTAAGGCTGCCCGCGCGGGATACATTAATTGCGCCGCTAAATACGCTATGGATCCTGTCGCTTGCCTCTCCGATTAAAACCAGGTTCTTTACTTTCCGGCGGGCGATCTCTAAAACCCTAGAGTAGTCATTCCCTTTCTCCCTGCCCCCGGATATAAGAATAACCGGACAGCCTAAATTATTCAAGGCCCAGACAGTGGCCTCAGTAGTGGTAGACTTGGAGTCATTGATAAACTTAACTCCCCGCAAGTCCAAGACCTCCTCCATACGGTGCTCTACCCCCTTAAACTTAGCCAGGGCATCCGTAGCTAATTTCCGGCCTATCCCCAGGATTTCAGCCACCTTCAGGACTGCTGACTGATTAGGGTTTAGCCCCTCCTCCTTCTTGAAATAAACTGTTTTCGCGCGGGCCTTAGGGCCCAAGCTGCGCACCACTTCGTCATCGTAATTTAAAACCAGATAATCTGAAGGCCCCTGGTTCTTGAATATGCGCTCTTTGGCGCTGATATAATCCGGCATACCGCTATAGCGGTCAAGATGATTACGGCTTAAGTTAAGTATCACTGATATCTTTGGCTTAAATTCCTCAATTGTCTCCAGCTGAAAAGAGCTGACCTCAAGAGAAATAAAATCCCCCTCCCGGGCCTTGGCTACTTCCCGGGTAAAAGGATTACCTATATTCCCGCAGGTAAAGGCCCTTTTCCCCCAGGCCTCTATTAACCTGCCGATTAAAGTGGTAACCGTAGTCTTGCCGCAGGTTCCGGTTATAGCGATTACCTCTGCCGGGCACAATCTCCAGGCAAGCTCAATCTCGCCGATAACCGGTATCCTGGCTTCCCTGCCCCAGGAAACAGGCAATGCGTCATTGGCTACGCCGGGAGAGGCCACGATAAGCTCAATCCCGGCTAAGAATTCCCGCGAATGCCTGCCAAGCTCTACCTCAATATCCCTTGAATCCAGCCGATTAAGGTTTTGACGGGCCATTGCATTATCCTGGCTGTCCGTAACCTTAACCCGGGCGCCTAACTCAAAAAGCAGGTTAGCCGAAGACAACCCGCTGCGGCCAAACCCTATGACGAGGACCCTCTTACCTTTAAAATAACCTGTATTTTTCATGAAATGGCTAGCGGACCTTCAGTGTAACTATGGTCATAATCGCCAGTAGCCCGGCAATAATCCAAAACCTTACAATAACCTTATTCTCCGGCCAATTAAGAAACTGGAAATGATGATGCAAGGGCGCAATTCTAAAGATACGTTTTTTAGTTAAACGGAATGACCCTACCTGCAATATTACTGAAAGCGCTTCAAGGACAAAAATCCCCCCCACAATAACCAGAAGAAGCTCTTTGCGTATTAATAACGCGACAGTTCCCAGGGCCCCTCCCAGGGCCAGGGAACCGACATCCCCCATAAAGATGGACGCAGGATAACAATTAAACCATAAGAATCCCAGCCCCGCCCCTAATATACTGGCGCAGAATACCGTAAGCTCTCCGCTGCCGCTTATAAAAGGCACCAGCAGGTATTCACTTAAGCGCAGATGACCGGATACGTAGCAGAGCACGCTAAAGGCAAGCGCGACCATAACTACTATGCCTATCGCTAAACCGTCTAAGCCATCGGTAAGGTTAACCGCATTGGAGGTGCCGGCGATAACTAAGATAACAAATATTATATAAAGCCCGTTTAAATCCAGGGCTACATTCTTTAAGAAAGGAATATCTAATTTCAGGCTGCTTTGAAAATATAAAAGAAAAACTACCCCCAAAATCAAACCCAGGAGCGCCTGGCTGGCAAGCTTTGTTTTAGCCGTAAGCCCTTTAGCATTCTTTTTGGTTTGCTTTAAATAATCATCCATAAAACCGGTTATTCCCAGCCAGATAGTGCTGAAGAGCGCAACCCAGATATATTTATTGGAGATATCCGCCCAAATAAGCGTTGAAAAAACAATTGCCGCCAGGATAAGGATCCCTCCCATGGTAGGAGTATCCTTTTTGCTGTGATGCAAGGTATCCAGCGCGAAGCTATCGCCTTTATTAATCTTCTCCCCAACCTTAAGGCTCTTGAGTTTTCTTATCACAAAGGGCCCTAATAAAAGGCTTATCAGGAAACTGGTCAGGGCTGCCATAGCTGCGCGGAAGGTGATATACCGGAAAATATTAAAAAATGAAATTAACTCGTGAAGCGGGAATAACAAATTATATAACATTTAGAAGTTAAATACCTCCTCCATCTTCATCATGCGCGAACCCTTTACCAGGACAATATCGCTTGAGTTAGCCTTTATCTTTTTAAAAGGTACGCCGCGGGCCGAAGAAGAATTCTGGCAAGGGATTATCTTTTCCCTGCCTAAGCCGATATCCTTCAAACTCAAACTGCTTAACCTGCCCACCGTTATAATGTTATCGCAAAACTCAGCTGCCCGGGAAATAGACTCAGCGTGGAACATCCGGGTATTCTTACCTAACTCCAGCATATCCCCGATAACCGCGATCCTTCTGCCCTTAGGCCTCATTTCTTTAAGCAGATCCAATGCCTGCCCTAAAGAAAGCGGGTTAGAATTATAGGTATCATCGATAAAACTAATCCCTTTTTTCTTGATAATATTGAGCCTGCCCGAAGGTAGCTTAAAGACGGATAATGCGCTAGCAATCTTTTGGTATGGAATACCAAAAATCCTGGCTACGGCTATAGCGGCTAAACTATTGTAGATATTATAATACCCCGGGGCGGTTAATGCAAATTCTAATCTTCGGTTTACCGTAAACCTGTACTTCCCTGAAACCCGGCTTACCAAAGAGGCCCTGAAATCGCTTGCGTTATTTATGCCTATTCCTAAAGAGAATACCTTGCTATTTCTCCTTAATAGCTCCCCCCTTAAGAATTTATCGTCCGTATTCAATATTGCTATAGCCGGGCTCTTAAGCCCTGCAATCAAATTGCGTTTTTCCTTGAATACCCCCTTAAGGCTTTTAAAATGCTCAAGATGGGAAGGGCCGATATTGGTAATTACCCCTATGTTGGCAGCGGCTATGCCGCTCAGGTATTTCACTTCTTTGAAATGATTAGTGCCTATCTCCAGCACCGCTACATCATAACTGCTGTCGAGCTTAAGAAGGGTAAGCGCAAGCCCGATATGGTTATTCTTAGTCCCCTCATTGCTAAGCACCTTAAACTCACTAGAGAGGACCTGAGAAATCATATCTTTAGTGGTAGTCTTGCCGTTTGATCCGGTAACCGCGATAACTGGGATATCATGCCTCTTGCGGTTATAGCGGGCGACTGCGCCCAGGGCCTTAATTGAATCCTTAACTTTAATTAAAGCTGCGCCGGTTACTTTTAATTCTTTCTCGGCAATAATACACCCTGCTCCCTTAGCTATTGCAGCATTAATAAAATCATGGCCATCAAAATTATCCCCCCTGACGGCAAGAAAGGCTTCTCCCTTATTGATCTTACGCGAATCAATAGAGATGCCTTTTACAACCGCCTGGCCATCGCCTGAGATTAACCTGCCTCGCGATGCCTTTACTAATTCATAGATTTTAAACATCGGCTTATTTCCTCGCGGTCATCGAACCTTACAGCCTTATTTTTAAGAATTTGATATTTCTCATGCCCTTTTCCTGCGACCAAAACAATATCCCCCTTTTTAGCCATAGCTAAAGCAGACCTTATTGCCTTTCTCCTGTCGCAGATAACAGAATAATTATCTTTCTTTATACCGGAGGCTATATCCTTAATTATACCCTCTGGATTCTCAAAGCGGGGGTTATCATTGGTGATTATTACAAAATCAGAAAGCTCGCTGGCAACCTTGCCCATCTTAGGCCGTTTTAAAGTATCCCTCTCTCCCCCGCAGCCAAAAACAGTGATAATCCGCCTCAAGGATAAGTTTCTTAAGGATTCAAGGGTATTCCTTAAGGCATCCTCGGTATGGGCATAATCGACAAATATATAAAAACCCATCCCGCACTTTACCGGCTCAAGCCTGCCAGGGACAAAGTTAAAATTCTCGATTGCATTTTTAATTTTATCCAAGGGCAAGCCTTCTTTAAACCCCCAGGCGAAGGCAGCCAGAACATTGTAGACATTATGCCTTCCCACCAGGCGTACCCCTATCTTTAACCTCCCCCCCGGGAAAACCAATATGAATTTCGTAGACCTTAAGCCGTATTTAATCTTCTCCGCCCTAACCTGCGCGCGGGCGCCTAGCCCATAGGTAATAACGCCGGCCTTAGTAATCTTTTTTAATAAGGAATAACGCTTGTCGTCCTGGTTTAAAACAGCAAAGGCCTTTGCGGAGAGGCCTTTAAAAAGTTTTGATTTGGCATGAAAATACCTGCCTGGGCTTTTGTGATAATCCAGGTGATCCTGAGTAAGGTTTGTAAATACAGCGGAATGAAAATCTATTCCCATGACCCGTCCTTGATCCAGGGCATGCGAAGATACTTCGGTAGCTGAATAATTAATATTTTCCTTAGCCATACTGCTCATTAAAGATTGAAGCTCCAGCGGACCGGGAGTAGTATTCTTAGAAGGTATTACTCTTTTATTAAAACGATAATTTACCGTACCTATTACCGCAGGCTTAAAACCTGCTTTATGGATAACGGCCTCCAGTATATAAGCAACCGTGGTCTTCCCGCAGGTTCCGGTGATTCCGATGGCCTTAAGCCTGCGCGAGGGATTTCCGTAAAACTCAGCGGCTAAGCTTGCTGCGGCCAAACGCGTATCATTAACTTTAATCAAAGGAATGCCTTTTCTGCCGCTTCCTTTAACTTGCGCGTCGCAAACTACGGCAATCGCCCCCCTGCTTATAGCCTCATCAATAAACCTGCTACCGTCCTGGTTTACCCCTTTTACCGCCATAAAGATAAAACCTTTCTTTACCGCTTTAGAATTACAGCTTATCCCTTTGGCCTCGCCGGATTTGATTAATTCAATGGCTTCTTTTATCTTCATTTAATCTTAATTGAGTAGATACGGCCTGTTTTGTCTTTAGGTACCTTACCACATTCGCAGCAACGCTCTTAAATACCGGCGCGGCAACAACTCCTCCGAAATAATACGGGCGCGGCTCATCCAAAGAAACTATAATCGTTACCACCGGATCTTGCGCAGGGGCAAAGCCGATAAAGGAAGCGATAAATTTGTTATGCGAATATCCTCCCCCCGGTTCCAGCTTCTGGGCAGTCCCGGTCTTGCCCGCAGAAGTTAAACCCTGCATCTGGGCCATTTTACCTGTGCCCTCCTCAACCACTCCGGTAAGCATTTTGGCTACCCTGGCTGCCGTCTCCCCGGAGACAACCCTGCGTATTAAATGTGGGCTGTTCTTCTTTACAACCCTGCCCTGCCTATCCCTGATCTCTTCTATAATATAAGGCCTCATTAATTCTCCTCCGTTAGCAATGGCAGAAAGAGCGCTGACCAGCTGAAGCGCGGTTACCCCTACCTCATGCCCTATAGGAACGGCGCCTATAGAAGTCTTTGACCAGTAACGCGGCTCTTTAATCATGCCGGATATTTCACCGGGAAGGTCAATCCCCAATTTTGCGCCGAAACCGAAAAGCCTTATATATTTATAAACAACATCTGCTCCGAGCATCTGGGCAATTTTGGTAGTGCCGATATTGCTGGATTTCTCGATTACCTCGCGGAAAGAGAGCCAGCCGTGAGGGACATGATCATGCAGGATATGATTGGCCACGCGGTATGCGCCATTTTCGCAGAAAATTTGATCCTCTTCGCTTAATTTTTTCTCCTCCAAAGCAGCGGAGGCGGTAACAATCTTAAATACTGAACCCGGCTCGAATAAATCGCATATGGCACGGTTTCTCTTCTGATCCTTATTTACATTCTTATACTCGTTTAAATCATAGGAAGGCCGGTTAGCCATGGCCAGGATCCTGCCGGTATAAGGATCCATCACAATAATGCTTGCCCCTTTAGCATTATAAGCCTTAAAGGCCTTATCTAACTCCCTCTCAGCGATATATTGCACCACCTGGTCAATGGTTAAAACAATATCCATGCCCTCCTGAGGCAGGACCATCTTTTCATAAACATCCAGTTTTGACTGCCGGGCATCGCGCAAAAATAAACCCCATCCCGCAGTGCCTTTCAGGTACTCGTCAAGATAAAGCTCAATACCTTCTAACCCGGTATTATCCATCCCCGCGAAACCAATAATCTGGCTGGCCAAATAGGTATTGGGATAGCTGCGCTTGCTCTCCCTCACAAAACCTAAGTGCCTAATCTTTAACTTCTTAACCTCCTCAGCCTCCTGCAGGCTTAACTTGCGTTTCAGCCAGATAAAGGCCTTCTTGCGGGACAGCCTCTCCCTTAAATAATCCTGGCTTAAATTCAATACCCCGGATAACTGGGTAATGGCCCTTTCTTTCTGTGCATTACTCATCATATTGGGAGCGGCATAAAGGGAATCCACGGGAAGGTTTAAGGTCTGCGGCTTCATATTGCAATCATAAATTATCCCGCGAAAAGGCTCAATCTCAGCAAAAAGGTTATGCTGCTTCCTGGCGATATCCGCCAGATAATTTGAGCGGAAGATTTGGATATAGATAAGCCTGAAGGCGCAGATAATTAAAAAAAGAAGGAAAAATAGGAATACCGCCTCGCACTTACGGCGATAGTTGCTTATATACACATTAAGTTTTGATTAACAAAAATGTTAAGGATTAACCGTCCTGGCTTCCGCCTGCCTGTTCAAACCGAAAAAACGGGCAAATAAATTCTGTTTGCTGCCCGATACTTCACGAAAAGTTACCCCGGAATTTGTGGGGACTAGCTTAACGAGCTGGTATTTATCCGGCATCTGAAAATCCGAATGGCCAGAGAGGGCGCTGCCGATATTAACCAGCGAAGAATTCTTCTCTATACTGTACCTTAAGACACTATTCTTGTCCAAAAGTTCCTGAAAAACCGCATGCTGTTTCTGCCCTGCATATGCTAGACGGATAATCTCGCTTTGCTGATAGACATAGAGCACCGAGAAGAAAGTAATAAAAACAACCAGTGACAGAAATTTATTTAGCCTCATAGCTTTATATTCTTTCTGCCGCCCTGAATTTCGAGGACCGGCTTGCCGGGTTAACCTCCACTTCAGATTGAGTAGGGGTTTGCGGCTTAGGGGTTAATATATTTATAAGGCCCGCTGCCTCTGCCTTACGAAAAGCAAACTTGATTACTCTGTCTTCCAGGGAATGAAATGAAATAACGCATATCCTTCCTCTCTCTCTCAGGGCAAGAATCGCCTTGTTAACAGCAGCCTCTAATATCTCCAGTTCCCTGTTAACAGCGATACGCACCGCCTGGAATGTCCTGGTCGCCGGATGTATGCGGTAATGCCGGCAGCGGTAACGCGAGGGTATGGATTTAGACACGATATTTGCCAGCTCAATAGTAGTAGCTATCGGCTGCTTCTGTCTTTCCTTTACCAGAAAACGGGCAATACGGCTATGCCATCTCTCCTCCCCGAAATTCCACAAGAGGGTGGATAGCTCATCTTCATTAAGGTTATTGATCAAATCGTAAGCCGAAATATAACTATCCTTATCCATGCGCATATCTAAAGGCCCTTCGCTTTTGAAACTGAAACCACGCGCGGCATTTTGAAGCTGAAAAGTAGAGATGCCTAAATCAAACAAGATGCCGTCAACTTTATCTACTTTTAAATCTGTTAAAAGCGCATCTAAATCCACGAAATTACCGCGGATGAGCTTAACGGCGGACCCAAATTCACTCAGCCTTTGCCGCGCCACGCTTAAGGAATCCTCGTCGCGGTCAATACCGATGAGCCCTCCTCCAGGGAGAATCCGCCCTAATATCTCTTTAGAATGCCCGGCAGTACCCAAGGTAGCATCCACTATCGTCTTCCCGGGCCTTAAATTTAAATAATCTAAAACTTCCCGCAACATTACGGGAGTATGAAAATTCGCGCTAAGCATCCATCAACTTCTCTGCAATCTCTTCAAAAGACTGCTTGGAATTACCGTAAAATTCTTCCCATTTATCCCTTGCCCATATTTCAACCCTGTTAGATACGCCGGCAATAACTACGTCTTTTTTAATCTGGGCAAAATCTTTTAAATACTGAGGCAGCAGGATCCTCCCCTGCGCATCAAAATTAACCTCCACTGCGCCGGAAAAATAAATCCGGTTAAATTTACGCGACTCTGATTTTGTAAAGGAGATGGATTTAAACTTATTCTCCTGGGTCTTCCATTCCTCCTCGCTTAACATAAACAGGCAGCCGTCTAAACCGCGGGTAACAAAGAACTTCTCAATAAAATGTGCTTTGGCTGTTTCACGGAACTTGGCAGGCAATATAAGACGACCCTTACGGTCTATAGAATGCAGGTACTCGCCATAAAACATGGCTTATCTCCTCCCACTTTTCTCCACTTTCAACCACTTTGTAGGTCAAGTATAGATAAAATCCCCCCCCTTGTCAAGCAAAAAAACTACCTAACTCGTTATAAAACAAGGAGTAGTGCTATTTTGAGTTTAAATAACCATATATTGTGGTATTCTAGGAGGCGGAAAGCAGGATTTTTCTAGCGCGGACTATATCCTTCCTGATTTGACTGCTTAAAATTGCCAGAGAAGGAAATTTCTTATCCGAACGGATCTTTTTGACAAATTGGATCTCCAGGTTTTCACCGTAAATATTCCTCTTAAAGTTTAATATATAGACCTCAACGCCGGTTACCTTCTTAAGTAACTTAAGGGTGGGCCTTTTGCCAATATAACAGGCCCCCATGAATCTTTTACCTTTGAATATGATCCTTACCGCATAAATTCCCTCAGCCGGAATTACCTCATGGTGCGGGTTAATATTCGCCGTCGGAGAACCCAATATCCTCCCTAAAGAAGTGCCCTTTACCACTGTCCCTAAAATACTTACCGGCCGGTCCAGCAATGCTTGGGCCTCTTTTATCTTTCCCTGTTTTATTATCCCGCGGATCAGGGTACTTCTTATAGGCCTGCCCCTGTACTTAACAATACTAAAACCTTTGGCCTTAAAACCATATTTCTTCC
Organism: Candidatus Omnitrophota bacterium; assembly: GCA_041653055.1. Lineage (GTDB taxonomy): Bacteria > Omnitrophota > Gorgyraeia > Gygaellales > Profunditerraquicolaceae > Sherwoodlollariibacterium. The sequence goes on from JBAZGD010000010.1 coordinate 25,705, forward strand.
CCAGCTCTTCCAGCAAGGCAAAAGAACCTTGAGCGTTCCTGCCAAACCTGAAATCCTTTCCCACATAGATATATTTTGAAGAAAGTTTCCTAACCAGTACATTTTTAACAAAATCAACAGCGCTAATCCCGGAAAAATGCCTGCTGAAATTAATCACTACGCACAAATCAATGCCCAATTCCGCGAAAAGACGCAACCTGTGTTCAAGCGAATAAAGGCTCTCCTGTAACTGCGGATGCGGCCAGAAAGTTACAACGATACTGGTTCCATTAACCTGGCGCGCCCTGGTTACTGCCGCCTTAAGTATCTCTTTATGCCCGCGGTGTACTCCATCAAATACACCCATAGCCACTACCGCAACTCTAGCCCGGACGATTTTATTAATCCCGTAAATAACCCTCATCTTAAACTTTCAATTATTTTAGATATCACCTTGCTGCGGATATCCGCAAGCCTGCCCCTGATAGTGCATCCGGCGGCGCTTTTATGCCCCCCTCCGCCAAAATGCCGGGCAATCTTATTCACATCGAAAGAACCGTTGGATCTCAGATTAAAACGTATCTCATTCTTTACCCCTGCGTTCTCCTTGAAAAGAACAACTACCTGCGTATCTTTTATGGCGCGCATAAATCCTAAGATATGCTCGCTTAGATCAAATGAAACCTTTTCAGGCTTTAATAGCTTTGCCGGCACTGAAACATAAGCGACCCGCCCATTCTTTACCCTGGCTACCCCTGCCAGGATTTTTATCAAAAGCTGCATATTTGAAAAAGAAATATTTTCATATATATCCCTGTAAACCCTGTTTACATCCAAGCCGAAACGCATAAACTCCGCGGCTGCCTTATGGGTCAATTCCAGCGTATTAGAATAACGAAATGATCCCGTATCAGTCATAATACCCACATATAAAGAAAGAGCTGATTCCCTGTCAAAGGGAACACCCAGCTCTTTATAAAGCAGATAAACCATCTCGGAAGCAGAAGAGAGATGCGGTTCAACCCAGTTGTATTCGCCGAAATTATTATTGCTTATATGATGATCGATATTGATAACCGGGCGGTTCTCCTTGTTCAGCCTATAGACCTCTCCCGCTCGGCTTAAATTAGAACAATCCAAAGCTACCATGCAATCGAAAGAAACTTTCTTAATTTCTTTATACAATCTTATGCGACCGGCTTTAGGGAGAAAACTTAATTCCTGCGGATGAGGGTCCTGGTTAACGATAAAGGCCTGTTTATTCATCTTTTTCAGGAGGCGGTAAAAACCAAGCTCTGAGCCCAAGGCATCACCTTCAGGGCTGGTATGCGTAGTAATGAGAAAACGTTTATGCCTTTTTATCGCTGCGACGACTTTTTTTTGGTTTATCTTGTTCATTATGCTCCTTTATTTGATTTAAAACCTCTTCTATGCGTACGCTGTATTCGCTAGACCTGTCTTCATAAAAAGCTATCTCCGGGGCAAACCTAAGATTCAGCCTCTGGGCGATTAATTTACGGACAAAACCCAAAGATGAATCAAGGGCCTGTTTGGTCTTTTTATAAGCCTCTTCGTTGCCTAAAACGCTAAAAAATATTTTGGCAAACCTTAAATCATGGGCTATCTCAACATTAGTAATAGTTACAAACCCCACCCGCGGGTCCTTCAGCTTATCGTGGATAATAACGCTTGCCTCCTGGCGGATAGCCTCAGCTACCTTGTCTTGTCTTGACATTTTAATTTAACTCCTATTTTTAACAACCTCTTGATTAAAGATAATTCCCCTGCCCTTGTCTTAATATCTCCGTTAAGCTTGGCATTTAAAACCTGGCGGAATATCTCCTGGTACCTTGGCCCGGGCGGAAGCCCCAGGCAATGCAAATCATCACCAGAGATAGAAACACACATTCCGTTATAAATCTCCAGGAAGTTTTCAATATTCCGCCTTAATGCCCGGTTGCCGTATTTTGCCCTCAGGCAAATAATAGTTTCATAACTTAAAGGCTCCAATAGCGCGAATATCCTCGCGGGCATTATCCCGCCGCTGCTTAGTTCACGGATAAATACCCCCTTTAACCCCTTAAAAGATAATATCCTTTTTTCCTCCCCCTTGCGCAAACCAAACCTTAGGCAAATACCCCTGATTACCTCAGGATTAAGTGAGCCGATCAGGCCCGTAAGGTAAATCAACCATGTATCCAGGCGCCTGCGCCCGGGGTAACTCTTATTGAACCATTTGATTTCTTTTTCCAAGGATCTTAAATATGCATAGGTTTTGGCATTTGGCTTAAGCCGCTGGTGGATAAATTCAAATCCGGCTAACTCTTCTATCCGCTTAAGTTCCCTTACGGGGTCTTCCTCTTTTAATATCAGGATTAAATCGTCCCTCAGCCGGTGAGGGTGGACTTTTCCCAAGAGCCCAAGCCTGACCGCTTCTTTAATCAGCCTTAAGGTTAAAACCTCAATCCTGAAGCCGAATCTTTGCTCAAAACGAATTCCCCTAAGTATACGCGTAGGGTCATCCCTGAAACTTAAATTGTGCAGAATGCGTATTTTCTTATGCCTCAGGTCTTCTCTGCCGGAAAAGAAATCAATGACCTCTCCGTCATTTAAGCCTACAGCCATGGCATTAATCGTAAAGTCACGGCGGTATAAATCATCTCTCAGGGAACCCCTGGAGACAACCGGCAGGTGCGCGGGCTTAACATAAGCTTCCTTTCTGGCGCTGGAAAAATCTATTTTTAACCCTGAACCCGATAAAACCGTGGCTGTTCCAAAACGTTTATGCGCAATAATCCTGGATTTATTTAAGGCAGCGAAGCGTTGAGCAAAACCTATTGCGTCGCCTTCAATCACCATATCCAGGTCCAGATTCTTAACCCCTAAAAGAAGGTCTCGCACAAACCCTCCTACGAGATAGGCGTTAAGGCCGCAGGATAAAGCCTGATCACGCAAATCATTTATCAAACCTTTTAACTCAACCGGGACATTAGATAATATACCCTTCATATTTACCCTTCTTTATAATTACGGACGCGGATGAAACTGCCTGTGCACGCTCTTTAGCCTGTCCTTATTCACATGCGTATAGATCTGAGTCGTAGAAATATCGGAGTGCCCAAGCATCTCCTGAACTGAGCGTAAATCCGCCCCATGCTCTAATAAATGCGTAGCAAAAGAATGCCTCAGGGTATGAGGCTTAATCGGCTTCTTAATCCTTGCGAGTTTGGCATATTTCTTAATAATCTTCCAAAAGGACTGACGGGAGATTTTTTTACCGCTACGGCTGATAAATAAAAATTCAGATGCCTTATCTTTAAGGAACTTTGGCCGCGATTCCTTAATATACCTGCTTATGCTGGCAATTGCCTTTTTGCCTAAAGGGATGATCCGCTCTTTATCCCCTTTCCCGATACAGCGCAAAAACCCTATATCCAGATTGACATTATCTTTCTTCAGGTTTACTGCCTCCGATACGCGCATACCGGTAGCATAAAGGGTCTCCAGTATCGCCCTATCCCTTGTCCCCTGGCTATTATGGACATTCGGCTGGGCGATCAAGGCCTCAACTTCATTCAGGGTGAGCGCGTCCGGAACCCTCTTCCATAACCTTGGCGAATCAACCAGGGTACTGGGGTCATTCTTAAGAATCCTCTCCCGAGCTAAAAACCTGTGGAACATCCTAATCGCAGCCAGCCTCCGGGCTACGGAATTAGGGGCAATTCCCCTGTCCCTTTGGGCAAGCATAAAACCGGTAATATTATCCTTGGAGATCTTAGAGAGGGAATCAATATTCTTGCCCTCGATAAAAGTCAAATAATTATTAAGGTCTTTCCGGTAAGAGATAATCGTATTATTTGACAGGCCGCGCTCGATAGATAGATAGTTGAGAAAGGTATCGATTAATTCTCTCATAAAAGGTTTTTCTTCTCTTCTTTTATGGTAGAGGATGGCCCATGCCCGGGGAAAATCTTAGTTTCATCCGGCAGGATAAACAGTTTCTGCCTTATAGAGTTAAAAAGCGCATCTTCATTGCCTCCGGGCAGGTCACTACGGCCTACCCCGCGGCAGAACAAAGTATCTCCGGTAAAAACCATATTATTTTCAGGCTTAAGCATTAATAAAGAAATCCCTCCCTGGGTATGCCCCGGGGTATGCAATACCTTCAATTCTACGCCGTCTAGAGAAATAATCTCCCCTTCTTCTACCGGCTTAATCCTGGATTTAACCTTATAGGCAACGGCAAAAAGGCCCGAAAGATTAAGCATCGGCTCTATCAATAGAGGGGCGTCAAGCCGGTGCACGTATACCTCAAGGCCAAACTTGTCATTAGCTGCGATATGATCATAATGCCCGTGGGTATTAATAACTATCCCCGGGGTTAACTTATGAATTTTTAATGCCTGTAAAATCTTCTCCCCTTCATCGCCCGGGTCAATTATTATCCCCCTTAAGCCTTTGCCGGCTGCCAGTATATAGCAGTTAGCCCCCATTGCCCCGACAGGTATTGCCTCTATAATCATATAAGATCGCCTTTAATATCAGGGTAGGAAAAAGACTGCATTATGTTTCTCTTTACCCTCTCGGACTTCTGGCGGTTGGAGCTGTTAGCTGTCCCGTAAATATCAGCCTTGATTGAAGCCAGCAAATCATTCATCAGGCTTAAATAAACATCCAGCTGCTTTTGCTTGGTTACATTTAACATAGAGCGCATTCCCGATAAATTCTTGATTGACTGCTGCGCGCAATCAACCCTCTTCTTTAGGGATGCCTTTTGCGTAAGGACATTAATTAACTCCTCCTGCCAAGACTGCCAGAAATTATAGTAACGCCTGTAAATCTCCTCTTTACTCATTTTTGGCCCGGACCATTCTTCAGGGGCTAAAACCATCTCCTCGGGGGCTTTATCCTTTTTTGATTTCCTGGTAAACTTTCGCGCAAATGCCTCGCAGCCGGTTAAATTAACCAAGAATACAAGCAACAAGATAAAAACCGGGCGCTTCATCATTCTTTTCATTTAAGCATCTCCTTAAAGATATTTTCATTAATAATTTTTACGCCTAACTTTCTTGCCTTATCGTACTTACTGCCGGGTTTATTCCCTGCTACCAGATAATCAGTGCTCCTGCTAACCGAAGAAGAAGAAACCCCTCCTAATTTACGTACCAGGGCCTCGGCTTCATGCCGGCTGCAGCCTGAAAGCTCTCCGGTAAAAACAACTGACTTCCCATTCAAAGGGCCTTTACTTAAAGGCAGGCCCTCCTCCTTGAACCTTAGGCCTGCTTTTTTTAAGCCCTTGATCATATCCCGGGTCTGTTTCTGGGCAAAATAATTTATGGCCGATTCAGCTATCACCGGGCCTATTTCAGGTATAATCTCTAAATCATCCTTCTTCGCCTTTAAAAGCTTATCCAAAGATTTGAATTCTTTGGCCAAAACAAAGGCTGCCTTTTCACCTACATGACGGATCCCCAAAGAAAAAATAAGCCGGGCCAAAGAACGGGACTTGCTTTTCTTAATTGCATCGAGCAGATTACGGATTTTTTTTTCTTTAAATAAATCCAGCTTCTCCAAATCTGCCCGGGTCAATTTATAAAGATCAAGAAAATTATTTACCAACTTTAATTTTACCAACTGGGCAATAACGGACTCGCCCAATCCCTCGATATCCATTGCCCCGCGGCAAGCAAAATGAAAAAGCCTTCTTTCAAGCTGCGCAGGGCAAGAGGGATTTATGCAGCGATAAGCCACATCCGCCTCTTTTTCCTTAACTATGGGGCCTGAACAAGCCGGGCATCCTTTAGGAATCTCAAACTCCTCGGGGCCTAAACGCTCAACCACCTTTACAATCTTTGGGATAACATCCCCCGCGCGCTCAATGAGGACGCGGTCCTTAACCCTCAAATTTAAACGCCTTATTTCGTCAAAATTATGCAAAGTTGCATGGCGTATGGTTACCCCCGCGCATTCAACCGGCCTTAACTCTGCAGCAGGGGTTATTACCCCGGTCCTGCCTATATTTACATTTATACTTAAAACCTCAGTAGTAGCCTGGCGGGCAGGAAACTTATAAGCTACGGCCCAACGAGGGCTTTTCAAGGTAGCACCTAACCTTTTCTCCTGAGAAATATTATTAACCTTTATAACCACCCCGTCTATATCATAGGTCAGCCCGTCGCGCCTGTCCTGCCACATCCGGCAGTAGCTCATTGCCTCCTCTAATCCTTTGCAAAGTTTAGAGTGCGCATTTACGCGGATACCCCAATTTTTTAATTTCTGCAAGAAATCCCAATGAGAGGAAAAATCCCATCCCTCAACCTGCCCCAGGGAATGAGCAAAAAAATCAAGCCTGCGCCTATAGGTAAGCCTGGGGTCAAGAAGCTTCAGGGAACCGCTGGCAGCATTGCGCGGATTAGCAAAAACAACCTCCCCCTCATCTTCTCTCTCCCGGTTTAATTTAATAAATTCATTTCTATCCATATAAACTTCGCCGCGAATCTCAATCAATCCGGGGGCGTCTTTTCCCAAAAGCCTTAAGGGAATAGCCCGCACAGCCCGTATGTTCTCGGTTACATCTTCCCCTGCCTCACCGTCTCCTCTTGTGGCCCCAACCGCTAAACTGCCGTTTCGATAGGTAAGATTGGCACTAACCCCGTCTATCTTAAGCTCGACAACATATTCCACCCTGTCCTTTTTATCCAGCCCCTTGCGCACGCGCGCATCCCATTCCATCAATTCGTCAAAAGAATAGGTATTCTCCAAAGAAAGCATCTTATCCCTATGCCTTACAGTATTAAAACCCTCCTGGATAACCCTGGCAATCCGCATAGTGGGAGAATCATCAGAATAGAACATCGGGTTATCCGCTTCCAGCTTTTTAAGCTTTAAAATAAGATTATCATATTCCTTATCAGAAATCTTGGGCTGGCTTAAAATATAATAGAGGTAATCGTGGCGGCGTATTTCTTCTCTTAAGGCATTTATGGTTTTCTCTATATCCTGCATTTAAAACCTTACCCTGAAGTCTTTAAACTCGCCCTTAGCAGGGCCCCAGTTTACCTCCACATCCTGAATATGGCGGTTAAACGCGCTATTAATCTGATTTAGAAAATCTTTTAAGCTGTCTTCTTGCGCCTCGGCGTTAATTTCTACCCTGCCATCGCTTAAATTCTTGACCCAGCCGGATATCTTAAGCTTTAAAGCAATTGCCTCCGCGGTAAAACGGAA
>JBAZGD010000011.1:0-29427 GCA_041653055.1 Candidatus Omnitrophota bacterium
ACCTGGGATTTACATATCAGGGACGTATTAAAGACAACCCCGGAAGAGAACATCAATATGATCAGGGATACTGTGGGATTTATCGTATCGCAGGGGCTGGATGTTTTCTACGATGCCGAACATTTCTTCGAGGCCTATGCCTCTAATAAAGAATACGCGGTTAAGACTTTAATAGCTGCCCAGGATGCTGGCGCCAGTGCGGTTTGCCTCTGTGATACTAACGGAGGGACTCTCCCCCAGGACATATCAAAAATAGTCTGCGATGTGAGAAAGAGGGTAAGGGTGAGCTTGGGCATACATTGCCATAATGACGCAGGGGTGGCAATTGCGGGTTCCCTGGCTGCTGTCTTAGCCGGCTGCGATATGGTGCAGGGGACTATTAACGGAATCGGGGAACGCTGCGGTAATGCGGACCTCATTCCTATAATCGCGAATTTGCAGTTGAAAATGGGGATTAATTGTATTAAGGAAGAAAAACTGAAAGAGCTCACGCACGTCTCTCATTATATCAGTGAAATCAGCAATATGAAGCAGCGTAATGATCAGCCTTATGTGGGCCAGTCCAGTTTTGCGCATAAGGGCGGGATGCATATAAACGCAATTACAAAGAATCCTAAAGCCTATGAGCATATTGACCCGGCCTTAGTGGGTAATAGCCGAAGAATCCTGGTCTCTGAATTGGCGGGCAAGACCGGGGTTTTAATCAGGGCAAGGGATCTTCATCTGGATTTAACCCGGGATACGCCGGAGACTAAAAGGATTCTTAAACTGGTACAGAAATTGGAGCACCGGGGTTATCATTTTGAGGCAGCGGAGGCTTCCTTTGAAATCCTTATGAAACGGGCGTTAAAGAAATACAGGAAGTTTTTTGAGCTGGAAGGTTTCAGGGTTGTGGTGGAAAGGCATTTGGATAAGAAGATAACCACCGAGGCAATCATCAGGATTAAGGTCAGGGGCAAGAAAGAGCATACCGTTTCTATGGGTGATGGCCCGGTAAATGCCCTGGACAATGCTTTACGCAAGGCATTGAAGGAATTTTATCCCAATCTTTCCAAGATGCACCTTTGCGATTTCAAGGTAAGGGTCCTCGATGAAAAAGCGGGTACCGCGGCGAGGGTAAGGGTCTTAATACAGTCGCAGGATGAAAAGGATTCCTGGAATACAATCGGGGTTTCGGAAAATATCATTGAGGCCAGTTGGCAGGCCCTGCTTGATAGCGTTGAATATAAGTTGTTAAAAGACATTAATTAAATGATGGATGAAATTTCCAAGCAATACTCTCCCAAGGATGTTGAAGAACGCTGGTATAAGTTTTGGGAAGATAGGGGCTTTTTTTCTTCCAGGGTAAACTGGAAAAAAAAGCCTTTTGTAGTACTTATTCCGCCCCCTAATGTAACCGGTATTTTGCATATGGGGCATGCCTTAAATAACACCTTCCAGGATATCTTGATTCGTTACCACCGCATGAAAGGGTTTGAATCTCTCTGGATGCCCGGGACCGATCATGCCGGAATCGCTACCCAGAATGTAGTGGAGAAATCTATCGCCAAAGAGGGGCTTAAGCGCCAGGACTTAGGCAGGGAGAAGTTTATTGAACGGGTCTGGCTCTGGAAAGAAAAGTACGGCTCTACTATTATCCATCAGCTCAGGAAAATCGGTGCTTCCTGCGATTGGTCGCGCCTGCGTTTTACGATGGATGAAGAATATTCCAAGTCAGTGGTTGAGGTCTTCCTGAGGCTTTATGAAAAAGGCCTGATTTACCGGGGGAGTTATATCATTAACTGGTGCCCGCGTTGCCATACCGCCCTTTCTGACGAGGAAGCCGCCCACCAGCCCTTAAAGGGGAATCTTTATTACCTAAGGTATCCTTTGAGCCGGGGTTTACCATCCGTCCCCGGGGAGGATCTTCCTGAATATGTTGTAGTGGCAACTACCCGTCCTGAGACTATGCTCGGGGACACGGCAATAGCAGTTAATCCAAAGGACAAGCGTTATAAGAAGCTCGTCGGTAAGACCGTAACCCTCCCCCTGATAAACCGCCAGATTAAAATTATTGCCGATAGCATGGTGGATATGGAATTTGGCACCGGTGCGGTTAAGGTTACTCCTGCGCACGATCCAAATGATTATGCCCTTGGGAAAAAACATAACCTGGAGTTTATAAATGTTATGCATCCTGATGCCCGGATGAATGCCTCTGCCGGCAAGTATGAGGGGCTGGAGAGGTTTAAGGCCAGGGAGAAGATACTGGAAGACCTTAAGGGCATGGGCCTGCTGGAGAAGATAGCCCCCCATGAGTTATCCGCAGGGCATTGTTACCGTTGCCACACTATAGTTGAGCCGTATTTATCAAAGCAATGGTTTGTAAAAATGGCTCCTTTAGCTAAGCCGGCTATTAAGGCAGTAAAAGAAGGGAAAATTAAATTCTATCCCGCTCGCTGGACAAAGGTTTATCTGAACTGGATGGAGAATATCCAGGACTGGTGCATATCCAGGCAGATATGGTGGGGGCATCGCCTGCCGGTATATTATTGTAAGGGCTGTAATGATGAAACGGGCGTGATTGTCTCCAGGGTTAAGCCTAAGCGCTGCCCTAAGTGCGGCAGCGCTGATATTTACCAGGATGAAGATGTGCTGGATACCTGGTTTTCTTCCTGGCTGTGGCCTTTTGCAACATTTTACTGGCCGCAAAAGGGGCTTTCCCCTAAGGGGGCTCTCTGCGAAGAAGATTTGAGGTATTTTTATCCTACTTCAACACTGGTTACTGCCGCGGAAATAATATTCTTTTGGGTCGCGAGAATGATTATGGCAGGGATAGAATTTCAGGGGAAGATACCCTTTAAGGATATCTATATCCACGGAACCGTGCGCGACGCCGAGGGGAAGAAGATGTCCAAATCGTTAGGGAACAGTATTGATCCCCTGGAGGTTATAAAAGAGTACGGAAGTGATGCGCTACGTTTCAGCCTGATCTCAATTACCGCTCAGGGCCAAGACGTCTTTTTATCAAAAGAGAGGTTTGAGCAGGGGAGGAATTTTGCCAATAAAATATGGAATGCCTCGCGTTTTATTCAGATGAATTTAAATCCGGATAGCGTAAATCTTGACTTGTGCGTATTTTTTAAAAAAGAGGATTTGAGCCTGGTGAACCGCTGGATTTTAAGCAGGTTCTACTCTACCTTAAGCGAGGTTGAGAAATATTTAGACAAGTTCCGTTTTAATGAAGCCGCAAATTCGCTCTATGCCTTTTTCTGGCATGAGTTTTGCGACTGGTACCTTGAGATTATTAAGCCGGATATCCGTAATCCCCATAACCAGTTAATAATGTATAAGATTTTGGAGAAGTCTTTAAGGGTGATGCATCCGTTTATGCCTTTTATAACCGAGGAGATCTGGCAAAAATTTCCCCATGAGGGGGAATCGATTATGGTCTCTTCCTGGCCGCACCTGCAAAAGCAGATAATCGATAAGAAGGCCGAGAAAGAGATGTCTGTCATTTTTGAGGTAATCGCTTGCATAAGAAATATGCGCTTGGCATTGGAGATACCATCAGGTTCTTTGGACGTAAGCGTTAAAATCTGCCCTTCGGATAACCATAACCGAATATTACTGGAATCAAACCTTGAGTATATTAAGAGCCTTTCCAGGGCCCCTAATCTTATTATCGAGGAAAGATACCGGGCTTTAGGCAAAGAGTATGTTAATGTTCTAAGCGGGATGCATATATCTATCCCCCTGCAGGGTTTAGTCGATATTGAAAGCTACAAGGTAAAAATTGATAATAAAATTTTAAAGGCCCAATCCGATATCAGGGCAAAAAAGTCCTTGTTTTCCAATAAAGACTTCATCAATAAGGCTCCTCAGGAGATAGTCGAGGCCGAGAAAGAAAAATTAACGGCACTGGAAAAGGAAGTTCAAAAACTAAGGGGGGTAAGAGATGGGTTTAAAGCTTGAGCTTGACCAGGAGAAGCTGGATTATGTTATACGCCATGCCTTGGTTGAAGATATCGGGCGCGGGGATATAACCACTCAGCTAACTATACCTAAGGAAAAAGAGGTTGAGGCCCGTATCGTATTTAATGAGGATGCCCTGCTTTGCGGCCTCCAGGTAGCAGAAAAAGTTTTTAAAATTATAGATAGCGCCATTAAGTTTAAGGCCTTGGCCAAGGAGGGGGCTTGGGCAAAAAAGGGAAAAGCGATAATAAGGTTATCCGGCAAGGCCGCAAGCATTTTGAGCGCGGAGAGGGTGGCTTTAAATCTCCTGAGCATGCTCTCGGGAATAGCTACTAAAACAAAAGAATACGTAGAACATATCGAGCCATATAAGACCAGGATTTCCGATACCCGTAAAACCCTGCCCGGTTTAAGGGAGCTTCAGAAATACGCCGTTAGGGTAGGCGGAGGGCATAACCACCGTATGGGCCTGGATGAAATGATTCTGATTAAAGATAATCACATAAAGGTTACCGAAGGATATAAGAAGCTTCCCAGCGTGCCTAAGGGGTTTAAGATCGAGATAGAGGTGCAGAATCTGGAAGAATTCAGGCATGCCCTCTACTTCAAGCCGAATGTTATTATGTTGGATAATATGAGCCTGGAGGATATAAGGGAAGCGGTTAAAATACGTAACAATACTGAATTTAAAAGCCATCATCTTCCCACAAAACTTGAGGCCAGCGGCGGCGTAGATTTTAGTGCGGTCAAAGAGATTGCTGCAGCCGGAGTAGATATCATATCTATCGGCGCCTTAACCCATTCGGTAAAGGCGGTAGATATGTCTTTAGATATATTATAAATGCCGGGTTTTGACTTAGTAAGTAAATTCAGGGCTTGCGGAGACCAGCCAAAGGCCATTGAGAAATTATCCAAGAGTATAAGTTCCGGTAAGCCTTATTCTACGTTGTTGGGGGTAACCGGTTCAGGAAAAACCTTTACCCTGGCCTCTGCCATTGCCAAGGTTAACCTCCCCACCTTAATTATATCTCACAATAAAACCCTGGCTGCCCAGCTTTACTCCGAATTCAGGGAATTCTTTCCGCATAACGCGGTGGAATACTTTGTCAGTTATTATGATTATTATCAGCCTGAGGCTTATGTCCCTTCCACCGATACATATATCGAAAAAGATGCCTCTATAAATGAAAGGCTTGACCGTTTGCGCCTTTCTGCGACCACTTCGCTTTTAAACCGCAGGGATGTGATTATAATTTCATCTGTTTCCTGTATTTATAATTTAGGCGACCCGCGCAGTTATCAAAAGATGCTTGTTTGCCTTGAGCTTAAAGATAAGGTTAACCGCGATGATTTAATTGGTAAATTTATCAGCATGCAGTATGAAAGAAACGACTATGAGCTTATCCGCGGACGCTTAAGGGTGAGGGGTGATGTTCTGGAAGTTTTTCCTTCTTACCAGGAGAAGGCGGTGCGCATATCGTTTTCTCAGGAAGAGGTATCTTCTATCGCTGAATTTAACCCCATCTCCGGGGAAATCTTAAGCCAGCTTAAAAGGATAGCCTTATACCCGGCCAAGCATTTTATGGTATCAAAAGATATAATTAATTCTGCCTGCGATTCAATCTCTTTAGAGCTGGCGCAGCAGCTTAAGGTTTTAAAGGCAAAAAACAAATTACTGGAAGCCCAGCGCCTTGATGAGCGCACCAGATACGATATGGAAATGTTAAGGGAGATAGGCTACTGTCACGGGATTGAGAATTATTCACGCCATTTGCTGGGTAATCCCGCAGGTTCCCGGCCTTATTCCCTGGTTGACTATTTTCCCAAAGAAGGATTCTTGACTATAATAGATGAATCGCACGTAACTATTCCACAGGTAGGCGGGATGTACGAAGGGGATAGGGCGCGAAAGGAGACGCTGGTGGAGTATGGTTTCCGCTTGCCATCCTGCCTTGATAACCGTCCTTTGAAATTTGCGGAATTCAGTAAATTAATAAAACAGATGGTTTTTGTTTCGGCTACTCCCGGGAAATATGAATTAGGGAAAAGCAGGGGCAATGTTATCGAGCAGATTATCCGCCCAACCGGCCTGGTGGACCCGGTAATCTTACTCCGTAAAACAGAGGGCCAGATAGATGATTTAACCAAAGAGATTAAGAAGCGCGCGGGATTAAACGAAAGAACGCTTGTTACTACCCTTACTAAACGTATGGCTGAAGACCTGGCTAATTATTTCGAGGAAAAAGGGCTTAAGGTGAAATACCTGCATTCGGATATAGACACTATTGAGCGCTCCAGGATCCTAAGGGATTTACGGAAAAAGAAATTTGACTGCCTTGTGGGGATAAATTTGCTGAGGGAAGGCCTGGATTTACCCGAGGTTTCTTTAGTGGCGATCCTTGATGCTGATAAAGAGGGTTTTTTACGTTCGGCGACAAGCCTTATACAGGTATGCGGCAGGGCAGCGCGCAATATAAACGGTTGTGTAATTATGTATGCGGATACCATAACCGGCTCAATGAGAAAGGCAATTGAAGAAAGTATGCGCAGGAGAGATATTCAGTTAAGGTTTAACCTGGAGAATAAAATAACCCCCCGCTCAATAAGCAAGGCCATCAGGGAGGGGATTGAGGATTTAGTTGATGCAGAAAATTTTGCCCTGGGGCTTACCGGCGAAGGGAAAGAGGAATATGAATTGCGCAAATATATTTCCGAGTTACAATATGAGATGGAACTGGCTGCCCGTAACCTGCATTTTGAAAAGGCCGCTGCTTTAAGGGATAAGATAAAGGAGTTAAAGAATGCTACTGGCTGTTGATATAGGTAATACCAATATATCATTCGGTTTATTTGATAAAAACCGGCTGGTTAAAAGCTGGGATACCCCTGCCGCGGGGTATTCTCTCTCCAGGCTCCTTAAATACATAGAAGGTAAGGATATAAGCGCTATATTCATATGCAGTGTAGCCCCTAAAACCGCCAACAGGCTCTGGGCTGACTTAAAAAGGCTAACCGGCATAAAACCTAAGGTTATCGGCAAGGAAATCCGTGTCCCTATCAAAAATCTCTACTTGAACAAGAGTGGGCTTGGGGTTGACCGGCTGATAAATTCCTATGCTGCCAGCGTGATTTACGGAGCTCCGGCAATAGTAGTAAGCTGCGGGACAGCGATTACCCTGGATATAGTCTCTAAAAACAGGGCCTACATGGGAGGCTTTATTCAGCCGGGATTAAAGCTATCCATATCCTGCCTGGCTGCAAAAACCGCCTTGCTTCCTAGGATAGCGTTAAGGGAGCCTCGCGCCTTAATCGGTAAAGATACCAGGGCCTGTATCTTAAACGGTGTAGTCCTGGGTACTTCAGGCTCGATAGACTACCTGATTAAAAGGGCCAAGGAAAAACTTAAGGCAAATGCCGCGGTAATAGGCACAGGAGGGGATATTGACCTGATAAAGAAATTCTCGAGAGAGATAAGGATCGCGGACAAAAACCTTACCTTAAAAGGGATTAATTTAATATATAAGGCCAGGGCAGTCCCTGCTGCGGCAATAGCCATATTAACCGTTGTATTTAACCTTTTTAACGGAAGTTTATTTGTCGATTCCGCCTGGCCGCAAGACCCAAAGGAGCCTAGCCGGGCAATCGCGGCAGAGTTTGAGCAGGCGCTAAAAAATATTGATGCCCAAAAGGCCGAAGAGCGGAATAACCTGGCATTAAAATGCAAGGAAAGATTTGACCGGGCGGTCTCTGGGTGGCTCGCCAGGAGAGAAGCCCAAAAGAAATCCCAGCTCAACGGAATAATAGACCAAAACTGGGATAAACTGCCATATACATATAACTTTACCAACCTTCATTTTGATTATTTCCTGCGGGGGTTCGATTACAAAGTCTTGAGTAAAGAGATAGAAGAGACCGGATCCCTTACCGCGCCTATCAAGGCCCAGGCCATAATCCAGGAGAAGATCTACGCGGAAAGATACCATAATCCGAACATAAGCAGCGTTGAACCTTATTATTTTACCGTAACGACCAAAATAACCTTAAATATGGAATACCAGCGGGATGATTTCGTGATAACGGGCACGGAGAGCAAGCTTTTAACGATAGAAAATTATTTCCCGGACGAGCTTAAAAAACTGCGCATATAATTTATTGTAAAAAAATACTTGACAAGATTTTTTTTTAATTTATAATTAGCACTCTTGAAGGGAAAGTGCTAAAATAAAACCAAATAAAGGAGGTGTTGGATATGGACATTAAACCATTAGGAGACAGAATAGTGGTGAAACCTTTAGAAGCGGAAGCAAAGTCTAAGGGCGGGATAGTTATACCGGATTCAGCTAAAGAGAAGCCTCAGGAGGGCAAAATCGTAGCTGTAGGAAAAGGTAAGGTTTTAGAGAGCGGTAGTATTCAGGCTCCGGAAGTAAAGGTTGGAGATAAGGTTTTATACGGTAAATATTCAGGGAATGAAATTACAACCAAAGACGGCGAAGAGCTTTTGATCATGCGTGAAGAGGATATTTTAGCGATAATTAAATAAGAATAGGAGGGTTGTATGAGCAAGCAGTTAATATATCAGGATGAGGCCCGTAGAAAGCTGTTAAGCGGCGTTGAGCAGTTGGCCCGCGCAGTTAAGGTAACCTTGGGGCCAAAAGGCCGCAATGTAGTCATTGATAAAAAATTCGGTTCTCCTACGATTACAAAAGACGGCGTTACGGTTGCAAAGGAGATAGACCTGGAAGATCCCTATGAGAATATGGGCGCCCAAATGGTTAAGGAAGTTGCCGAGAAGACATCGGATATTGCCGGAGACGGTACCACTACCGCTACGGTATTAGCCGAGGCAATTTACCGCGAAGGCTTAAAGAATGTTACTGCAGGCGCAAACCCTATGGCTTTAAAACGCGGGATTGAAAAGGCCGTAGAGAAGGTAATCGAGGAATTAAGCAAATTAGCTAAACCAATTAACGCTAAAGAGAAAAAGGAAGTAGCCCAGGTTGCCTCTATTGCCGCTAACGGCGACAGCTCTATAGGCGATCAGATTGCCGAGGCAATGGAAAGGGTAGGCAAAGACGGGGTCATTACAGTTGAAGAGGCAAAGACTACCGCCACTACCTTAGAGTTAGTTGAAGGTATGCAGTTTGACCAGGGTTATTTATCCCCTTATTTTGTCACTGATGCCGAAAGAATGGAGTGTGTTTTAGAGGATGCCTATATCTTAATCCACGAGAAAAAGATATCTTCCTTAAAAGACCTGCTTCCTCTTTTAGAGAAGATTGCCCGCACCAGTAAACCGCTTTTGATTTTAGCCGAAGAGGTTGACGGAGAGGCTTTGGCAACTCTGGTGGTAAACAAATTAAAGGGTACCTTTGTCTCCTGCGCGGTTAAGGCTCCCGGATACGGGGATAGGCGTAAGGCGATGCTTGAAGATATCGCCATATTAACCGGCGGAAAGGCCTTGACTGAGGATTTAGGTATAAAGCTGGAGAATGTTGATCTTGATGATTTAGGGCGCGCAAAGAAGGTCAAGATTGATAAAGAGAATACCACTATAGTTGAAGGCTCTGGGAAACAGGCTCAGGTTAACGCGCGTATATCCCAGATTAAGAAGCAGATTGAAGACACTGATTCCGAATACGATAAAGAAAAGCTGCAGGAGCGTTTAGCAAAGCTTGCCGGCGGAGTCGCGGTTATTAACGTAGGCGCGGCTACTGAATCCGAAATGAAAGAGAAGAAGGCCCGTGTTGAAGATGCGCTTCATGCAACCCGCGCAGCCGTGGAAGAAGGTATAATTCCCGGCGGCGGAGTGGCTTTGATCCGTTGTCTGCCGGTTATAGAGAAACTAAAACTTGAAGGCGACGAGAAGATTGGAGTGGACATAGTAAGGCGCGCGCTTGAAGAGCCTATCAGGCAAATTACTCAAAATGCCGGGTTAGAAGGTTCTGTAGTGGTGCAGCGAATAAAGCAGGAAAAAACCAATATAGGCTATGATGTTTCGCAGGATGATTATGTAGATATGATTGATGCCGGGGTAATTGATCCTAAGAAGGTTACCCGCTCAGCCTTGCAAAACGCAGCCAGTATTGCATCACTGCTTCTTACTACCGAGGCTTTAATCGCGGACAAGCCTGAAAAAGATGAAAAGATGCCTGCTATGCCTGCGGGAGGTATGGGCGGTATGGGAGGTATGGGTGGAGGTATGTATTAATTTAGTTGTTAGTTACTAGTTGTTAGTTAAATAAATAGGGACAGCGCCCATTTTTCTTTCTTAAAAAAGGGCGCTGTCCCTATTTTTTAGCTTGACAAAACGGCTTAATTATTGTAGAATTTCATATCCTTTCCAGGTTATTCTCAATACAAGAGGAAGAAGTTTATAACTTATTGTTAAACAATAAGTTATATATTAAGAAGGAGTTAAGATATGGCTGAGTGGATAGGTATAGGCAGGCGCGCACGCAGATGTTATGGTTTTGATGAAATCGCACTTGTTCCCGGGGCGCAAACAGTTAATCCTAATGAGGTAGATACTTCTTTTCAGATAGACGGAAGAAAATTCAAGGTTCCTATACTGGCTGCGGCAATGGACGGGGTTGTAGACGTGAAATTTGCCGCTGAAATGTCCGGCCTGGGTGGTATTGCGGTGCTAAATCTTGACGGAGTGCAGACACGCTACGATAATCCGGATTCGGTCTTGGAGGAGATTGCTCACGCAACGCCTCAAAAGGCAACTGAATTAATCCAGTCAGTATATACAAAGCCTATTAAAGAGAAATTGGTGTCTAAGAGGGTCTTGGAAATAAAGAAGAAAAAGGGAGTTGCCGTTGTAAGCTGTATACCGGCTAATGCCGATAAGTTCTCCAGGCTTGCTATAGCAGCCGGAGCGGATATGTTCGTGGTTCAGTCTACGGTCACGACCACCAGGCATATCGCAAAAGAATATAAGACTCTGGATCTTTATAAATTCTGCAAATCCATAAAGATACCGGTAATTCTGGGCAATTGCGTAACTTATGAGACTACCCTGGAGCTTATGGATACAGGGGCAAAGGCCTTATTGATCGGGGTAGGGCCCGGCGCGGCATGTACTACCCGCGGCGTTTTAGGTATCGGGGTACCACAGGTCACTGCTACTGTTGACGCTGCCGGTGCGCGTGATTTTTATTTCAAGAGGACCGGCAAATATGTAACTATAATTACTGACGGAGGGATGAATCGCGGAGGGGATATCTGCCGGGCATTTGCCTGCGGTGCTGATGCCGTAATGATCGGTTCAAGTTTTGCCAGGGCAAAGGAGGCCCCGGGGAGAGGTTTTCATTGGGGCATGGCTACTTCCCATGTCAATCTGCCCAGGGGTACGCGTATCCAGGTGGGGACAACCGGCTCCTTGAAAGAGATACTTTTTGGCCCGGCCAAGGTTGATGACGGTTCGCAAAATCTAATCGGCGCCCTAAAGACTTCGATGGGTTCTTTGGGTGCTTCTAATTTAAAAGAGATGCACGATGTTGAGATTATCATAGCGCCTTCCATACAGACAGAAGGTAAAATATTCCAGGTAGGCCAGAGAGTAGGAATGGGGAAATAAAATGAAAAGAAAGCCTAAGAGAACAAGAATGGTAAGATCCAAAAAGGGGAGCAAGCCGGCTGTAGTCAGGCATACCATATTAATCCTTGATTTCGGTTCGCAGTATACCCAGCTGATTGCGCGCAGGGTAAGGGAGAATAAGGTTTTCTCCAGGATTATTCCTTATAATACCCCGGCAAATGAAATAGCCGCAATGAATCCCAAGGGATTAATTCTTTCCGGAGGTCCTGCATCGGTAGTAAATAAAAAAAGCCCTTACCCGGATAAGGGGATATTTAAACTGGGGATACCGGTATTAGGAATATGTTACGGTATGCAGGCCATCGCAGAGATGTTCGGGGGTAAGGTTAAGCATACCCGCAGCCGGGAATTCGGTAAGGTAGAGCTTTTTATTGACGATAACCGCGATTTGTTTTCGCATATGGCGGGTAATTTCAGCTGTTGGGCAAGCCACGGGGATTTTGTCTCTAGGATGCCCCAGGGTTTCCATACCAGCGCGCACACCGTAAATGCCCCGATAGCTGCGATATCAAATACCAAAAGGAAGATCTTTGCCCTCCAGTTTCATCCGGAAGTAACTCATACCGAAAAAGGAAACCAGATAATCGGTAATTTTCTTTTTAGGGTTTGCGGATGCCTTGGCCGCTGGACGATGGAGTCGTTTATAAGGGAGAGCATTGATAATATAAAGAAAACCGTAGGCAACAGTAATGTGGTTTTAGGATTAAGCGGAGGGGTAGACTCCTCGGTTGTGGCTTTATTGCTGCATAGGACAATCGGAAGGAATTCCCGGTGCATATTTATTAATAACGGGCTTTTAAGAAAAGATGAGCCGGAGCAGGTAAGAAGGGTTTTTAAGGATGTTTATCATTTAAACCTTGGAGTTGTTGACAGGAGCAAGAATTTCCTGAGCAGGCTTAAGGGGGTAACTGACCCTGAAGAGAAAAGAAAGATTATCGGAAGCGAGTTTGTGAAGGTATTTGAGGAAGAGGCGCATAAAATTAAGGGAGTTAAATTTCTTGCCCAGGGCACGCTCTACCCGGATGTTATTGAATCTATTTCTCCTACGGGCGCACCGAGCAAGAAAATAAAAAGCCATCATAATGTCGGCGGGCTGCCTGAGCATATGAAGTTAAAGCTGCTGGAACCTTTACGCGAGATATTCAAAGACGAGGTACGCGCTATCGGCAGGGAACTGGGTTTACCGGAAACAATAATTCAGAGGCAGCCTTTTCCCGGCCCGGGCCTGGCGATAAGGATAATCGGAGAGGTCACCCAGGAACGCCTCGATATCTTGCGTGAGGTTGACCGAAGGGTGATTGAAGAGATACGCGTTGCGAATATGTACGAGTCAATCTGGCAGTCTTTTGCTATATTGCTTCCGATAAAAAGCGTGGGGATTATGGGGGATGAGCGTACCTATGAAAATGTAGTGGCCCTTCGCTGCGTCTCCAGCATGGACGGTATGACCGCTGATTGGGTTAAGCTGCCTTATGATTTATTGGAGAAAATTTCCAGCCGTATTATTAATGAAGTAAAGGGTGTTAACCGCGTTGTTTACGATATATCTTCGAAGCCTCCTTCTACTATCGAGTGGGAATAAATTAGTTTATGCCTCACAGTGATTTCATTCATCTGCACCTGCATACCCAATTTAGCCTTCTTGACGGCGCCTGCCGTATCCCTGAGTTATTAAATCTGGCAAGCCAGTACAAGATGGATTCTCTGGCAATAACCGACCATGGCAATATATTCGGCGCCATTGATTTTTATTTAGAGGCGCAAAAAGCCGGGATTAAGCCTATTATCGGATGCGAAGTTTATGTAGCGCCGGGAAGCCGCTTCGATAAGTCTTCTTCCTCAATTGAAGATGCCGCCTGCCATCTCATATTATTATCCCGCGATGAAAAAGGTTACCAGAATTTAATGAAGCTGGTTTCCCTGGCTTACCTTGAAGGTTTTTATTACCGCCCGCGCATTGATAAAGACGCCCTTGCCCGGCATTCTCAGGGGCTTATCGCTTTAAGCGCCTGCCTGAAAGGGGAAATACCGGTTTTTCTAAACCAGAAACGTTTTAATGATGCGTTAAAATGCGCAGATACATATCTTAATATAATGGGTAAAGGCAACTTTTACCTTGAGCTGCAGGAAAATGCCATACCTCAGCAGAAAGAAGTAAACGCCGGATTAGTGAGAATAGGCAGGGAATTGAATATCCCCCTGGTTGCCACTAATGACGTGCATTATTTAAGCCGCGATAAAGCCCCTGCGCATGAGGCGCTTTTATGTATTCAGACCCAGACTACCCTTGATGACCCCAACCGGATGCGTTTTCAGACAGACGAATTTTATTTTAAATCACCGCAGGAAATGAAAACCCTATTTAAGGATTTCCCTGAAGCAATCAGCAATACCCTGGAGATTGCTTCTCGCTGCAACCTGGAGCTTGATTTTAAGCAAATCCACTTGCCTAAATACGAGCCTCCGGTGGGAGAGACTAAGGAAGATTTCTTAAGAAAGCTCTGCGAGGAAGGGTTGAGTAAAAGATTTGATAAGGTTACCCCTGAAATTACGCAACGGCTTGAACATGAGCTAAAGACAATTATCAAAATGGGTTTTGCCAGCTATTTCCTTATAGTCTGGGATTTTATCCATTACGCAAAAAACAAAGGTATTCCGGTGGGCCCGGGGCGCGGCTCAGCGGCAGGAAGCCTGGTAAGCTACCTTTTGGGGATTACTGATTTAGACCCTTTAAAGTATGGATTATTGTTTGAAAGGTTTTTGAATCCGGAGCGCCTGGGTTTACCGGATATAGATATAGATTTTTGTTATGAAGGAAGGCAGCAGGTTATCGATTATGTCACTAATAAATACGGGCAGGAAAACGTCGCGCAGATTATTACCTTCGGTACGATGCAGGCCCGCGCAGTTGTGCGAGACGTAGGCAGGGTAATGGGGATAAGCTATGCGGAGGTAGACCGTATTGCGAAAATGATCCCGGCTGAATTGGATATGACTTTAAAAAAGGCGCTAGAGAATGAATCGGAGCTGCATAACCTTTTTAAGAACGACCCCGAGATAAACAAGCTTATTACCACAGCCCTCTCCCTTGAGGGCCTTAACCGGCACGCCTCGGTTCATGCGGCAGGGGTAGTTATCGCGGATAAGCCTTTAAATAACTACAGCCCGTTATTTAAAACCAGCGACGATCAGATAACCACTGGTTTTAGCATGGGCATCCTGGAGAAGATCGGCTTGCTTAAGGTGGACTTCTTAGGGCTAAGGACATTAACGGTAATTGACCAGGCCTTGAAAATCATTAAAGAAACCCGTAAAGAGGATATAGTTATTGAAGGTATTCCTTTGGATGACCCTAAGACTTACCGGCTTTTGGCTGCTGCCCAGACTATCGGCATATTCCAGGTTGAAAGCTCCGGGATGCGCGACCTTTTAAAGAAGCTTGAGCCGGAACGTTTTGAAGATCTTATTGCGCTTTTAGCTTTATACCGTCCGGGGCCGATAGGTTCGGGGATGCTGGATGATTTTATGAAGCGTAAGCATAATCTTACTCCTATTAGGTACGAACATCCTAAACTAGAGCCGATATTGAAAGAGACTTACGGGATTATGGTTTACCAGGAGCAGATTATGCAGGTTGCATCTGTCCTGGCCGGATTTAGCCTTGCCCAGGCAGATATCCTGCGTAAGGCCATGGGTAAAAAGATACCCGAGGTTATGGAAAAACAGAGAAGTAATTTTATCCACGGCTGCCGTAAAAATGAAATAAAGGAATCTACTGCCACTAAAATATTCGACCTGATTGAATATTTTTCAGGTTATGGATTTAATAAATCTCATTCTACCGCTTATGCGCTTATTTCTTACCGCACGGCCTACTTAAAGGCCAATTATCCGGTTGAGTTTATGAGCGCGCTTTTAACCTCAGAACGCGATAATACCGATAAAATTGTTGAATATGTAAGCGAGGCCCAGCGTATGGGGATAGCCGTGCTTCCTCCGGATATCAATGAAAGCCGGGGGTTATTTAATGTTGTTGATGAAAAAACCATAAGGTTCGGGCTTTTGGCGGTAAAAAATGTTGGACACGGAGCAGTGGATTCTATAGTTGATGCCAGAAAGGCAGGGCCTTTTAAGTCGCTTAAGGACCTTTGCCAGCGTATTGACCTGCGCCTTGCCAACAGGAAGGTTTTGGAAAGCCTGATTAAATGCGGGGCCATGGATTCATTCTTAATGCCGCGCGCCCAGATGTTTGCCGGATTGGATATCGTTTTGGAATCTGCCTCTCGTACCCAGAAGGAGAGGGCCAAAGGGCAGCTCTCCTTTTTTGATTCGGGATTATCCCAAGGGGCTTTTAGCCAGACATTGGATATTCCCCATATAAAAGAATGGCCTGAGCCGCAGCTGCTTTCATTTGAAAAAGATATGCTGGGATTTTATGTCAGCGGGCACCCGCTGGCACGTTATGCCAAGGCCCTGAAGCGTTTTGTATCCTCTTCAATTAGCGACCTTAAACAATATAAAGATGAAGATGAAATTAAGATTGTGGGTCTAATCTCTAAGATTAAGAATACGATTACCAGGGCTAAGCAGGAGAAGATGGCGATATTAAAGCTTGAGGACCTTGAGGGGTCAGTAGAACTTCTGGTTTTCCCCAGGGCATACCAGAAGGTCTCACGGTATATCCTTCCTAATACGGTGGTTCTGGTTAAAGGGGCCCTTAATTTAAAAGAAGATACTCCTAAGGTCTTAGTTAACGATCTTTTCCCTTTTGATGAAATATATAAGTTGATAACGGGTATGAGCATTAATTTATCCGGCCTGAGAGAAAATGTTTTCGCGACCTTAAAGGAGATGCTTTCATCTTCCCGCGGGAATGTCCCTATTTACCTTAATTTGGATACTCCGGCTAAATCAAGGGTTCAGTTGGTAGTAGGAGAAAACTTTTATGTTTCTCCGTCTGAAAGGTTAATTGAAGATATCGAGGGGCTCTTGGGGGAAGAGCGGCTTAAATTACTCTTGACATCGTAACTTTTTGCTGTTATTATACTTACAAAGTAAGACCCGAAATAATCAGGAGGCAGTCAAGATGACTAAAAAAGATATTATTCTGAAAGTTTCCGATGAAACAGGCCTAAAACAGATAGATGTTAAGCTTGTGGTTCAGAAAACCTTTGATTGCATTGTAGAGGCTTTAGTCAGAGGAGAAAAGATAGAATTGCGTAATTTTGGGGTATTTAAGATTAAGCAGAGGAAAAGCCGTACCGGAAGGAACCCCCGCACCAATCAGGTTATACCAGTCCCGCCGAGAAAGGTTGTTGTCTTTAAATCCGGATTAGAGATGAAACAAAAGGTTAGATAATAGGCACCCACTACTAGAATTTAAATGTATAAAAGAGTATCGGGGACAAAAGATATCCTGCCTGAAGAAGCTTGCATTTGGCAGGCAATAGAAGAAACCAGCCGTAAGATTTTCTCCCTTTATAACTATAAAGAGATCCGCCTTCCCCTGATAGAAGACGCAGGTTTGTTTAATCGTTCCCTGGGAGAATCTGCTGAGATCGTCAAAAAACAGATGTTTATAATCCATAATAAAGAGGAATCTTATGCCTTGCGGCCTGAAGGCACTGCCTCAATTGTCCGTTCTTATATAGAAAATAATCTGGACAAAAACGGTAATTTTACTAAATTGTATTATTTAGGCCCGATGTTTAGGCTGGAGCGCCCTCAAAAGGGGAGGCTTAGGCAGTTTAATCATATTGGCTGCGAGGCTATAGGTTCTTATGACGCCTCTTTGGATGTCGAGATTATTTCTCTTGCCGATACCCTGCTTAAAGGGCTTTCTATTACCGGGCATACCATTAAAATCAACAGCCTGGGTTGCCTTAAGGATAAGGGAAGTTTCACGGATTCGCTTCGTAAAAGCCTCGCAGGGAAGCATAGCGGCCTTTGCCAGGATTGCCTGGAGAGGCTTAAGAATAATCCCTTGAGAATATTAGATTGTAAAAAGGACGAGTGTAAGGAAGTAGTGCGGAATTTAGGCCCTAAGGATTCCTGCCTTTGCGATGAATGCAGGGCGCATTTTAACCGGGTAAAAAAAGGCCTGGATAACCTAGGGGTGAAATATGAGATAGACCCTAACTTGGTGCGCGGGCTTGATTATTACACCCAGACAGTCTTTGAGATTACGCACCATGGCCTGGGTTCGCAGGATGCTATAGGCGCCGGAGGGCGTTATAATAATTTAGTCCATGAGCTAGGCGGCGCAGAGGCAGGGGCTATCGGTTTTGCTTTAGGGGTAGAAAGGCTTCTTTTGGCTACCGGAATAAAAGCTGATGTCGATGAGAAAAACTTGGTTTACCTGGTGACCTTGGGGGATAGAGCAAGGGAGGAAGGGGTAAAAATCAGTTATTCTTTAAGGGAAGCAGGTATCCCCTCAGATATGGATTATGAAGGAAGGTCCATTAAAGGCGCAATGCGCAAGGCCTCAGACTTAAAGGCAAGGTTTGCCGTAATAATCGGGGATAATGAGATAGAAAAAGGGGTAGTTACTCTAAAAAATATGCTTTCAGGCGAACAGAAAGAGGTAGGCCGCCTGGATTTAACAAAGGAAATAATATGTTGATGACCCATACCTGCGCGCAATTAAATATCTCAGATTGCAATAAGGAGGTAACTTTATGCGGGTGGGTAGCCCGCAGGCGCGACCACGGAAAACTGATTTTTATTGACTTAAGGGACCGGGAGGGTTTTACCCAGGTTGTTTTTATCCCTAAGGAATCAAAGGATGCCTACCTGCTGGCACAAGGCTTAAGAAATGAATTTGTGGTCAGGATAAAAGGAATTGTAAATAAGCGGCCTCAAGGCACGGTTAATTCAAAGATGCCTACCGGAGAGGTAGAGGTTTTAGCCTTGGAGCTGGAGATATTAAATCCCAGCGAGAGCACGCCCTTTGAGGTAAGCGATAATTTGGATGTTACCGAAGAGATACGCCTTAAGTACCGCTATTTGGATTTGAGGCGCAAGAAGGTATTTAATAATATCGCTTTAAGAAGTAATCTTTACCGGGTTATTCGCAGCTGCCTGGATGCTAAAGGGTTTTTGGAATGCGAGACCCCCATACTTACTAAATCAACTCCTGAAGGGGCCCGTGATTACCTTGTCCCTTCAAGGCTGAATCCCGGGCAGTTTTATGCCCTGCCTCAGTCTCCGCAATTATTTAAGCAGATACTTATGGTTTCGGGAATCGAAAAATACTACCAGATAGCCAAATGTTTCCGCGATGAAGATTTAAGGGCTGACCGGCAGCCTGAATTTACCCAGTTAGACCTGGAGATGTCTTTTGTCGACGAAGAAGATATATATTCTTTAATTGAAGGGCTGATGTTTAGGATATTTAAAGATCTAAAGGGGATAGAACTGAAACTGCCTTTTCCGCGGATCGCCTTTAAGGATGCCCGGGAAAAGTATAAAAGCGATAAGCCGGATTTGCGCCCTGAGCTAAAGGACGACTTTGCCTTTGCCTGGGTAGTAGAATTCCCTTTATTTAAATATAATCAGGAGGAGAAACGCTGGGAGAGCGAGCACCATCCCTTTACCTCTTTTATTGAGGAAGATGCGGCTCTTTTAAATAGCTCTCCCGATAAAGTAAGGTCGCGTTCTTATGATTTAATCTTAAACGGGGTAGAGTTAGGCTCGGGTTCAATCAGGATTCACAATCAAGAACTGCAGAAGAAAATATTTGATATTATCGGGATAACCGGTGAAGAAGCGCAGAATCGTTTCGGCTTCCTTTTAGAGGCCTTTCGTTTTGGCGCTCCGCCCCACGGAGGTTTTGCCTTTGGCATTGACAGGCTTTTGGCGATTCTTGCGGCAGAGTCAAGTATCCGGGAGGTGATAACTTTTCCCAAAACCAGCGCCGGAATATGCCCTTTAACTTCCGCGCCTTCGGATGTAGGCGAAAAACAACTTAAAGAGCTTAGTTTAACCGTAAAAAAGAGGGAGGAGAAAACATGAAAAAGGCGTATTTGCTGTTTTTAGGTTTAGTGTTTGTGCTTTCCGGTTGCGTTACCCGTACTTATAACCTTACCCGGGACAGGGTTGATCAGCATATGGCCGAGGGTAACCGCGGATACATCATGGGCGCTCATTCAGGCACGGAGAAACCCAGAAAGACTGAAAGGACCATGCGCGTCTTCGAGTTTGAGCTAGGCAAATCATACAAGATTGAAGAGGATAAAACTTCCGCGGAATCCGTGCCAGAGCCTGTGAACATAATAGAGTACGTTCCCGCGGCAGATGACAGCCAGGACATTGAGGCTGAGGCTTCTTTAAAAAGCGCAGCTTTTCAGGAATATACGGTAGAGAAGAATGATACATTACAAAAGATATCGCAGAAGTTCTACGGGACTACCAGAAATTGGACTAAGATATATGAGGCAAATAAATCTGTTCTTAAGACTCCGGACCGAGTTTATGCCGGGCAGGTTTTGAATATTCCCGAAGAAGGGATGACAACCAATGCCCAGGCTTTAATTGAGCCGGTTGAGAATTTAAAATAGAATTATTATATGGATAAAATAATAAAGATCGAGAGCCATGAACAAGCCCAAACGCTTTGCGGTATGCATGACTCTAATATACGCCTTCTCGAGAAGGAGTTTAAGGTAAAAATAACCTTACGCGGGGAACACCTTAAGATTAGCGGTACCGCTACCAATATCAAAAAGGCGGAGCCGGTAATTTATTCTTTTTTGAATAACAGCCTTCCTGCAGGCGCAAGGCAGATCGGACCTAAAACTTCAGGCCAGCGCGATTATGTGAATGCCATAAAGGAATTTGATATTGTCTTCGGCGTTGGCCCGGCAGGCACGGGTAAGACATACCTTGCCATGGCCTGCGCAGTAGAAGCCCTTAAAAAACAGGAAGTGCGCCGGATTATTCTAACCCGTCCGGCAATCGAAGCAGGGGAATCTTTGGGGTTTTTGCCCGGAGACATGCGCGATAAAATTTCTCCATATCTGCGGCCGCTTTACGATGCCCTCTATGATATGATGGATGCGGAACGCATAGAAAAATACCTGGAGACCGGGATTATTGAGGTAGCCCCTCTGGCTTACATGAGGGGCCGTACCTTAAATGACGCCTTTATCATACTTGATGAAGCGCAAAATTGTACCGCGGAGCAGATGAAGATGTTTTTAACCAGGCTTGGCTTTGACTCCAAGGCAGTAATCACCGGAGATATGTCCCAGAGCGACCTTCCGCAGGGCAAACCTATAGGGCTGCTACAGGCCCAGGATATCCTAAGCGGGATCAAGGAGATAAAATTTATATATTTCACCGGGAAAGATGTAGTCAGGCATACCCTGGTGCAGAGGATTATCGAGGCATATGATAAAATTACTAAAACAAATTAGGATAGGCGGGATTTTCCTGGCCCTATCGGTTTTCGCATTCACCTATATCGCTAAACTGAATCCTGCGGTAGGGCTTTTTCTGCTATCCTTGTTCCTTTACCTTAAAGAGAGAGGATTGATTACAAAAGACTGCAAGCTTATTAGCCTCTCCATGCTTTTCCTGGTAATATTCGCAAGCGGTTATTTTATCTGCTCAAATAACCTGCCTATTTATTATATACCGTTTTCAATAATCCCCATGCTTCTTATGCTGCTTTTCGGTAGCATTGAGGTCTCTCTATTATTATCTCTGGCAACCGGAGTTTCTCTTGCGGCGGTTAATCTTTTCCCTTTGGAGTTAATTCTGCTTTTTCTGGTAAGCTCCATTTTGGGCTCTTCCCTTGTCAAGGGCGCGCGCAAACGCACCACTATTATACGCGCGGGGGCGATTACCGGCCTGGCCCAGATGGCCATATTTTTATTTACATCTTTGTGGAATACGGCATCATCTTATCAGGCTATTTATTTTTTGCTTAACGGCATTGTCTCAAGTATCGTAGTTCTGGGTGTCCTGCCTATATTTGAATACCTTTTTGGCGCTATAACTAATGTCAGCTTGCTGGAACTGGCAGATTTCCATCATCCGCTTTTAGAGCGCTTGATTCAGGAGGCCCCCGGGACTTACCACCATAGCCTAATTGTAGGTAATCTCTCCGAGGCAGCCTCAAAGGCAATAGGCGCTAACGCGCTTTTAAGCCGGGTAGGGGCTTATTATCACGATGTCGGTAAACTGCAGAAGCCCGAGTATTTCAGCGAAAATCAGGACCGGGCAAAAAATAAGCATGACGCGCTATCTCCGGCAATGAGCAAGCTGGTAATTATGAAGCATGTGAAAGAAGGCGTTGAAATAGCTAAGAAATACAGGATTAATCCTGCCTTAATAGATTTCATAGAGCAGCACCACGGCAAGAGCCTGGTTTATTATTTCTATCTCAGGGCATTGGAAAACCCTAAGGAGGACCAGGAGGTTATGGAGGAAGGCTTTCGTTATCCCGGGCCAAAGCCTAGCTCTAAGGAGACAGCGATAGTCTTACTGGCGGATTCTGTTGAGGCGGCGGTTAGGGCGTTAAAAGAGCCTGATCCTGCAAAAATAGAAGATTTGGTGCACAAGGTCATAAATAATAAGTTTATCGACGGCCAGCTGGATGAATGCGATTTGACATTAAAAGACCTGGAAAAGATTTCGGCAGTTTTCATAAGGCTCCTCTGCGGAATTTACCACAGCCGCGCAAGTTATCCTGAAAAAGAGAATAATCAGGCACAAGGCGATTCTTAATATGTTAAGGATAACCATAAGGAACCTGCAGCAGAAGGTTTCTGTCTCTCCCGAAGCGATAAAGAAAATATTCAAAAAAATACTTAAAAAAGAAAAGGTAAGCGCAAACGGAGAGATAGTTGTTTCATTTGTAACTGACCCCTTGATTCGCAAGCTTAATGCCAGGTATTTAAGGAAAGATTATTTTACCGATGTGCTGGCATTTGAGACGGCCACCCCCTTTGATAAAAAAGGTTTTTACGCCGATATAATAATATCCGCCGATACCGCAAGGCGTAACTGTGAGATATACAGGACAACTCCTTACTATGAGCTTAAACTTTATGCAATTCACGGGCTACTGCACCTTTTAGGCTACGAGCATAATTCAGCTAAGAAAAATCAGTTAATGCGCAGGAAAGAGCGGGAATATGTCCATACATAAAACCGAGGCAATAGTTTTAAGGCGCAGGGATTTCAGGGAGACTTCAATCATCGTAGATTTTTATACGCGCGACTTTGGAAAAATCAGCGGGATTTTAAAAGGTATCCGGCTTGAGCCGGATAAATTCGCAAGCACTGTCGAGGTATCCTCTTATAACGATATTATATTCTACAAGAGATCCCAGTCTTCTCTTTTTCTTGTAAGCGGATGCGACCTGAAAGATAAATATTTTAACATCAGGAACAATATCTCCAAGGCAGGCATTAGCGCTTTTATGATGGAGCTGATTTCGGCGGTTATGCAGCCGGAAGATAAAAACGAGGATATTTTCAATCTTGCCTTAAACGCATTGAAAGAACTGGAGACCACCGCTAACCCCGATAAGATCGCTACGATATTTAAGATTAAAATGCTTTCCCTTTCCGGATTCAAGCCTCATTTTGACTCTTGTGTTTATTGTTCAAGCAGAATTATGGGGCAATCAAAGTTCAGCCTAAGCATGGGAGGGCTGCTCTGCCCTAACTGCTTTTTCAAGGATTCGAGCGCAAGGTCTATTTTCCGGGGGACAATAGCCTCGATACTGCATATTGAAAGAAATGATTTTAAGGCTAACCTTAATCTCGGCCTTAACCCCCAGATAAAAAGAGAACTGGATGCAATCTTAAACGCATTCCTGAATTTCCACCTTGAAAGAGAGCTGAAATCCCAGAGGGTCATGAATAAGCTGGCAATGGCCCTGCAGTAATTTCCTGTAAAAAAGCGGAGGATATTATGAAAATTGTAATAGTGGGGCCTGGTGCGATGGGTTCTCTTCTGGCTGCATTTTTAATCAGATCCAGGGCGGATGTCTGGCTGTTTGATCATAATAAAGAGCGCTCTCAGGAGATTGCGCAATCAGGAATTAAAATAGAGGGCGTATCCGGAAATTGGCAGGTTAGGCCTAAAATCTCTGCGGATATCAATGAGATCGGCCCGGCAGACTTGCTGATAATCTCCGTTAAATCCTACGATACTAAGCAGGCAATATCCGCTATAAAGCCGTTGATAAAAGAAGATAGCGTAGTACTTACCCTGCAAAACGGCATAGGAAATATCGAAATAATCACTGAGGCCATAGGCAGCGAACGGGTGATCGCGGGGGTGACTAACCTGGGGGCTACTTTTATAAAACCCGGGTTTATACGCCATGCCGGCAAAGGCGAGACTGCCATCGGCAGGATAGACGGTAAAATGACCGTTAAGATGCGTTCCATACGCCAAATATTTAATAAGGCAGGCTTGGAGGCCAAGATTTCACGGGATATAAAAGGCCTGATCTGGTCAAAACTCATTGTAAATTCCGGGATTAACGCCCTTAGCGCTATTGTGCGCCTGAATAACGGCAGGCTTACGGAATTCGAAGGGACAAAGAAGATAATGCGTGAGACGGTTACCGAAGCTATGCGCATCGCCAAAAGAAAACGTATTAAGCTTCTTTTTGATGACCCCCTGGCTAAAGTTGAGGCAGTAGCTGAGGCTACCGGGCCTAATACCTCTTCAATGCTGCAGGATGTTTTACGCAAGAAGCGTACAGAAATTGATTTCATTAACGGGGTTATTGTAAGGCAAGGGCAGGAGCTGGGCATCCCTGTGCCGGTTAATCAGGTTTTGGTTGACCTGGTTAAAACTATTGAAGCAACCTATAGGCTAGCCAGCAAAGAAGATGTTTAAGAAAATATCCGTAGTAATAACCATAGCTATTATAGCTGCGGCTGGATTTTATTTTATCCGTGATAATGCCCCGCGGCAGGCCTTTTATCAGGAAAAACGGGTCATGCTGGGGACCTTTGTAGAAGTTACTTCCGCAGATAGAAGGGCAGCCGATATAGTATTCAATGAGCTGGGCCGGATTGAGGGGCTTTTAAGTAAATATGACCCCCAAAGCGAGGTTTCCAGGCTAAACCGGTCGGGTAAACTAAGGGTAAGCCCGGAAACTTTCTATGTAATAAGCAAGGCTAAGGAATTCTGCGCTCAAACAAAGGGCGCATTTGATATTACAATAGGCCCGCTTATGGATTTATGGGGATTTACCTCTAAAGAGTATTTATTGCCAAGTAAAGAAGATATTCGTAAGGCATTAAAGCTGGTAGGCTGCGATAAAATTATTTTACGCGATAAGGATAATATGATACAATTTAAAATTCGGGGGATGAAGATTGACTTAGGCGGTATCGCCAAGGGTTATGCCCTTGATTGCGCAGCCAGGAAGTTAAGAGAGGCTAAAATAGAAAGCTGCCTGATTAACGCCGGAGGCCAAATTTATTGCCTGGGGATAAAATCTTCACAACCCTGGAAAATAGCCGTAAGAGACTCCCGCAGGGATAATGGTATTGCGGGATATTTAAGCCTTAAAGATAAAGCGGTAGCAACCTCCGGAAATTATGAGCAGTCTTTCCGGGAAGGTAAAAAATACTACGGCCATATCCTTAATCCTAAAACCGGTTATCCGAAGGAGCCGGATATCTATTCAGCTACCGCAATAGCCGATGATTCGCTCACCGCAGACTGCATGGCTACTGCGGTTTTCCTGCTGGGCAAAGAAGAGGGGGAATTGATGGCCTCAGGGCTTAACGGGGTAGAATTAATTATAACAGAATGATGAAGAATTCACTGAAGAAGAATATGGATGTATTCGCCTTGTTCCTGCCGGAGACAAGGGAATTCATTAAAAATAAGGATTTTAACAGCCTTAAATCCTCGCTTAAGAATATGAATTCTATGGATATCGCCGAAGGCTGGCGCCATCTGGAGCCTACCGAGAAGGTTTTAGTTTTCAGGCTTCTGGGGACGAAAAAGGCAGTGGAGGTTTTTGAGAACCTTCCTTTCCCCGAGCAGAACTATATCCTTAACAACCTGGAGAATGCCGAGGTATCCCAGATTATTAATGAGATGGCGCCGGATGAAAGGGCCGATCTTTTTAAGGAGTTCCCCAGGAAGGTATCGCGTAAATTCTTTTTGCTGGTAAATAAAGATGCCGCGAAAGAAACCCATACCCTTATGGATTTTCCGGAAGGCACCGCCGGAAGCCTTATGACTACTGAGTTTGTGGCCTTAAAAAAAGAAATGAGCGCCAAACAGGCAATCCTTTATATACAGGAAAACCTACGGGCAAATTACAGAGAAAATATCTATTCTTTATTTATTACCGATGATGCGGGCAGGCTTACAGGCAGCATATCCCTGCAGGATATTTTAAAGACCCCTCCGGATATGCTTATACGCGATTCAATGGCAAGGGCAGAGGCGATAAGGGTTTATCCCGAGATGGATGCAGGCGATGTAGGCAACCTCTTTAAGAAATACGACCTTTTTGATGCTCCGGTGGTAGACAAAGATAACCGGTTAATCGGCATTATTACAGTTGACGATATAGTTGAAACTATCGAAAAAGAGGCTACTAAGGATATTTATGAAATCGGGAAGATGGATCCTAAGGGCGGCGAAATTATAAGCTATGCCAAGGCAACCGCGTTTGAGCTTGTAAAAAGAAGGGCGGGCTGGCTTGTGCTGCTGCTTGTATTTGATTTCTTAACCGGTACGGTACTGAAATATTTCGAGCAGAGCTTAAGCGCTGTTGTTGCCCTGGCTTTTTTTATACCTATGCTTCTTGACACCGGAGGGAATGCGGGGGCCCAGACATCGATTACTATCATAAGAGGTTTGGCTACCGGAGATGTAAAACCGAAGAATGTATTTAAGGTCATAAAGGTCGAGCTTAGCGCTGCCTTACTTATGGGCCTTGTTGTCGGATCTGTGGCCTTTGGCAGGGCATTTCTTCTGCAAAAGGATTTCATGCTTTCCATCGTAGTTGGATTGACCATGCTTTTAATTGCCCTGCTTGCCATTGTTACCGGCATATCCCTGCCTTTGATTTCTAAGAAGGTGGGGCTGGACCCTGCGGTATTGGCGGGTCCGATTACTACCAGCGTTGTAGATGTGGTTGGATTGATTATATATTTTAAGATTGCTCAGTTTTTTATACCTGCCCTGAGGTTCTAAGGTAAAAATGAAGTTATCAGCCAGCGATATCACAGGATTAAAAAATAAGCGCAAGATAACCATGCTTACTGCTTATGACTATCCTACGGCTTCTTTGGTGGATAGGGCCGGAATTGATATAATTTTGATAGGGGACTCTTTGGCAAACGTTGTCTTAGGGCTGGCCTCAACCACTGAAGTAGGGATGGAGGAGATGCTCCATCATGCTAAGGCAGTATCAAGGGGAGTAAAGAGCAGTATGATTGTAGGGGATTTGCCTTACAATTCCTACCAGATAAGAACGCAGGAGGCGCTTGGAAACGCAAAGAGGTTTATTGAAGAGGCCGGCTGCGGCGGGATAAAACTGGAGTGGTTTGAGCGCTGCCCGGAGGTTACGGAAAATATTACCCGTGCAGGTATACCGGTAATGGGGCACATAGGATTGACTCCTCAAACTGCGGATAAAATCGGAGGATTTAAGGTCCAGGGGAAAGATGCGCAGGCTGCAAGGCGCCTTATTGATCAGGCAGTGATACTTGAGGAAAAAGGCTGTTTTGCCCTGGTGTTAGAGTGCGTTCCGGACAGAATAGCCGAAATTATTACCAGGAAAATAAATATCCCTACCATCGGAATCGGTGCCGGGGTGCATTGTGACGGGCAAGTCCTGGTAATAAACGATATGCTCGGGCTCTTTGAACGCTATACCCCTAAATTTGTTAAGAAATATGCCAACTTATCTTCCTTGATCCTAAAGGCCGTAGAAGAATATAAGGATGAGGTTATTAAGGAGAAATTTCCGGGCAAAGAACATACCTTTACCATAAAGGAAGAGGAGCTAAAGAAAATATGCGGATAAATATAGCCAGGGTATTTACCTCGGCAGCTATTTTTACGGTTGCCCTTGTTTTTGCGGCAATTGTCGGCGGGCCTAACATCTTAAGAGGCTATATTGAAACCGGCATAGGGGGCTGCGGCAAGATCCCGATCCTATGCAAATCTCCGGCGCAGGAAATAGCCGTAGCTGAGGCGGAAAAAGAATATACCGGCATATTCATCCCTTATAAATTCTCTAAAATGTCGCTTTCCGCGCCCAGGGGTTTTACGGTAGTGCAGGAGCTAGAGAAAAAAACTTACTACAAAAAAAGGCTCAACCGTAAGAAAGAATCGGTTATTTATGCCTTCCGCCAGGACCCGGGATATTTTATAAAACTTTTCCCCCAGGTTAAAAGCGCCGGCATAAAGGATAATTATGACTTCATAAGGCGCCTTTCTTTTGCCAGGACCGACCAGGTAAAGAATATAACCGATGCTTTTTTTGTAATCTTAAAAAGTATATTCACGCCTGATATAGGAAGCCAGCATAAGGCGGTAATGGCTTCATTTTCCATATCCGGTAAAAGAGGTTTTATAAGTTACAACCTTTTCGACGAAGAATACTATTTTGACTGTAACCTGGTAAATGAAAACGGGGATTTCTTCAAGCTTTATATTAAAGATTTAGGGGCAAGGCTGCAGATGGATGAAGTCCTGGCAATAATTTCTACGCTTGAGCGCGAGGAGTGAATTGTCTTGACTTTTCGGCCTCTTTGCGCTAAAAATAAAAGACTATGCCTGATGGAATAATGGAAAAAGTTATATCTTTGTGCAAACGCCGCGGCCTTATATTCCAGTCTTCGGAGATTTACGGAGGCTTAAGCAATACCTGGGATTACGGCCCCTACGGGGTTGAGCTGAAAAACAATTTAAAGCGCGCCTGGTGGAAGAGCAACGTCTATGAGCGCTATGATATATACGGGATGGACGCGGCTATCCTTATGCACCCCAAGGTCTGGGAGGCATCAGGCCATGTTAAAAATTTTTTTGATTTAAAAAGCGATTGCCTGTCCTGCCGCAAACGTTTTAAGACTGAAAATCTGGAAGATAAGGCAAAGTGCCCGGAATGTTCTGGGAAACTAACCGAGAGCAGGCCTTTTAACCTGATGTTTAAGACGCACCAGGGCCCGGTTGAAGATACGGAAAATGAGCTCTTCTTAAGGCCTGAGACAGCCCAGGGTATGTTCGTAAATTTTGCCAATATCCTTGACTCGCGCCATCCCAAGCTTCCCTTTGGCCTGGCCCAGATAGGCAAGTCATTCCGCAATGAAATTACCCCGGGAAATTTCACCTTCCGGACCAGGGAATTTGAGCAGATGGAGATAGAATATTTTGTTAAACCCTCCGCTGCCGAAGAGGCATATAACGAATGGGTAAATGCGCGCTATCAGTGGTATATTGGCTTAGGAGTATCTAAGGAAAATTTAAGGTTACGCCCCCACGGCAAGGAAGAGCTTGCTCATTACGCCCTAGCCTGCACTGACGTAGAATATAAATTTCCCTTCGGCGCTTCGACTTCGCTCAGCGCCGATGGTGAGCGTAGTGGAACCATCGGTTGGTCCGAGCTGGAAGGAATTGCCAACAGGAGCGATTTTGACCTTAGGCAGCACGGTGAACATAGCGGCAAGGACCTTCGGTATTTTGACGATGCCGCGAAGGAGAGGTTTTATCCTTATATAATAGAGCCTTCTGCGGGGGTAGACCGGGCGCTGCTGGCTTTTTTAGTTGATGCCTATTGCGAAGAAAAGGTTAGCTCCGTTAGAAACCCTGAGAAGCCAACTAATAGCACTGGTACTTCTAACGGGATGAAAAACAATACAAGGGT
>JBAZGD010000012.1:0-27574 GCA_041653055.1 Candidatus Omnitrophota bacterium
AAGGTTAAGGATGAATTAGGCCCGGCACTGGGATTTAATTACAGCCTTAAGACCTGGGCTGAGGCAAACCAGAATTTCTTTGCCGCTTTGCAGCTTGAGAAACTGGTTATGTTTATAATCCTGGCGCTGATTATATTAGTAGCCTCCTTCAATATTATAAGCACATTAATCGTGATGGTGGTTGAGAAGACAAAGGATATCGGCGTGCTTAAGGCTTTAGGCTTAACCTCTAAAGGGGTGCGGCTCATCTTTACCCTTCAGGGGATGATTATCGGGCTTGTGGGAACATTGTTAGGTTCTTCGGGCGGGCTGGCGCTATGCCTGCTTCTTAAAAAATACCAGTTTATTAAGCTGCCGCAGGATATCTATTACATTGAGCGTTTGCCTGTAGCCATTGAGTTCTGGCCGGATATCTTTTTAATCGCGCTGGTGGCGATAGCCATTGTTTTAATCTCAACCATTTATCCGGCAGCTAAGGCCGCGAGCCTCAAGCCGGTTGAAGCCTTAAGGTATGAATAATAGAAGTTTTAACGATGATAGAGGCTAGGAATATACACAAGTTTTATGGAAATAATAAAAAACCGCTGCCGGTCTTAAAGGGTATTGACCTTAAGGTGGGGGAAGGGGAGTTTGTTATTATTGCCGGCCCATCCGGAGCGGGAAAGTCTACTCTTTTAAATATCCTGGGCGGGTTAGACACCCCTTCTTCGGGTAAGGTTATCTTTGACAAGGAGGACATTTACAGCCTAAGCGATGAAGAGCTTTCAGGCAAAAGGAACAGAGGCATAGGTTTTGTCTTTCAGTTTTATCATCTCCTGTCAGAGCTGACTGCCCTGGAGAACGCGTTATTGCCCGGGCTTATCAAAAAAGAAAAATACGATAAAGTCAGGAATGTCGCTATGGAATTATTAATACAGACGGGCTTGGGGGATAGGGTTAACCATTATCCTTCCCAGCTTTCGGGAGGCGAAAAGCAGAGGGTAGCGGTTGTGCGCAGTTTAATCAATAACCCCAAACTGCTTCTTTGCGATGAGCCTACCGGTAACCTTGACTCTCAATCCGGCGAGGGGATAATCTCTTTAATCAGGAAGATTAACGTCCAGAATAAAATGACCGTAGTTTTAGTAACCCATAATATGGATTTAGCAAGGTCAGCGGATAAAGTCTACCGTCTTAAGGACGGTTTATTGGCTTAAGTAATTTCAAGG
The DNA here is from genome assembly GCA_041653055.1 of Candidatus Omnitrophota bacterium. GTDB lineage: Bacteria > Omnitrophota > Gorgyraeia > Gygaellales > Profunditerraquicolaceae > Sherwoodlollariibacterium. The sequence continues at coordinate 1,209 of JBAZGD010000012.1, forward strand.
GAGGAGTAGATATGAAAATCTACATTGACGGGAAATTCTACAAGGAAGAAGACGCGAAGGTTTCTGTTTTTGACCACGGGCTATTGTATGGGGACGGGGTATTTGAAGGGATCCGTTCCTATAACCGCCTTGTTTTTAAATTAAAGGAACATATTGACCGGCTTTTTGAATCCGCAAAGAGCATAATGCTGGCTATACCCTTGAGTAAAGAGAAGATTATTAAGGCGGTTATCGCTACCCTGAAAGAGAATAAGCTCAATGATGCCTATATCCGCTTGATAGTCACGCGGGGGAAAGGCGACCTGGGGCTTGATCCGCGTAAATGCGAAGGGAAGCCTACTATCATAATTATCGCGGATAAAATCGCGCTTTACCCGAAAGAGCTATACCGCGAAGGCTTAAAGATTGTGACCGTGCCTACGATCAGGAATCTTCCTGAGGCGTTAAACCCGCAGATTAAGTCTTTAAATTACTTGAATAACATACTGGCAAAGATTGAGGCATCAAATTCAGGCTGCGATGAGGCTATTATGCTTGACTCCCTGGGTTATGTAGCCGAATGCACCGGGGATAATATTTTTATCGTTAAGGATAACCATCTTTATACTCCGCCTCAATGTATGGGCACCTTAAGGGGGATTACGCGCGATGCCGTAATAGAGGTTGCTAAGAAGCTAAAGATCGGCGTTCACGAACATGTGATTACCCGGCATGAAGTATATATATCGGATGAGTGTTTTTTAACCGGAACAGCCGCTGAGATTATCCCGGTGGTTATGGTTGACGGGCGCATAATCGGAAGCGGTAAGCCGAGCAAGACTACCTTGCGCCTGCTGAGCAAGTTCAGGGAGATCACTAAGAAGGAAGGGGTTAGATATTAATATGCTCTGTAATATCTGCAATAAAAACCCGGCTACCGTGCATTTAACTGAAATAATAGACGGCCAGATGAGCGAGCTGCATATCTGCGAGGATTGCGCCCGTAAAAAAAGCCAGGCAATGGAGCAGCAGTTCGGGCTTTCGGACCTTTTGGCCGGTATGGCGGATTTTGATAAGGCCAAGAGCGAGGCCTCCGTTATCGGGATGTCGGTTAAATGCCCGATTTGCGGGCTTACTTATGCGGATTTTAAGAAGATCGGCAGGTTAGGATGCGGGGAATGTTATAATACTTTCAGAAAGTATTTGGGCCCGCTTTTAAAGCGCATCCACGGCTCTACCCAGCATACGGGTAAGTTTCCGGCAAAGGCGGCAAAGGTTTCCAGAAAAAGGACGGGTATCCAGGAATTGCGCATGCGTTTATCCAAGGCGGTTGAGTCAGAGGCCTTTGAAGAGGCGGCTAAAATACGCGATCAGATAAAAGAACTGGAAAATAAAGAGTTAAAGAAAAAGGAATAAGATGGAGCTAGGGAATTTATTGAATCATACCAGTGAATGGCTTAAAGGGAGCGGCCCGAATTCCGATATTGTTATCTCAAGCCGTATACGCCTGGCGCGTAATCTTTCCAACGCCTCTTTCCCGCATTGGGCAAGTAAAAAACAGGGGGAAGAAACCCTGGATAAAATCAAAGAAGGCTTTTCAAAGGTTGATTACCTTAAAGATACTACATTTCTTGAATTAGCCAAGCTGGATAGCATAGATAAGCAGTTCCTCGTGGAGAGGCATCTTATGTCTTTGGACCACGCCCAGAAGACAAACAGCAAGGCGGTAGTCGTAGATGATGATGAGATAGTCTCTATAATGGTTAATGAGGAAGACCATATCCGCACGCAGGTAATGCAGTCGGGGTTTAATCTTTATGAGGCCTGGAATATTATTAATAAAATAGACGAGGCCATCGCGGAAAAGCTGGATTTTGCTTTTATGCCCGATTGGGGCTATTTGACTGCCTGCCCTACCAATGCAGGTACGGGTATGCGCGGCTCGGTAATGCTGCATCTTCCGGCTTTGGTTATGTCGCAGGCTATCGAACGGGTTTTGGCCGCGATTGCAAAATTAAGCTTTACTACGCGCGGGCTTTACGGCGAGGGGACCCAGGCAATGGGAAATTTCTTTCAAATATCAAACCAGATCTCTTTAGGGCCCGGCGAAAATGAGATTGTTGAAAGCATTAACGGGTTAATCCGCCAGATTATCGAACAGGAGATTCAGGCAAGGGAAGTTTTGTCTTCAAAGAATAGCCCTCTTTTGGAGGACAGGGTTAACCGCAGCCTCGGGATATTAAAGAGCGCGCGTATCATCACCAGCCAGGAGACGACCGACCTTCTTTCCATGGTCAGGCTGGGAAGCGATCTGGGGATGGTTAAAGATATTGACCGCCGCAGGATCAATGAATTATTTATCATTACCCAGCCCGCGCATCTTCAGAAAATTGAAAACAAGAAGCTTTCTTCGCAGGAACGCGATATAAAAAGAGCGCAGATTATCAGGGAAAAACTTAATATATAATAAGGGAGGGATATTCATGTTTAACAGATTCACCGAGAGGGCGCGTAAGGTAATAATCTTAGCCAAGGAAGAGGCGAGGCGTTTTAACCATGATTATATCGGCACGGAACATATACTTTTAGGCTTAATCCGTGAAGGCGAAGGGGTGGCCAGTACGGTTTTGCAGAAATTAGGCCTTTCCCTGGAGAATATCCGGCTTGAGATAGAGAAATTGGTTCAGCCCGGGCCTACTACTCAGATTATCGGGGATATACCTTTTACCCCGCGCGCAAAAAAAGCCTTAGAGCTGGCCGCGGAAGAGGCGCGTTCCCTGGGGCATAACTATATCGGCACAGAGCATCTTTTATTGGGGTTAATCCGCGAAGGAGAAGGTATCGCTTCGCAGGTATTATTAAATTTGGGATTAGAATTAAATACTGTGCGTAGCGAGGTGATGGAATTGTTAGGTTCAGCCCTTCCCGGAGGCCAGGGCGCTTTAGGAGGGCATCAGGCAAAGAGCAAGACTCCGGCGTTAGATGCCTTTGGCCGCGATTTAACTGCCTTGGCCAAGGATAATAAACTGGACCCGGTTATAGACCGGAACCAGGAGATTGAGCGCGTAATACAGATATTAAGCCGGCGCACCAAGAATAATCCTGTCCTTTTAGGCGAGGCGGGAGTAGGCAAGACTGCTATTGTTGAAGGGCTGGCCCAGTCTATTATAGCGGGTAATGTCCCGGAGATATTGCGGGGCAAAAGGCTGATTACCCTTGACCTTGCCTTAATGGTTGCCGGAACAAAATACCGCGGGCAGTTTGAGGAGAGGATAAAGGCGGTAATGGAGGAGATCAAGCGCTCTCAAGACGTGATTATTTTTATTGATGAGCTGCACACGTTAGTCGGGGCAGGGGCAGCTGAGGGGGCTATCGACGCCTCCAATATTTTAAAGCCCGCGCTTTCCCGCGGCGAGATACAATGCATCGGCGCTACGACAATGAATGAGTACCGCAAGTATATCGAGAAGGACGCGGCCCTAGAACGAAGGTTCCAGACGATTATGGTTGAGCCTCCTTCGGTGGCTCAAACTATTGATATATTAAAAGGCCTGCGCGATAAATATGAGGCGCACCATCGGGTTACTTTTAAGGATGAGGCACTGGAGGCAGCTGCGAAATTAGCGGATCGTTATATATCGGGAAGATTTCTTCCGGATAAGGCCATTGACCTGATTGATGAGGCGGGTTCTCACGCCAGGCTTAATGTCTTAATCATCCCGCCGGCCATCAAGGAGCTCGAGCAGAAGGTAGAGGGCATAAGAAAAGAAAAAGAATCATTTATCAAAAGCCAGGATTTTGAGAAGGCAGCCTCTTTACGTGACCAGGAGCGCCAGGCCCGCCAGGAGCTTGAGCAGCTGAACAAAGAATGGTCCCAGGCGAAGGATAAAATGAGGCCTGAGGTCGCTGAAGAGGATATTGCCAAGATAGTGGCCCAGTGGACCGGCATACCCATATTCAGGCTGGAGGAAAAAGAGAGCGAGAAGCTGTTAAAGATTGAAGATGAACTGCATAAGCGCGTTGTGGGCCAAAATGAGGCTATTGAGGCTATTGCCCATGCCGTGAGGCGTTCCCGCGCGGGGATTAAAGATCCGAAACGGCCGATCGGCTCCTTTATATTCTTGGGGCCCACCGGTGTAGGCAAAACCCTGCTTGCCCGCGCCCTGGCAGATTTTATGTTCGGCGATGAAGAGGCGTTAATGCAGCTGGATATGTCGGAGTATATGGAGAAGTTTAATGTTTCCCGTTTAATCGGAGCCCCTCCGGGTTATGTGGGCTATGAAGAGGGAGGGCAGCTTACCGAGAGAATAAGGCGCAGGCCTTATGCGGTAATACTGCTGGATGAAATCGAGAAGGCCCATCCTGATGTTTTTAATTTGCTCCTGCAGGTATTTGAAGAAGGCCGCCTGACAGACAGTTTTGGCAGAAAGGTTGATTTTCGCAACACCGTGATTATCATGACTTCTAATGTCGGGGCTAACCTTATCCGTAAAACCGGCTCCCTTGGTTTTAAGGCGCAGAGAGAAGAGATAGGCTATGAGGAGATGAAGGATAAACTTCTGGAAGAAGTCAAGCATACCTTCAAGCCCGAATTCTTAAACCGCATAGATGATATTATAGTCTTCAGGCAGCTGGTTAAAGAAGACCTTTCCCGGATCGTAGATATTGAAGTCGGCCATGTGGCGGATAGGTTGAAGGAGCAGGGGATATTGCTGGATGTTTCATCCGAGGCGAAGGAACTTCTTATTGACAAGGGTTTTGACCCTGTGTTCGGCGCCCGTCCCCTTAAGAGGACTATCCAGAGATTCATGGAGGACCCTCTGGCTTCGGAGTTAATCTCCAAGAAGTTTAAGGAAGGGTCAACGGTTAAGGTCAGCCGTAAGAACGAAGAACTGGTATTTGAATAAAAATGTTTGATAATCTTTTTATTACAGTAGGCCGGCACATAATCTCCTTTTTTTATTTTCTGGGAGGCTTGGCCAACCTTACCCTCAAGACCTTTTATCTTTCTTTCACTCCTCCTTACAAGAAAAACCGCATATTGGAGCAGGCTAAGAAGGCGGGCCTGGACAGCCTGCCTCTTGTGTCGCTCATTGCTTTATTTATCGGTTTCATCTTTGCGCTTCAAACCGCTTATTTTATGCAGCGCATAGGCTCTGAGCTTTACATCGCAAGCCTTGTTGCCCTTTCTATCGTCAGGGAGTTAGGCCCTGTTATTACTGCCCTGGTTGTGGCGGGAAGAGTGGGCGCGGCTATTACCGCCGAGATCGGTTCAATGCAGGTCACCGAGCAGATAGATGCCCTGGAGACCTTTGCCACTAACCCGGTGAAATACCTTGTTGTCCCGCGCTTTTTAGCCTTAAGCCTTATGCTTCCTCTGCTGACGTTATATGCCGATGCCATAGGCATACTGGGAAGCTATCTTATCTGTGTTTTCAGGCTGGGGATATCTTCCAGTATATATCTTCGGGTTACCTTTGAGGCCCTTTGGTACAAGGATATATTTACCGGTTTATTCAAAACCATATTCTTCGGAATGATCATCGCTATTATCAGTTGTTACGAAGGGTTTAATGTGAGAGGCGGGGCGGAGGGCGTGGGCAGGGCTACCACGCGTTCGGTAGTTTTTTCTTTTATAATGATTATCGTCGCTGATTGTGTTTTTACGGCCCTGTTCTATTTTATATTTCCTTAATGAAAAATATGATTGAGATTATAGGATTGGAGAAGAATCTTAGCGGTAATATGGTGTTAAGGGGAGTCGATCTTAACATAAAGAAAGGCTCTACCTGCGTTATTATCGGCCGTTCAGGATGCGGAAAGTCTGTTTTGCTCAAGCATCTAGTCGGCATACTCAAGGCGGATAAGGGCAGGATCATCATAGACGGTAAAGAGCTCTCCCTTTTAACTGAAAAGGAGTTGGATATCCTGCGTTTGCAGATAGGCCTGGTCTTCCAGGGAGGGGCGCTTTTTGATTCTATGACTGTCGGAGAAAATGTCGGGTTTGGGCTCATAGAGCACGAACATGTATCCGAGAAAGAGATCTTGGGCAGGGTAGAAGAGTCCCTGGGGATGGTGGGATTGTCCGGGATCTCCAATCTTATGCCTTCGGATTTAAGCGGGGGGATGAAAAAACGCGTTGCCTTAGCCAGGGCATTATGTATAAGGCCGCAGATCATACTCTATGATGAACCCACTACAGGGGTGGATCCCATTACCGCGGACAGTATCAATGAGCTGATAAAGAACCTGCATGACAGGATTAATGTCACCTCTATTGTAGTTACGCATGATATGAGAAGCGCTTACAAAATAGGGGATAATATTGCCATGCTTTATCAGGGCAGGATTATTGCCCAGGGGACCCCGCAGGAAATTGAGAATAGCAAAGACTTGATAGTCCATCAATTTGTTAACGGCCTGGCACACGGGCCGATAACTGAGAACATAAGATTACTTTAGGTAAACGGAGGCCAATATGATATTCGGTAGAACAAAGCTAGAGTTAAAATTGGGCATATTCGTTTTTATCGGTCTGGCAATCTTTACGGTATTTGTCTTGTCGGTAGGCGGAATAAGGACCTGGGCCTCAGGGTATCAGGTAAATTTCATGTTCCATTTCATAAACGGGGTAAAGAAGGGCGCTCCGGTAAGGTTTGCCGGAGTGGATGTGGGGGAGGTCACCAGTATAAAATATTTCTATGATGAAAAAGAGGCTAATACCAGGATACGCATAACATGCTGGGTCCCCAACGATATAAAGATTCCCGTGGATTCCAGGGTGTGGGTTAATACCTTGGGATTATTGGGCGAGAAATATCTAGAGATTATGCCGGGCGTTGATTATAGTAAATGCCTCCATCCCAGCGAGGAATTAATCGGTGAAGACCCTGTGGCAATGAATGATATTCTTAAGTCCGCCAAGAGTATGGCCGATAATGTAAATACCGGAGTTGACAGGATACTGAATAAGGAAGGCACAATGGGGATGATTTTATACGACGACAAACTTTATAATGAAATAAACGCCCTGGTATCGGATTTAAGGAAAAACCCCTGGAAAATATTCTGGAAGACAAAAGAGAAAAAATAGATGAAGGTAAAAACAGTCTTTAGCTGCCAGAAATGCGGTTATCAGTCGCCCAAGTGGTTAGGCAGGTGCCCTGATTGCCAGGCCTGGAATTCTTTTGCGGAAGAAGATTATTCCATGCCTGCCGGCCCTAAGGCTAAAGAGAGGTCAGCCTTGTATAAAGAGGGCCCTGTTTTGCTCAAAGACGTGAAATTAACAAATGAAAGCAGGCTTAAGACGGGGATAGCAGAGCTGGACAGGGTTTTAGGCGGCGGTATTGTTAAGGGCTCGGTGGTATTAGTCGGAGGAGACCCCGGAGTGGGCAAGTCCACCATATCGCTGCAGGTCTCTAATCAATTAACCCGAAAGAACGCGAAGGTTCTTTATGTCAGCGGCGAAGAATCGGTTCATCAGACCAAGATGAGGGCTAAGCGCTTAGGCGCGCATGAGTCAGACGGGCTGTATATAGTTAACCAGACAGACCTTAGCTTGATTACCGGGCATATCAGGGCCCTCAGCCCCGATGTGGTGATTATTGATTCCATACAGGTTGTATTCGATCCCCAGATCAGCTCTTCTGCCGGGAGCGTCAGCCAGGTCAGGGAATGCGCCGGAATGCTTACGCAACTTGCCAAGACCAGCGGTACCTCTATTTTTATTATAGGGCATGTGACCAAAGAGGGGACGCTCGCCGGGCCCAGGCTTTTGGAGCATATCGTTGATACCGTGCTTTATTTTGAGGGGGACAGGTTTTCAGTATACAGGATCTTACGCGCGGTAAAGAACAGGTTTGGCTCTACTAATGAGATAGGGGTATTTGAGATGGGGCCGGAGGGTTTGGCTGAGGTAAAAAATCCTTCGGAGATATTTCTATCTGAGCGGCCGCGCGATGTCTGCGGGTCTGTGGTTACTTCTGTGCTGGAGGGCTCCCGTCCCTTGCTGGTTGAGATACAGTCGTTGGTAAGCAGGTCAAATTTTGGTTACGCCCGCAGGCGCTGCGAGGGGTTTGATTTTAACCGATTAAGCCTTTTGGTGGCAGTGCTTGAGAAGAGGATAGGTTTAGCCCTTGAGGCGGAAGATATTTTCGTAAATGTAGCCGGAGGCATAAAGGTAGAAGATCCTGCGGCTGATTTGGCGGTAGCAATAGCGGTAGCTTCGGCTTTCAGGGAGGCGATGGTTATCAGCGACACCGTTATTTTAGGGGAAGTGGGTTTGGCAGGGGAAATACGCAGCATCTCGCAAGCCTCCTTGCGAATTAACGAGGCTGAGAAGCTGGGTTTTAAGCGAGTCATTATCCCCGGGAATAATCATAAAAGTTTCAGGGATTATAGCGGCAGCATAGAGATAATCCCGGTATCAACCTTAAAAGAAGGATTGGATTTAGGATTAGGAGGGAAAAAATGAATTTATTATTAGCGCGTATTCTTTTTCTGTTAGGCAGCATGGCTGTGGGTTATAAAACATCCGGGCCTACGGGTATTGTGATCGGAGGTTTAGCCGCCTTAATTATGATATTCCTGGAGATAGGGCTGCGAAAGGTTTCGGTCAGCGGGCTTTCCAGCGCTGTATTCGGGCTGATATTGGGTTTGATTATGGCTAAACTGGTAGGGGATGCCTTTAGCCTTACCGCGCTTCCCGTTGAAACAATTTCTACCATTAGGGTTACCCTAACTTTGGTTTTCTGTTATCTGGGGATGGTTATGGCCTTGCGGGGAAAGGATGAATTTAATATTATTATACCTTATGTGCGCTTAAGAAGGCAGGATCAGCCTGAAGATATAACTTTACTGGACACCAGCGTGATTATCGACGGAAGAATCGTGGATATATTTAAAACCAGGTTTTTGGGCGGGAAGATTATTATCCCTAAGTTTGTCCTTAGGGAGTTGCAGCAGATTGCCGATTCAACCGATCCTATCAAGAGGCAGAGAGGGAGAAGGGGCCTGGAGATTTTAAATACCGTTCAGAAAGAATCAGGTTTGGATATCAGTATTAATGAGGATGATTTTCCCGAGACCACCGAGGTTGACGCTAAGCTGGTAAAGTTGGCCAAGCTTCTGGAGGCAAAGATTCTGACTGTTGACTTTAACTTAAACCGCGTAGCTACAATCCAGGGTATCAAGGTTTTGAATATAAATGAATTAGCTAACGCGCTTAAGTCGCTGGTCTTTCCCGGAGAAGAGATGCAGATTAAGCTGATTAAGGAAGGTAAAGAGCATAATCAGGCTATCGGATACCTGGATGACGGCACTATGGTAGTGGTTGAGGATGCGCGCAGGCTGATAGGCCAGGAGGCCAAAGTTGTGGTTACCTCTGTCCTTCAGACTCAGTCCGGAAGAATGGTTTTTACCAAGCTAGAGCGCTAAAATTATGTTAAGCGCGATAGTATTAGCCGCGGGCAAGGGCAAAAGGTTTATTTCAAAAGTCCCTAAGGTTATTTCAAGCCTGGGCGGTAAACCGGTTATCTGGTTTTCTCTTGCGACGCTTAACCGGCATCCGGAAGTTAATGAGATTATCGTTGTCACCAGCCCTAAGAATAAAAAGAGGATAGCGGAGATTATAAGAAAATATAAAATAAATAAAGTATGCAAAATTGTCCCGGGCGGGGAAGAGAGGCGGGATTCAGTGTTAAACGGATTAAGGTCGATAAGGCGCGATACGGATTATGTTTTAATACATGACGGAGCAAGGCCTTTTATTGATGCCGGTATGGTTTCCCGGTTATGCCTCGCGGCTAAGAAGGCCGGGGCATCCATTGCCGCGGTTAAGGTTAAGAACACGATAAAGGAAGCAAGAAAACGGGTTGTGGCCAGAACTTTAAGAAGGGATAACCTTTGGGAGGCGCAAACTCCGCAGGTTTTCAGGAAGGAGATTATCCTGAAGGCATACGCAAGGGTGGGCAGCTTAGAGGCCACCGATGACGCAATGTTAGTAGAAAGAATGGGTGTCGCGGTCGGGATAACGCCGGGCTCCTATAGCAATATCAAGATAACTACCCCTGAGGATTTAATAGCCGCGGGGATGATCCTTAAGAAGGCAGGGCCTATATGATGAGAATCGGGATAGGTTACGACCTTCATTGTTTAGTCGCTGACCGTAAGCTCTTTCTCGGAGGCGTTGAGATACCTTATATAAAAGGCCTGTTCGGGCATTCTGATGCGGATGTCGTAATCCATGCCTTATGCGATTCGCTTCTAGGCGCCCTAGCGCAAGGAGACATCGGAGAGCATTTCCCCGATACTGACCCTAAATACCAGGGTATTTCGAGCATGGAGTTGCTTAAGCTGGTTGTGGATTTAATTGAGGCCAAGGGTTATGCTATTTGCAATATCGATACGGTTGTAATAGCGCAGGAGCCTAATTTATCCCCCTTTAAGAAGAAGATAGAGGAAAATCTTGCTTTAGCCCTGAAAGTCGGTAAAGATTGTGTCAGCCTAAAGGCTAAAACTAATGAGGGTATCGGTGAAACCGGCAGGAGAGAGGCGATTGCCTGTTATGCCGTAGCCTTGCTTAAGAAGTCGGTTTAGGGCAGGGAGTTTAAGGAGGTAAAATATGTTTTGTTTTACGCGGTTAGCCGTCATAATATTGGCGTTAATTTTAATTAAGCTTTTCCTTATCGCTGTATTCTTCTATCAGGATATCAGGTCGGCCCGGAAGCGGGACCCGGCGGCAAAAAGTTTTATAGAGATACTATTCTTGTACCAGGGCCTCCATGCGATGGTCTCTTATCGGATAGCGCATTTTTTCTACGGAATACGCCTATTTTTCCTGGCACGTTTTATTTCCCAGGTTACCCGCTGGGCTACGGGGATAGAAATCCATCCGGGCGCGAAAATCGGCAAGAGGTTTTTTATTGACCACGGCATGGGCGTTGTAATAGGAGAAACCGCGGTTATAGGAGACGATGTCCTGCTTTATCAGGGGGTAACCTTAGGGGGAACGGGCATTATAAAAGGAAAACGCCATCCCACGGTGGGCAATAACGTAGTTATAGGCGCCGGCGCTAAGGTTTTAGGGGATATCACCATAGGGGATAATTCCTATATAGGCGCGAATGCGGTAGTGATTAAAGACGTGCCTGCTAATTCTACGGTTGTGGGCGTCCCGGGCAGGATTACCAGGCAGGAAGGAAGAAAAATTGATATAAGCCTTGACCACAGTCATGTTCTGGATCCGATAATGCAGTATGTTGAAGAATTAGAGAAAAGAATAGAAAAACTTGAGAAACCTTAGGCCGCTTTTTATATATAATTCACTTACCCGCAGAAAAGAGAAGTTTACTCCCATTAAGCCCTGGGAGGTAAATATCTATACCTGTGGAGTCACGGTATATGATGAAAGCCATATCGGGCATGCCCGTTCTCTCTTTATCTTCGATTTAATCAGAAGGTATCTTAAGCACCGTAAATTCAAAGTCAGGTTTGTGCGCAATATCACGGATATTGACGACAAGATCATCAACCGTGCTTTTGAGTTAAGGGTTGGCTGGAGGGATCTGGTAGAGAAGTATATTAAAAGTTACTATGAAGATTTAGCTTCTTTGGGTATTGATAAGGGGGATTATGAGCCGCGCGCAACCGAGAATATAAGCGAAATGATCGGCTATATAGGCGCGCTTGTCCAGAAAGGTTATGCCTACCAGGCCAAAGGGGATGTTTATTTTAATGTCCGGAAGTTTAGCGATTACGGAAGGCTCTCCGGGCAAGGCGTGGATGAAATGTATAAAGGGGTACGCATAGAGCCAAACGAGCTTAAAAAAGACCCGCTTGATTTTGCCTTGTGGAAACAATCCAAAGAGAATGAGCCCTCTTGGGACAGCCCGTGGGGGCGCGGGAGGCCGGGCTGGCATATCGAATGTTCGGTAATGAGCCAGAGGTTCCTGAAAACAGAGACCCTTGATATCCATGCCGGAGGCCGGGATTTAATCTTTCCGCACCATGAGAATGAAATTGCCCAGGCGCAGGCGTTTTCAGGAAAGCCTTTCGCGAGGTATTGGATACATCACGGGCTTTTAACCATGAACGGCCAGAAGATGTCCAAGTCTTCGGGTAATTTTATTACCATTCGTAATTTCCTTATTAAGCATAAAGACCCTGATCTGCTTAAGTTGTTTTTTCTCGCGGCGCATTATTCGCATCCTATTGATTATACCGAGGGTAAGATTGAGGAGGCAAGGGCGGCCAAGGAGAGGATTCTAATTTTTATGAATAAGGCCGCGCAGGCAAAGGCGGGATTCTCCATTTTTTACAGGGGCTGCGGGGAACTAAAGAAATTGAAGCTGAAGTTTATCGAGAAGATGGACGATGATTTTAATACCCCTGAAGCACTTGCCTGTATATTTGAAATGGTTAATCTTGGCAATAAGAATTCAGATAGCCCTTATATCCTCAAGGAAGTGCGTGAGGCTGTCCTTAAGGCCTCAAATTTGCTGGGGTTAAGCCTGAAGGTTGCAGAAAGCGCTGACAGCCTTGATGACGGAAAGATAAGGGATAAAATAATAGAGCGGAATTCAGCGCGTCGGGCAAGGGATTATGCCCTTTCGGATAAGATACGCAAGGAGCTGGAAGAAAAAGGCGTAATCCTGGAAGACCTTAAAGACGGCACAACCAGCTGGCGCAGGAGGCCGTAGGTAAAATATGAAGGGTAAATTTATTACATTTGAAGGTTCTGAGGGTTGCGGCAAGAGCACCCAATCGCGCATGCTTTATGAATACCTTAGGAAGAAAAGCGAAAGGGTAGTTTATTTGCGCGAGCCCGGAGCGACCAAGGTAAGCGAGAAGATTCGTGATATATTATTGGATGCCGGAAATGACCGTATGCTGGCGGAATGCGAGATGCTGCTTTATATGGCAGCGCGTTCGCAAATTGTAGGGGAGATTATCAGGCCTCAGCTTAAAAAAGGAGCTGTCGTTATATGCGATAGATTCCTGGATTCTACTATTGCCTATCAGGGCTATGGGCTAGGTATGAATATAGATTTTATTAAACAGGTGGGCAAGTTTGCTGCCTTTGGGATAAAGCCGGATTTAACTATATTCCTGGATTTACCTGTGGGCAAGGGCCTGGTCCACCGTAACGGGCGCAAAGACCGCATAGAGAAAAGGCCTCTTGCTTATCATTTTCGTGTCCGTAACGGGTATTTAAGGCTGGCAGGCAAGGAGCCGGAAAGAATCAAGGTGATTAAAGTGGAAAAAGATAAATATAAGACTCAGGAAAAGATCAGGGATTTGGTGAAAAGATATGCCGTTTAAGGATATTAAGGGGCAGGAATCAGCCTTAGAAATTATCAGGGCCAACCTTGAGAAGGGAAGAATGGCGGGGGGTTATTTATTTACCGGGCCTGAATCGGTGGGGAAGAAGATGTCGGCCAGGGTATTATCCCAGGCTCTTAACTGCTCCCGAAATATTAACGACGCCTGCGGGGCCTGCCCGTCCTGTGTCAAGATAGAGAAAGGCCGGCATCCGGATGTGCACATTATTTCCAGCGACGACCCTAAACTGAAAATAGAAGAGATACGCCAGCTTAAGAAAGATATTAATCTTAGGGCTTACGAGGGAAAATTCAAGGTCTTTATTATTGATAATGCGCATACGCTTACCCCTGAAGCCTCAAATTGCCTTTTGAAGGTTTTAGAGGAGCCGCCGGATTCAAGCTTAATTATCCTGGTTACCGATAAAGGCCCCATGCTTTTTAAGACCATTATTTCAAGGTGCAAGGTTGTAAAATTCAAAGCCCAGAAAAGGCAGGATCTCGAGCAGCTTTTGAGAGAAGAGCATAGGCTGGATAAGGGGTTTGCTCATTTCCTGGCTTATTTCTCCGAGGGCAAACTTGGCAATGCCTTGAGGCTGAAGGATAGCGATATCTTAAGGGTCAGGGATAATATTATTGATAGGCTGGGGGCTCCTTCATCATTTGACCTTGCCGGGCTGAAAATAGAAGACAGGAAGTCTTTTTACCTTAGCCTGAATATATTAAATACGTGGTTTAGGGACCTTTATCTTATGAAATTTGGGATGCCTTATCCGGAAGCGATAAATTCCGACCGTAACAGCGAATTGTCAAAGGCATTGGCTTATTTCTCGGTTTTGGATTTAGAGAGGATTCTGAATGCTATATTTAATACCGCGGCATATTTAGAGCGTAATATTAATACGCGGTTACTGCTGCATAACCTAAGGGCGCAAATATGGGTGAGTTAGTCTTTGTGCGTTTAAGAGATTTAGGCACGGTTTATCCTTACGGTAAAGGTGAGCTGGCGCTTAAGCCGGGGGATTATGTGATTGTGGAGCATGACCGCGGCCAGGACTACGGGCAGGTTTTATCCTGTTTAGGCGCATGTGCCGATAAAAATTCGAAAGAGCCGCCTAAGAGAATACTGCGCCTTGCCCGCGAGTCGGATTTAAAGCAGGTGGAGGAAAACAGGATAAGGGCAAAAGACGCGTTTAACTCATGCAACAAGAAGATTGCCGAGCATAAGCTGGATATGAAATTGGTCCGGGCAGAGTATTCCTTTGACCGTTCCAAGATAATATTCTATTTTACTTCGGCAGGCAGGGTTGATTTCAGGAATTTAGTCAAGGACTTGGCTAAAATCTTTAAGGCGCGGATCGAACTAAAACAAATAGGGGTGCGTGATGAGGCGAGGCTTTTCGGGGGCTTTGGGCCTTGCGGGAGAGAGCTTTGTTGCGCGAGGTTCTTGAAGGATTTTGAGCCGGTAACTATAAAGATGGCCAAGGAAGAGGGCCTTCCGTTAAACCCTCCTAAAATATCCGGTATATGCGGCAGGCTTATGTGCTGCCTTTCTTTTGAATATGAAAGCTATAAGCTTCTTTCCAAGGGGCTACCCCGCGAAGGGGAATATGTGCATACCCCCAAGGTGAAGGGGAAGGTAATCAGCGTGAATGTTTTTAAGCGCGTCGTTTCCATACACACGGAAGAGGGTCCAATAGTTAATTTAACTTACAAGTAGGATAATTATGCCGGGAAAATTCTATATAACTACGCCTTTATATTATGTTAATGCCTCGCCTCATATAGGGCATTCCTATACTACTATTGCCGCGGATACCTTGGCCCGCTATATGCGTAATAAGGCGGGGGAAGATAATGTATGGTTTTTAACCGGTACCGACGAACACGGCCAGAAAATAGAAAAGGCAGCGGAGGCTGCCAGGCTTACCCCCAAGGATTTCGCGGATGAGGTGGTCTTAAAATTTATCGGGTTATGGAAGAAGTTAAACATATCTTACAATGATTTTATCCGTACAACCGAAGTCCGCCATACCCAGGTTGTCTCCCGGGTGCTGGAGATACTTTATAAAAAGGGTGATATTTATGAGGATAAATATGAGGGTTGGTATTGCACGCCTTGCGAGACATTCTGGATAGACTCGCAGGTTATCGCCCAGGCCTGCCCTGATTGCGGGAGAAAGGTAGAGAGGATTAGCGAGACTAACTATTTCTTCCGATTGGCAAAATACCAGGATTGGCTCCTGGGCTATATAAAAACCCATCCTGATTTTGTTAATCCCGAAAGCCGCAAGGAAGAGGTTTTAAGGTTCCTGGAGCTTAATAAGCTAAATGATTTATGTATCTCAAGGCCCAAAGAGAGGCTGAAGTGGGGTATCCCTTTGCCTTTTGCCCCCGCCCACGTAACGTATGTCTGGTTTGATGCCCTTGTAAATTACATCAGCGCGGTAGGGTATTTTGACGAAAACAACAAATATCTGTCTAAATGGTGGCCGGCGCAGCTCCACTTAATGGCCAAGGATATTTTACGCCAACATGCTGTTTACTGGCCGATTATGCTTTATGCCCTGGGAATTGATTTGCCCGAGAAGATATTCGCGCACGGCTGGTGGATGCTGAAGGAGGAGAAGATGTCAAAATCCCGGGGAAATGTGATTAATCCCCTGGATATAGTTAATAAATACGGGTTAGACGCATACCGTTATTTTTTATTGCGCGATGTCCCCTTTGGGTTAGACGGTAATTTCTCCGAGGAAGCCCTCATTAAACGCTATAACAGCGACCTGGCTAATGATTTAGGCAACCTTGTATACAGGACGCTTACCATGGTGGAAAAGTATTTTGACGGAAATGTCCCGGGCGTTGAAGGGGAGGAGATTAATTATGATCCGCGCGGAGAGGATATAATCAAAAGGATAGAAGGCAGGGATCCTGTTTTCCAGAAGGAGGTATGCAGGGGTTTGGAGGAGTATAACTTCAGCTATTCACTGGGGGAGATCTGGGGGCTTATAAATATGGCTAACAAATACGTTGAAGAGACTAAACCCTGGAACCTGGCCAAAGAGAATAAAAAGGATGAATTAAAGGCCTTTATTATTGTCCTGGTCAAGGCCATCCGACAGGTTGCCCGGGAGCTTAAGCCTTTTATGCCGGATACCTCAAGCGCTATTATAAAGCAGTTGGGCAGCCAAAAAATTGAAAAGGGCGATCCTCTTTTTCCGCGTTTACTCCCGCAATGTTAATTGATACGCACTGCCATCTTGATTTTCCTGAATTTGACCGGGACAGGGATGAAGTCATTGAGCGGGCCCGGGAACAAGGCGTTACTTCTATCGTCAATGTAGGCTCAAGTATTCTGAGCTCTCAGAGGTCTCTTGAGCTTTCCCTCAAATATCAGAACGTATATTCTGTAGTCGGTATTCATCCGCATGAGGCGGATTCTTTTGACAAGAATGCGGAGGATGCTATTCTGAGGCTGGCAGAGAATGAAAGGGCGTTGGGTATAGGTGAAATAGGCCTGGATTATTTTAAGAACTTTTCCCGGAAGAACAACCAATTGCGCCTGTTTTTGCATCAGATAAGCCTTGCCAGGAAACTAAACCTTCCCGTAGTCATACATACCCGCTGCGCTGACCAGGATACCCTAAGGGTGCTTAAGGATGCCATGCCCATAAAGGCGTTAGTGCATTGTTTTAGTTGTGGCTTTGAATTTCTGGAAGAGGCCTTAAGGCTTGGGTTCTTTGTTTCGTTTACCTGCAACATAACTTATAAAAAAGCGGATTTACTCAGGGAGATAGTCAGGCTGGTTCCTTTAGAGAGGTTAATGCTTGAAACCGACGCACCCTATCTTTCTCCCGAGGGTTTCCGCGGCAAGAGAAATGAGCCGATGCAGGTAAGGCTGCTCGCTGAATTTATTGCCAGGATCCGGGGTTTAACATTTGATGAAGTGGCAAGCAGGACTACGCAGAATGCCCGGGATTTTTTTGGGATCCAAACAGGTTAAATTATGGATTTAAAAACAATCGAATGGAAAAATAACAGGATCAAGATAATCGATCAGACCAGGCTTCCGCACAGGCTGGAATATGTTTATATAGATAATATTAAGGATTTACGTAAAGCGATAAGGGCCTTATCAGTGCGCGGCGCCCCGGCTTTGGGCGCTGCCGGAGGGCTGGGGGTTTATTTAGGCGTCAAGGATTTCAAGGGTAAGGAGAGAAGGGTGTTTAACCGCAGGGTAAAGGATGTTGCTCTATACCTTGCCTCTTCCCGGCCTACTGCGCGGAATCTTTCCTGGGGGATAGAGAGGGTATGTAATGTCGCCCTGACGAACAGGCATCTTAATATAGATGCGCTTAAGTTGCTTATGCTTAAGGAGTCGCTTGCCGTAATAAATAACGATATAGAAGCATCCCGCAGCATAGGCAGGTATGGGGCAAGCCTTATTAAGGAGAAGGATGTTATCCTGACCATCTGTAACGCGGGGATCCTGGCGACCGTTGATTACGGAACTGCCCTGGGGGTGCTCTACCGGGCAAAAGAGGAAGGCAAGAATTTCAGGGTGTATGTCTCTGAGACCAGGCCGCTTTTGCAGGGGGCGCGCCTGAGTGCCTGGGAACTGAAGAAAAAAGGCATAGAGGCAACTGTCATCTGCGATAATACCGCTGCTTCGCTTTTTAAGGATAATAAGGTTAATAAGGTCATCTCCGGGGCAGACAGGATTGCGCTTAACGGCGATACTGCCAATAAAATAGGAACGTATAATCTGGCGATCTTAAGCAAGTACCACAATATCCCCTTTTATGTCGCAGCCCCTTTGTCTACTTTTGATTCTTCTTTAACGGGAGGGGGCGGTATTTTGATAGAAGAGCGTAATCCCCAGGAGGTAACTACGCTATTATTTAAAAGAAGGGTCGCTCCTTTTGGGGTAAAGGTATTTAACCCTTCTTTTGATATCACGAGGCATGAATTAATCACCGCGATTATTACCGATAAGGGGGTTATCAGGCCTCCTTACGGCAAAAATATAAGAAAGTATTATGTTAATAAAAGATCTGGGTGAGTTTGAATTAATCGAAAGATTCAGAAGGCAGATTAAGCCAAATGCCTCGGTTGTTCTTGGCTCGGGGGATGATTGTGCCGTGCTGAAGTTTGATAAAAGCAGATACCAGTTATTTACCTGCGACATGGTCGTAGAGGGTGTTGATTTTTCTCTTAAAGATAAACCTTACCTAATCGGCAGAAAGGCGATAGCTATTTCTTTAAGCGATATTGCCAGCTGCCTGGGTTCACCGACTCACTGCCTTGTTTCCGCAGGCGTCCCTAAGAATACGCCTCTTAAGTTTATGGACGGACTTTTCAAGGGGATGCGGGATATCTGCGAAGAATTTAAGGTTAATATTGTTGGCGGAGATTTAAGCTCAAGCAGAAAAGTAGTTATTGACGTAAGTATGCTGGGGTTGGTAAAGAAAGAAGAACTTTGCCTAAGAAGCGCGGCCCGTCCCGGTGATTTGATTTTTGTCACCGGAGAGCTGGGCGGCTCTATTTCGGGCAAACACCTTAGATTTACCCCCAGGCTAAAGGAAGCCCGTTTTCTGGCGGGGCATTTTAAGGTTAACTCCATGATTGATCTATCCGACGGTTTAGCGCAGGATCTAAACCATATTCTAAAGAGCAGCAAAGTAGGGGCTGTGCTTTATGAGGAACTGATCCCCTTAAGCAGGAAGGCGCGCGGTTTATCCGATGCCTTAACCGGCGGAGAAGACTTTGAGCTGCTTTTTACCATGCCCGCTAAAGAGGCGAAGAGGCTTTTGAAAAGAAATATAATTAATTTTAAGCCTATCGGAGAAGTTATGGAGAGAAAATACGGGTTTAAATTAATATACAATTCAGGTAAAATAAAGGATATCAACGTAAAAGGCTTTACTCATTTTTAAATGCAGATAATTTCTCATTCTCCCGGGGAGACTATAAAGATAGGAAGGGTTATTGCCGGTTTTCTAAGGCCGCAGGATATTATCTGCCTGAGCGGAGACTTGGGCTGCGGTAAGACAATACTGGCAAAGGGGATAGCCGCGGGCCTTAAAATCAAAGCCTTTGATGTAACCAGCTCTTCCTTTGTGATTATACGCGCGCACCTTAACGGCAAGATACCTTTCTACCATTTTGATCTTTACCGGCTTAAGGATATAGAGGGTATATCTTCTTTAGGCTACGAAGAATACCTCTACGGTGAAGGGGTAAGCGTTATCGAGTGGCCTCAAAACTTAGGCTGCCTTGCCCCTAAAGAGTGCCTTAGGGTTGAATTAATCCACCGGGATGAGCTTACCAGAAAAATAAATTTTTCCGCTCAGGGGAAGCGGTATAAGCTATTATTAAGGAATATCCATGAAAATATTGGCAATTGATACGACTACCAACTTCTTAAGCTTAGGTATTTATGATAACGGCAGGGTTTGCGAATACAACCTTCAAACAGGCCATAGGCTTTCTCAGTTATTAGCCCCTACGGTTAAAAGGGCCCTCTGCGCATTAGATTTAAGCTTGGCAGATATTGATTATTTTGCCGCAGGCTGCGGCCCGGGTTCTTTCACCGGAATACGCCTGGGGTTAAGTTTTATGAAGGGGCTGGGTTTTTCTTTAAACAAGCCTTTAATCGCAGAGGTTACCCTGGATGTAATGGCGATGAATTGCCCACCGACCGACAGGAAGATAATTCCTTCTATCGACGCTAAGCGCGGGCTGGTCTATACCTGCGTATATAAACAAAGAAACGGTAAGTTGGCCAGGTTAACCCCTTATTTACTTATAACCAGGGAACAGTTTATTGAGAAAATTGAGTCTCCCAGCGTTGTATTCGGCGATGCCCTTAATATATGCCGGGATGCTATAGTTAAGAAAACAGGCAAGGCTGTTTTTCTGGATAAAGACTTATGGTATCCTAAGGCGCGCAATATAATTATTTTAGCGCTGGAGAGAATAGGGGAGAACAGGAAACCTGTGAAAAATCTTAAGTTCGGCCCTGTTTATCTCTACCCAAAGGAATGCCAGATCAATAAATTAAAGGCGGCCTCCCGCAAGCAGGCGAAATGAGGAAAGACTACGTTGGATACAGGCCCACCTGGGCAGAGGTTAATTTAGCTAACCTTGAGCATAATTTTTTTAAAATAAAGGATAAGGCGGGCCCCGGGATCAAGGTGATGGTTACGATAAAGGCTGATGCTTACGGGCATGGTTTGGTCCCTGTGGCAGAGAGGCTTGCCTCTTGCGGGATAGATTTTTTTGGAGTAGCCTCAATCGATGAAGGGATAAAATTGAGAGAGGCAGGGATAAAGACCCCGGTATTGGTGTTAGGGCTCATTTTAAAGAAGGATATTGACCCGTTGTTTAAATACAACCTCTCTACTACTGTCTGCGACGAGGAGCTTCCCTTGGCCATAGACAGGAAAGCAAAGGCTTTAAATAAGCGCCCTAACGTGCATATAAAAATCGATACAGGAATGGGCAGGATCGGCATCAGGCATTATGATGCCCATAATATTATTTTCAGGATAAGCAGGCTTAAGCATATAAATATTGAGGGGATCTTCACCCATTTCGCCTTTGCAGACTTGAATAAAACATTTACGCTTCATCAGATAGGCCTTTTTGACCAGCTTCTTAAGAGGCTGAATGGTGAGGGTATTAAGGTCCCGCTTATTCACGCAGCCAACAGTATGGGGCTTATCGACTATAAAAACAGCCATTTTAATATGGTAAGGCCGGGGCTGATAGCCTACGGTTTATATCCTAAGAAAAACTTGAATTTAAGCCTGAGGCCGGTTTTAACCCTTAAGTCGAAAGTGGTTTTCGTAAAAAAGGTTCCCGCGGGGTTCGGTGTAAGCTACGGCCATGATTTTGTCACCCGAAAACCTACCAATATCGCTACTTTGCCAATAGGTTATGGCGACGGATACCCGCGCAATCTCTCCAATAAGGCGGAGGTTTTAATCAGGGGCAGGCGTTTTAGGGTATGCGGAAAGATCTGTATGGACCAAACTATGGTTGATGTAGGCGATTCCCGGATTAAGGTAGGGGATGAAGCTGTTTTAATCGGGGCCCAGGGCAAGGCGCGTATCACTGCGGAAGAGCTGGCAACAAAGTCCGAGACTATACCCTATGAGATTGTCTGCGGCCTGGGAAGCCGTATTCCCAGAATACATAGATCTTAAGGCAGGTTGTTAATAAAGATAAGGCTGAAGGTTAATGCAATGGCGTGGCTTAACGAGGCTGCCGCAAACGGAGGTATTGCCCCTCCGCGCCCGATGGCAATAAATACCGCATCGATTATATAATATAAAAATCCCACCATAATCGAAATACCGATTGAAGATAATCCCGTAGCCCTTTTGTGCATCATTAAAGAGAAGGGAATCCCCAGTAATATTATAATCAGGCTGGTAAAGGGGGATGTAAATTTCTGGTAAAGGTCTATTTTTAAATTCCTGATTACATTCGTGGCCCCGCTTTTAGAGAGTTTCCAGATGTAGGTATCAAGTTGGGCTATAGTCATCGAATCCGGTTTCTGCCTTTGGGCGAGGAAATCCTTAGGCGCCTCCGGGATTGTCATTATTTCTTCTTCCATGTAAATAGGGTCTCCTTCAATCTGCCCGTCAGCATCAAAATTATAAGTTATGCAGTTGTAAAATTTCCATAACCTGTCTTCATAAACACCTTTTCTGGCGACGATCTTGCGGGTAAGGTTTTGTTCTTCGTCGTGCTCCAGTATGGTTATACCTTCGATGGTATTGGTGTTAGGATGGAATTTACTGACGAAAAAGAGCCTGTTTTTAAGCCCGTACATCGAAAGGTTTCTTATGGCTTCATGTTTTTTCTCAACCCTTCTTTTTATCCCTTCCTCCATTTGGGCCTTCATTCTTTGAGTTATATTCATGGCCTGGGGCATTAGCCGGTCATTGACCAGAAAGACGAAGAGGCTTACTACCGCGCCAAAGACCAGCGCAGATTTGGCAATATAGAATATGCTTAAGCCCGACGCCCGCATGGCAATAATCTCATTGTTGTGGTTTAGCTTGCTGAAGGTGTAGAGGGTGCTTAATAAGCAGGCAAAGGGAGATATCTGCACGAACATTATAGGAAGGTACCAGAGGTAATACTGGATTAAGGTTGAATAGTGGGTGCTATTTTTTAATATATCATCAAGGTGCGAGAGTATATCAATGACAACATAAAGAAAAAGAAAGAGAAAGATGCAGGAGATAAAAATAGTGGTTATTGATTTTAATACATAACGGTCTAAGATGCGCATAATTTTATGGTTAAATATGCCCCCAGGCTGCCGAATATAATGTTTGGTATCCACATTGCGAGAGTAGGGTTAAGGTGGCCCTGTATCCCCAGGGCTTCGCAGGCGATAAATAGGGGATAGTATATCAGGATAATAAGCACGGCAATCCCGATATTAATTGATTTTTCCCTTCGGCGGGTAATAATCGCCAAAGGCACCCCCATGAGAATAAATACGATACAGGAGAAGGCCAGGGTAAGTTTTTCGTTGATTTCCGCAATGAGGGGGGCAGGGTTTATATTTTCTTTCCTTAGTTTCTTGATGGACTGCCTTAATTCCGCTATAGTCATCTCTTTGTATTTCTTTTCTATTTTACCTTTCCCCCTGGCATCAGCGAGGTTTAGGTTCATAAAGTATGTTTTAAAGTTAAGTTTGTAAAAATTCATGGGATTATTAGGATCCGGTTCGTCCGAAGTCCCGTCTATAAGTTTTAATTTAACCATATTTTGCTCCGGTATAGCGATAAATTCTCCGCTTTTTGCGATGATAGTGCGGGTAGGCTTGTTATCTCCCTGAGGCTCATATATTCGCACATTCATTAACCGGTTATTTTTTTGGTCTATTTTATAAATGAAAAGTATGTATTTCTGGAAGGAATTAATAAAAACTCCCTCTTCAAAGGCGGCGGTAGGGTTTTTCATCCCTATTTCAATCAGCGTTTTGCGGTAGGCGTAGTGCGCGTAGGATGCTGCCCGGTCGTTAAATACTACAAGGCCCAGGCTTATGATAAGGCCTATCGTAACTATCGGCAGTATCATCCTGAAGATATTGATCCCGCTAGCCCTGATGGCAATAATTTCATTGTCGCTGGACAGCCTCCCCAGAGAGATAAGAATTGCCACTAATATAGAGATGGGGAGCGCGTAGGTAACAATATAGGGGGTAAGCAGTATGAAAACCTTTGCTACGCTGAATATATCCACTCCCTTGTTAATAACGAGGTCGGCAATTTTTTTCAGGTTGCCTACGATGATCATGATAAAGCTTAAAACCCCCAGGGTGAGCAGGAATGGGCCGGTGAATTCCCTTACCAAGTAATTACGCAATATTCTCATTTTTAATTGGCTAAAGTTAATACGAAGACAGTTCGCGCGCCTGCATTTTTTAATGCCAGGGCCGCCTCGGAAGAGGTTGAGCCTGTGGTGAGCACGTCGTCAATTAATAAAAGGTTCTTTTGGGCAAGGTTTATGCCTTTGTCCACAGAAAAGCTGCCCGCTACATTAAGGGCGCGCTGGCTATCCTTCAATTCCGCCTGTGCCTTGGTCCTTCGGTTGCGCAGGAGGATTTTTGAGGCAATCTCCTTATTGAATTCCCGGGCAATAGGTATTCCCAATTCTTCTGATTGGTTAAATTCACGCTCTCTAAGCCGGGCATTATGTAGAGGCATGGGGATTATTAAATCCAGGAAATCCAGTGGGATATTGTACTCTTTGATAAAGGTAATCATTATCCGGCTTAAGGGTTTGGCTAAATTATTTTTCCCCTTGTATTTAAATTCATGTATAAGTTTCTTTGTTACTCCTTCATAAACACAAGGAGAGAAAGCGCGGTCAAAATGAAGTTTTCTTCTAACGCAACCCGGGCAGATGTTTTTATTAAAGTTTTCTTTCTCAAGATGCCTGCCGCATAATACGCAAAACGGAGGCAGGTTGATCTTTATCTGCGAACAGCACCTTTTGCATATCAACTCTTCCTCCGCCTCTTTAAGCTTCGCCTTACAGGAAGGGCAGGTTTTAGGATAGATAATTCCTTTTAATCCCCGCAATAAGCTTCGCAGCATAAAGTTTATCATAACAACTATTTCTTCTTTTCTCAACAGATTTTTTCGTTGGATTTCGTCATGCTTGATAAATAGGGACAGCGCCCATTTTTTAAAAAATGGGCGCTGTCCCTATTTATTCTGGTTCTATTTTGGATTGACAGCGGATGGTTTGGATAGTAAAATAATTCATATGGAAAATGAAGAATTGAAAGATTTAAGGGAAAGGCTTTTTAAGCTGCTTGAGAAAGATGCTTTACGCCGGGGCGATTTTACGCTCTCCAGCGGGAAAAAGAGCAATTACTATTTAGACGGCAGGGTAATTACCTTAACCCCCGAAGGCGCATATCTTATCGCCAATATAATACTTAAGCTTTGTGAAGGCAAGGGGATCTCGGCTATCGGAGGCCCGACCCTCGGGGCAGACCCGATACTAGGGGCTTTGGGCGCAATAAGCCATATAAAGGGCATTGCGCTTAAGACGTTTATCGTCAGAAAGTCCGCCAAAGAGCATGGCGCCCGGCGCCGGATTGAAGGGCCGCAATTAATAAAAGGCGACAAGGTGCTTTTGGTGGATGATGTGGCAACTACGGGAAAGGCTTTAATCGAGGCTAAAGAAACGCTGATAAAAGAGGGAATAGACTGTTCTTTAGCTATGGTAATCGTAGATAGGTGCGAAGGCGCCAGGGAAAATCTAAGCCAGGCAGGATTAGAGCTCAAGTCAATATTCACCATAAGGGACTTCGGTCTTTAGGCATTCTTGTGCAGAATAAAAAAATAGCCGTTGTCGGCGCAGGCCCCTCAGGGATGATGGCGGCAATAAGAGCCGGCCAGCTTAACCAACGAGTTACTCTCTTCGAGAAAAATCCTCTTTTCGGCAAAAAACTTCTTTTAAGCGGCAAGGGCCGGTGCAATATCACTAATGCCTGCAGCCTTGATTTATTCCTGGAACGTTTTAGTAAAAACGGACAATTCCTCAGGGACGCATTTACAAAGTTTTTTAATCAGGATCTGACGGATTTCTTTAAAGAAAGGGGTTTGGAGTTGAAGGTGGAGAGGCAGATGCGGGTATTTCCTTCGACAGATAGTTCAGAGAGCGTACTTGAGGTCTTAAATAAAGAATTAAAAAGAAACAAGGTAGAGATTGCCTGTAAAACAAGAATTAAGGATATTCTCGTTGAGGATGGAGTGGCCAAGGGGGTGTTGCCTGAAGGGCATGCCCCTATTTTCTTTGACGCTGTTATTATGGCAACCGGAGGATTATCCTACAGCTTTACGGGTTCAGACGGGGAAGGGATAAAAATTGCCCAAGATAAGGGGCATAGTATTGCCTCTCTAAGGCCGGGGCTTGTCTCCCTTAAGGTAAGCGAGAAATATCCTCGAATATTGGAAGGTTTGACCCTTAAGAATATACGGCTTAGGTTCCGTTGCGAAAAAAAAGAGATTCTTTCCGAGGTCGGAGAAATGGTTTTTACAGGGTATGGGGTTTCGGGGCCGCTGGTAATAAGTTTAAGCGCCAGGATAGTAGATTGGCTTAATGACAAGAAAAATGTGCGCCTTGAAATAGACCTTAAGCCCGGGTTAACCTTAGGCCAGCTGGATAACCGCTTGTTAAGAGAGTTCAGGATGGGCCCGAAAAAAGGGATAAAAACCATAATGAGAAGCCTTGTCCCGGGAAAATTGGCGGATTTGATTTTAGGGATAGTTAAAATAGGCCCTGCAGTGAAGGCTAATCAGGTTAACGCCCTTCAGAGAAGCAGTATCGCCGGTATTCTTAAGGGTTGGCAATTGACTGTTGGAGGTTTCGGTTCTATAGAGGAAGGGATGGTAACCAGAGGGGGGATTTCTCTGAAGGAGATCAATCCGCGTACGATGGAATCCCGCCTTATTAAAGGGTTATATTTCTGCGGAGAGATGATTGACGTGGACGCGGATACCGGAGGGTTTAACCTGCAGGCTGCAT
>JBAZGD010000013.1:0-26950 GCA_041653055.1 Candidatus Omnitrophota bacterium
AGCAAATACTGTCTGGGCTTTAATAACCGGCATACCGGAATATTTATTCCTGAATTCATTAAAATGCATACGTTTCTCCATATAATCAAAAATGATTATTTACAGAAACAAGTATATATTGAAAAACGGCGGTTGTCAAGGAAATTTGATTTTTAATTCAGGCCGAAGCGGGGTTTTGGCGGCTCGGGTGGCGGCTCGAGCAGCTTCCTGGAACCTCCCCAACTTGATATTCCAGATTGGAATATTAAATTCTTATACTCTTTCTGGGTTAGCTGAAACATAAAATCTTCTAGAAAACGTTCAAGATTGCGCTTAACCGCTTTGTTAAGATTAAATGTTTTACCCCATAAAGCCTTGCCAAATCCCTATCCAGCATCACCTTTTTACCTCTGATAAATAGAATCTTTGTTGCCACTGCTTCTACTGAAATCTGCTCTTTGGCCATTTTAGCCTCCCCCTTCTACCTTAATAGGCGAACGAGGAGGCGAAATCTAACGAAAAAAATAGGACCGTCCCCTTTATTTTAAGAAATTACCCCGTGAAACAATCGGCCTTTTGATCTTTTTTTCCAATTCTTTTCTGGCATTGCCGGCAATAGTCCCTCCTGCCTTGGCATCGGATTTAAGCTTCGGCACACCACGCGAATCTTCGGTACGGTGGATTTCGGTAGTCGCTCTTTCCCCGAGCATAGTAAAGATAAGCTCAAAATCATCCATATGGTCGCGAAGGTTCTCGCGCTTTAACCGCTTTATCCTCATATATTGGCTGGGTGTTACTCCAAAGGTAGCTTCTGAGATCTCTGCCGTTAATATTTCATAATTTTTCTTTTCTTCTGCGCCGCGCTTCTGCCATTCATCAGTAAGCTCTTCACGGATGGCAATGCCGCGCATTCTCTTTTCTATCCAAGAATCAGGACAGCCCTTAGCCTTGTAGAGCGCGCGAGTCCTCTTTGTGACAAGCTCGGGGTCTTCTATCTCTTGTATTCTCTCATATCCCACTCTGGCGAGCCAACGTTTAAACGGCTCTGCTTTGGGGGAAGGAATTGACTGGATAATGCGGAATATGCCTTCTGTGTTAGCGCAATCCGTCTTATAAAGTTTCCCATCGGATGATTTTAATTTCAGTTGTCGGCAGATTGTCGACAACTGAATTTCGCTCTCTTTACTTTCCCTTATTTTCATTTTAAACCAATAATCACGCGGGTTGAAGCTACCCGTAAGAACCTCAATGACATCAACAACCGAAAACCACCATTCGTTATTATGGATGACTTTCCGTACTCTTTTCCCCCTAAAAACCGCTATTTTTGTCTCCATTCTGCCTTCTCCTTTCTTACGCTATTATTGCCGCTCTAATATAATAGACGCAAGACAATGCAAAATCTAACTAAAAAAATAGGACCGTCCCCTTTAATTCAGGCCGAAGCGGGGTTTTGGCGGCTCGGGTGGCGGCTCGAGCAGCTTCTTGATTACCTCAAATATAGCCTGGATATCGGATTCGTGCAATTGATATTTACGCTCTAGTTCTTCAAGTTTCTTAGCTAATTCTTTGTGGGTTAAGAGCACTTCGCGGAGCTTTACAAAGGCGCGCATGATAGCGATGTTGACTTGAATAGCACGTTCGGAATGTAGAACCGTTGATAGCATGGCCACGCCTTGCTCTGTGAATACATATGGTAGATAACGCCTTCCGCCTCTTTTTGAGGTTGCATTTTGCAACCTCAAACCCTCTTCTTTTGTTAGCCTGAACATAAAATCATCGGGGAAACGCCTAATATTCCTTTTTACTTGCAGGTTTAAATTCTTAGTCTCTACACCATATAGCTTTGCTAAATCTGAATCTAGCATCACCTTCTTACCTCTTATAAGCAGAATCTTTGTTGCCACTACCTCTACTGAAATTTTCCCTTTGGCCATTTTAGCCCCCCCCTTCTACCTTAATAGACGAACGAGGAGGCGAAATCTAACGAAAAAAATAGGACCGTCCCCTTTATTTCTAACTAGAAAAATGGGCGCTGTCCCTATTTAAATAGCCAGGTTTTGTGCTGAAGGTACCAATTGACAGTAAGGCGTAAGCCTTCTTTGAAGCTGACTTGAGGGCGCCAGATGAGCTCCTTCTTGAGCTTTGAGCAATCAAGGGAATACCTTAAGTCATGCCCGGGGCGGTCTTTGACGAATTTATAGCGGGATTGAGATACGCCTAAATATTGAAGGATAAGCTTAACAGTATTTATATTCTTGCTTTCTATGCCGCTTCCTAAATTATAAATCTCTCCGATTTTACCTTGCTGCATAATTTTTAAGATACCCCTTGCGCAATCGTCAACATAGAGCCACTCGCGGACGTTCTGGCCCTTAGCATAAACAGGGACTTTACCACCCTTAAGAACAGTTGCGATTGCAACCGGAATCAGTTTTTCAGGGAACTGCCATGGGCCGTAGTTATTGCAGGGGCGGACTATAACTGCGGGAAATTTGTAAGTGCGGATATATGCCTGGACTAAAAGATCTGCTGAGGCTTTAGACGCGGCATATGGGCTGTTCGGTTTTATGGGAGAAGATTCGCTGAATTTACCATTTTTAATCTCACCATAAACCTCATCCGTTGAGATAAAAATAAATTTCTTTACATTATATTTGCGGCTAGCATCAAGCAAAATCTGCGTGCCTTTAATATTTGTTTCGATAAAGGGCGAGGCGTCATTAATGCTGCGGTCGACGTGAGATTCGGCGGCGAAATGGATGACGATATCGGGTTTTTCTTTGGAAAATATAGTTTCTATTTGCTTTTTGTTGCAGATGTCGGTTTTGTAGAATTTATATTTAGGGACAGATCCCTTCGGGGACAGTCCCTTCATTCTATTGAGATCACCGGCATAGGTCAGCTTATCAACGACTACAGGGACAGTCCCCTTCGGGGACAGTCCCTTATTTAATAACCTTACAAAGGCGCTGCCGATAAACCCCGCCCCGCCGGTAACTAAAAACCTGGGGGACGCTCCCCCGGGGGACACTCTACTCTGAAAATTGCCTATTTTTCTCATTTTTTTATGCGATTTTGCTCAAAAACCTCTGGGGAGTGTCCCTTTGGGGAGCGTCCCCCAGGTTTTGATGCATTCTTTAAGGACTGAGTTAATGTGCCGGACTTTAAAACCGGACCTTGAGAGCTTAGAGGTAGATAATAACAAGTTAGTCCTCACAAGCCCTAATTTTTCTAATGGGATCACCTTATATTTATATCCGGAAAAATATTTTTGGTAGGCCTGCATAAGTTTTGGGTATCGTAAGCCTCCCTTATTTACTACATTATATACGCCTCTGGCATTTAGCTTTAGCAAATGTTTGACCGCCTTGACAAAATCAGGTATATAGGTTACGGAGTTAGGGATATCGATAACCTTATTATATTTTAGGAGCTTATCCAGGAGGTTCTTCGGGTGTTTTTCGTTAATTAACGGGATCCTGATGCGTAAGATCAGAATATTATAATCACGCGCGAGCTTTTCAATCGCCCTTTCAGAATAAATCTTACTGCGGCTGTAGAAGAGCTTAAGAAAATAGTCTTCGCGCTCTTCTTTAAGCGGCTTATTCTTTTTATAATCATAATTAAATATGCATCCGCTTGAAATGTGCACCAGCTTTATACTATTGCGCAAACAAACTTCCGCTAGAATAACCGGGATAAAACTATTGGCGAGCAAAACTCCGTCGATATCCAGCTCGCAGTCATCGACATTGCGCATGCCGGTTATGCCGATGCAACTTATTATTGTCTTAGGGCTGTATTTCTTAATCAGCCTCTGGGCATCTTTATAGGATCTTATCCAGCTGTCCGTTATTGCGCAATTAAGGCTCTTTTGCAGCTGCTTGCCGATAAAACCCTTTCCCAAGATTAAGATCTTATTATTCATTAGCTATTTCCTTTAAATATTGACCGTAAGCAGCCGGCATTTCACCAGATAACCTTAAGAGCTGAGCTTTTTTAATATAGCCCATGCGGAAAGCCACCTCTTCGGGGCAGCCGATCTTTAAACCCTGCCTCTCTTCTATGGTTTTGATAAAAACCGAGGCATCAATTAAAGACTCGGGGGTGCCGGTATCAAGCCAGGCATGCCCGCGGCCGAGAAACTTGATCTTAAGGCGGCCTTTTTTTATGTACTCATTATTTACGCTAGTAATCTCTAATTCTCCGCGCGGCGAAGGCTTCAGGCTCTTGGCAATTTTAACTACGGTGTTGTCGTAGAAATAAAGCCCGGAAACAGCCCAGTTTGATTTTGGCCTCTTGGGCTTTTCAACGATTGCGGTAATCCTGCAATTTTTGTTAAATTCTATAACGCCGTAGCGGCCGGGGTCTTTTACCTGATAACCAAAGACAACTGCCCCGTTTTTCAGTTTTGCGGCCTGTTGAAGAAGCTCGCTTAGATTATAACCGTAAAATATATTATCGCCTAAGATTAAGCAGACGCTTTCCTTTGCGATGAATTCCTCGCCGATGACAAAACTTTGGGCAATGCCTTTTGGCTCTTCCTGAACCATATAAGATATTCTTATGCCAAGGCCGGCACCATTACCTAATAAATCCTTAAACCTGGGGGTGTCTTTAGGGGTAGAAATGATTAAGATATCTTTTATTCCGGCGAGCATTAGAACCGATAAGGGGTAATAAATCATAGGCTTGTCATAGACCGGGAGCATCTGTTTGCAGATACCCCTGGTAATCGGATAAAGCCGGGTTGCCTTGCCGCCTGCTAAAATTATACCTTTCATGCTAATTAAATAAAGGGGACGGTCCTATTTTTTAGGGAAAATAGGACCGTCCCCTTTATTCTCCGTTCTACCGTATTTAAAATACATTGTCATAAGTACCAGCAATGTCAGTAAAGTTACGGAATTTGCGCCGATGATAATCGGGTCCCTGCGATGCAGGCCATAAACAATCCATAAAGAAACCCCTAATGAAAGCTGGAAAAGCATAACCGGGCTTAAATCTTTAACATGCTTGCTTTTATAGGAACGCATTATTTGGGGGATAAAGGAAAGCATGGTAAGCGTTGCAGCTGATACGCCAATAATTGCCCAAATCATCTGGGGGACGCTCCCCTGGGGGACACTCTACTCTGGAAATTACCTATTTTTCTCATTTTTTTATAAGATTTTGCTCAAAAAACTTTGGGGAGTGTCCCTTTGGGGAGCGTCCCCCAGGTAATTTTGAGGAAGCGGCGGGAGCCGGCTTTTAGTATGCCGGGCCCTCCCGGGATAAAATCCTCTTTTTCAACTTTTATATTATTAAAACTTACCGCGCCCTGCTTAATCAGGCGGCGCGCTTCATTACCGCTTGCGGCGAGCTTACTTTCGGTAAGTATTACAACTACATTCTTTAAACCATCTGCTTTAAAGGACGGCATATCCTGCGGAATTTCTTTTTGAGAAAACACGCGGGTAAATTCATCCGCTTCTTTTTGTGCGGATTGGGCGGAATGATAATTAGTAATAATAATCTTGGCCAGGTTAACCTTGGCATCACGCGGGTGCATTGCTTTAATTTTAGTTAAATCCTCGTCGGTTAAGAGCTCGTAATATTTAATCATCATCTCATCGGATATGGACATTACCTTGCCGAACATGTCCTTTGCCGGCTCGTTTATGCCGATGTAGTTGCCGTAGGATTTGCTCATCTTCTGGATTCCGTCGGTACCCTCAAGAAGAGGCATGGTTAAAACTACCTGCTGCGGCTGGCGGAAATCTTTCTGCAGGTCGCGGCCAACAAGCAGGTTAAATATCTGGTCGGTCCCCCCTATCTCAACATCAGCTTTAAGCATTACCGAATCATACCCCTGAAGTATCGGGTATATGAACTCGGAAATGTAAATTGGTTTTTTATTGAGCCTGCGCTGCGAGAAGTCCTCGCGCTCAAGGAGCTGGTTTGCAGTATAATAAGTCATCAGCATCCCGAACTCCTGCCCCCTCATCTTGTCTAGCCATTTACTATTAAAAACTATCTTCAGCTTTCTAATATCCAAAACCTTAGCTACCTGTTTCTTATAAGTTCTGGCGTTTTGAACTACCTCTTTTTTGGTTAGTTGCTTTCTGATCTCACAGCGTCCGCTGGGGTCGCCGATTCTGCCTGTAAAGTCGCCGATTAGAAAATAAACTTCGTGGCCTAAATCCTGAAACTGGCGGAGTTTGCGCAGGAGCACGGTATGGCCTAAATGGAGATCCGGAGCAGTCGGATCAAAACCGGCCTTGATCTTAAGCGGCCTGCGGGTTTTAATGCTCTGCTCAAGCTTCTTGCGCAGCTCATCTTCAGAAATAATATCTACCGCGCCACGCTTTATTACCTTTATCTGCTCGTCAATACCCATCAGGGCGCTCTCCAAGATACGGGCCTCTATTTAATTTTAAATAAATTTTGATATTTTCAGGCAAATTCTACCTAAAAAGCTTTGGGGAGTGTCCCTTTGGGGAGCGTCCCCCAGGTTTAGATGCGGGCGGTGAGGCCGATTTTTGCCTGCTCGACGTCAACCTTAATTATCTTTACCTGTATCTTATCGCCAGGTTTAAGATTCGCCGCTGTTTCCTTGTCTATCTCGCTGGAATAAACCAAACCCTCAAGGTCATCTTCCATCTTAACAAAAACACCAAAATCAGTTAAGTTCACAACCTCTGCCTCCAAAACCATATCCAAAGGATATTTCTCGGCAATCTTGCCCCATGGATTCTCCTGGAGCTGCTTTAGGCCTAAAGCAATCCGCCTATTCTGCGAATCAACAGAGATTACCATCACATCAACCTTCTGGCCCTTCTTTAAAACATCCTGCGGATGGCCCACCCTCTTAGTCCATGACATATCCGAAACATGGATCATGCCTTCAAGGTTCGCGTCCAGCTCGATGAACGCGCCGTAATCAGTAAACCCGCGCACCTTGCCGGAGACTGTAGATCCCTGCTGGTATTTTGCTTCAGCCTCAAGCCAGGGGTTCTGCTCAAGCTGCTTTAAGCTGAGCGAAATCCTGCGCGAATCACGATCAACGCTGATTATCTGCGTCTCGACCATATCTCCGACGGCAAACATCTCGCCCGGATTATTTATCCTCTTGGTCCATGAAATTTCAGAGACGTGGATCAGGCCTTCAATCCCCTTCTCAAGCTCCACGAATACGCCATAAGGAAGGATGTTGACCACCTTGCCCTTAACCTTGGAGCCGACAGTGAATTTGTCCACAATATCCGCCCAGGGATCAGGCATCCTCTGTTTCAAACCTAAGGAGACCTTTCCGGAGTCTTTATCCATATTAAGAATCATTACCTCAATCTTATCCCCTAAGGCAACAACCTCTGATGGATGGCTGATCTTCGACCAGGACATATCGGTAATATGCAAAAGGCCGTCAACTCCCCCCAAATCAATAAAGGCGCCAAAGTCGGTAATAGCCTTTACTGTGCCGGCGGCGATGCTGCCGATTTTAAGCTCTCCCCAGATCCTTTCCTTGGCGGTATCCCTTTCTTTCTGGACTGCCTCACGGCGGCTTAAAATAATACTGCGCCTTAGATTGTTGATTTTTACAATTTTGAAGCTGTAAGGTTTGTAAAGAATATCCTTGTCCAGCATATTCTTAAAGGCGGAAAGCGAAAGAGGCAGAAAACCTTCAATCCCCATTACGTCGACAAGGAAGCCTCCCTTGACCTTCTTAACCGGCCTGCCCTCAACCATAGTGCCATCGTGTGAAAATTTGACAATCTTATCCCATCCCTGGACGCGGATTGCCTTTTCGCGCGACAATACGATATTTCCGGCGTCGTTTTCTATTGATTCAAGGAAAAACTCAAGCTCCCGGCCTACCTCTAGCTCCTGCTTGGGAAACTCGGTTATCCCCACTACGCCTTCGGATTTAAATCCGACATCCACCAGTACTTCTTTTGTTTTGATAGCCACAATTTTTCCTGTGACTACCTGCCCTTCCTTAATAACCTTGATACTATCGTTGTAAAGTTTTTCCAGCTCTGCTCTTGTGTCTGACATTATTTTAATCTCCTTATAAATATTTGTAATTGCTATAGTTACGAAACGAAGAACCGTCCCCTAAAAATGCTGGCCATTATCAGTTTAGATGTTTCCTGATAAGGCTTCCCCCTTTCTATAAGTATTTGCCTACCGAGTTTTGATGCCAAAACAATCTTCATAAATCTATTATACCCCTTCATTTAAGATAATCTTTTCTGCCAGGCCTAAAAGCTTATTCGCCTGAGTTAAGCTCTTGGCCTCCGCATAGGTGCGCATAATCGGCTCAGTGCCGGAACCGCGGAACATAAGCCAGCTTTCATCTTCGCAGACAAGCTTAACACCGTCGTAATCCTTAATATCAATAACCTTCTTACCCAGTAACTGCCCAGGCAGATTTTCTTTCTTGGGCTCAACCCTTTTTGCAAGGTGAAAATCACGGCGCACATAATAATATTTACCGAATTTTTTCTCGGTTTCATTTAAGATTTTCAGCATATTCCTGTTGCGGTAGGCCATCATCTCAATAAGCAACAGGCCTGCCATTGTGCCGTCGCGCTCAGGGATATAGTTCTTAACCCCCATGCCGCCGGCCTCTTCTCCTCCGGCAACGATATCTTCGGTCTCCATAAGATTGGAGATGTGCTTAAAACCTACAGGGGTTTCATAAAGCTTGATCCCCAGGTATTTTGCGATATTGTCCATCATCGTGCTTCCGCAGATTGTCTTAACCAAACCGCCTGACCAGCCGCGGCCCTGATTCAAGTGAAGCGCCAACAACCCCAATATTTTCTGAGGGTGAATAAATACCCCGCCCGGCGCAACTGCGGCAATCCTGTCCGCATCGCCGTCCAAGGCAATACCTAAATCAAACTTTCCTTTTTTTACGCGTTCTTTCAGCTCTTTCAGGTTTTCCTCAACCGGCTCAGGCCTGCCTCCGCCA
Source organism: Candidatus Omnitrophota bacterium (assembly GCA_041653055.1). GTDB lineage: Bacteria > Omnitrophota > Gorgyraeia > Gygaellales > Profunditerraquicolaceae > Sherwoodlollariibacterium. The sequence goes on from JBAZGD010000013.1 coordinate 8,942, forward strand.
AAGGAAGGGTTTATGGTGTTACGCAAAAACTCCAGCTTTATGCTCGTCCCTTTTAAAACCTGGGCGATAAAGCTATCCCCCGAGCCATACATTGAATCCACTAAAACCTTAAACTTCTTATTTTTAATTTTCTTTAAATCAATATAATTACGGATAAATTTAATATAATCCCTGGTGATGTCCGCTAACTTCACGTCAGAAGAAAGGACATTATCTTTTACCGCGGTTTTACCTAAAAGGCTTTCCACCTCTTTGGTCAATTCCAGGCTTGCCCCGCCGCCTGCGGCATTCTTGATTTTAAACCCGTTATACTCCGCCGGATTGTGGGAGGCTGTAATCATAACGCCCAGGTCAAGCTTGCGTGATTTCACCACAAAACTTAAGGCGGGTGTTGGGGTGGGACGGTCTGATACAATAACCTCGATTCCGTTACTCTGCAAGACAACTGCCGCGGCCTTGGCGAAAATATCCGACATAAAACGGGTGTCATAACCTATGGCGGCCTTTTTTCCGCCGCCTAAATAATCCGCTACTGCCTGCGAAAGGATCTTCACGTTTTCAATCGTGTAGGTGTCCGCTATTATTGCCCGCCATCCGTCTGTTCCGAATTTTATGCTTGAAACTGAATTACTCATCTCTTTTTGCTCCTTATCTTAAGCTATCAATCGCCTTTTTTACGTTTTTTGCGCCGAAAATATATGAACCTGCGGCAAGGATATTTGCCCCTGCCTCCCTGACTAATTTGCCCGTCTCTGAATTTATCCCTCCGTCAACTGCGATATCCTTTTTAAATATCCCGCGCAGCTCCCGTATTTTGCCCAGGGCCGAAGGGATAAATGCCTGCCCGCCAAAACCCGGGTTAACCGACATAACCAAAACAAAATCCACAAACTTTAGCGCAGGCTTGATTTTGCTAAGGGGTGTTGCCGGATTTAAGGATACCCCGAATTTAACCCCTTTACTCCTAAGCTTAACGCTCATTGCCTTAATTTTCTTTAGCGAGGATACCTCAATATGCACGGTAAGCATATCGCTTCCGGCAGCCACAAACGGGTCAAGGTACTTTTCCGGATTCATAATCATAAGATGCACATCCAAAGGAAGCCTGGTCGCTTTACGCACGTATTTTACTACCACAGGCCCGATAGTAATATTAGGGACAAAATGCCCGTCCATAATATCTACGTGCAGCATATCCGCGCCTGACCGCTCTACCCTTTTTATATCTTTGGCGAGCGCGCTAAAATCCGCCGACAACAACGAAGGCGCTACCAGAGTAGGTTTCTTCGCGTTTTTTTTCATTGGTTTTTATAAAGCTTCTTTTTCCGGATATAGTTGAAAACGGCTTCCGGAACTAAATACCTGAAAGATTTTCCCTCTTTTATGCACTGCCGCACGGAAAAACCTGAGATATCCACCGCTCTTATCTTTAATGTCTGGATATACGAAGGGATGTTCTCTAAAGGATATCCCGGGCGCGTGGCAGCTATAAATTTTACCATAATCATAATTTCATGCAAGTCTTTCCATTCTTTTAAATACTTCAGCAGATCAGAGCCGATAATAAAATACAGTTCGTCTTTAGGGTATTTCTTCTTTAGCGCCCTGAGCGTATCTATGGTATAAGAACGGCCCGGCCTTTTAATCTCGATTTCTGAGACAAAGAGATTTTTATTACCTTTTATGGCGCTTTTAATCATTTTAAGCCGCAGGTTAGGATTAGCTATATCGACGTTATCCTTATGCGGAGGAAGATTTGCCGGGATAAATATTACCCTATTCAGGCCCAGCTTTTCCAGCGCCTCTTCGGCTAAAATTAAATGTCCGATATGGACCGGGTTAAACGTCCCGCCTAAAATGCCGATTTTCATAGATTTCTAACGCTTTCCTTAAGCGGAGTGTCCCTTTGGGGAGCGTCCCCTAGGTGCGGACTTGTCCGGTGCCAAAAACAACATATTTGTAAGTAGTCAATTCTTCAAGCGCCATCGGGCCGCGGGCGTGAAGCTTATCCGTTGAGATGCCGATCTCAGCCCCCATCCCGAATTCCCCACCGTCGGTAAAACGCGTGGAGGCATTTACATAGACGCAGGCGGAATCAACCTTCTTTAAAAACTGCGCGGCATTATTTTCATCATCCGTAACGATGGAATCCGAATGATGCGAGCCGTAAGTATTTATATGGCTGATTGCCTCCTCGATAGAATCCACCACTTTAACAGAAAGGGCCAGATCCAGGTATTCGGTGCGGAAGTCTTTTTCGGTAACCTTCCTGATCTTCTCTCTGGCAATCTTGCTGGTAAGCAAGCAGCCGCGGATCTCAACCCCCGCCTCCTTAAACTTCTTTAACATTAAAGGCAGAAACCTTGGCGCGACATCGCGGTGCACCAGCATGCACTCCATGGCATTACAAACCCCGGGCCTTTGCACCTTGGCATTTAAACAAATCTTCTCGGCCATATTGAGGTCTGCGTAATCGTCGACATAAACGTGGCAGATGCCTTTATAATGCTTAATCACGGGGATGCTTGAAAGGCTTACCACTTTCTTAATCAGCGCCTCTCCGCCGCGGGGCATAACCAGGTCGATATATTCATTGAGCTTAAGCAGGATATTAATAGCCTTCCTGTCTTTGGTGGCAATAAGATTTACTGAACCTGCGGGAAGATTATTTGCCCTTATTACTTCCTCTATAACCTTGAAGATGGCAATATTTGAATTCAATGCCTCGCTGCCGCCGCGCAGTATAACGCTATTGCCTGATTTGAAACATAAGCCTATACAGTCTGAGGTTACATTCGGACGGGACTCATATATAATGGCAATGACTCCTATGGGCACGCGCACCTTGTGTATTTTAAGGCCTGAAGGCACATCCCAGGATTTAATCTCCGTTCCAACCGGGTTATCAAGTTTAGATACGCTCAACAGGCCTTCGGCCATCTCTGCGATTCTTTTTTTATTAAGCGTAAGCCGATCCACTAACGCTGCCGGCAACTTTGCTTTCTTAGCCTGCAAAAGGTCTTTCTTGTTTGCCTTGATGATCGCCTCTTGGTTCCTGATTAAAGCCTGCGCCATCGCCTTAAGTACAGCATCCTTCTCTTCGCTGCTAAGGCCGGCAAGAACCCTTGAAGCGCTTTGCGCATCCTTTGCTATTTTTATTATTTGTTCTCTCATCTCTTTCCACCTTGGGGAGTGTCCCTTTGGGGAGCGTCCCCCAGGTGTTTTTGGGGAGTGTCCCTTTGGGGAGCGTCCCCCAGGTGTTTATCCTAGGAGGACGATGTTATTGCAATGCACAATCTCCTTAGGGAAACGCGTTCCTTTTGCTTTATCAAGCTCTTTAGCGGAAACAACAGTCTTTCCGCGGGCAAACTCGCAGCCTTTACCGTCGCAGATACCGACGATGTCGCCGCAGGCAAAACCACCCGCACAAGAGACTACCCCTACCGCAAGCAGGCTCTTTTTATCAATCAGGGCCTTCCTCGCCCCTTCATCTACCATTATATTCCCTTTAACCTTGGTGCCAAATGCCATCCAGCGCTTCCTGGCATCCAGCAGATCGCCTTTTGCCAAGAACATTGTCCCGCCTTTTAAAGGGTCATCTATGACGCTTTTAATAATATCTTTCTTCCTGCCGTTGGCAATAACGCAGGGTATCCCCGAGTCAACGCAGATTCCCGCTGCCTCCAGTTTTGTAATCATCCCGCCGACAGAAGTTTTCTTGCCCGTAGAAGAGGCTAGCCCCTTAACCGCCGGAGTGATCTTATCCACCACCCTTACTACATTTTTTTCTTTATCCATAAGCCCGTCGATATCCGAGAGCATAATTAAAAGATCCGCCCCCACCATCGTAGCAACCAGGGCCGAGAGCCGGTCGTTATCGCCGAATTTAATCTCATCGGTTGAAACTGTATCGTTCTCATTAATTACCGGCACACTCTTTAATTTCAATAAGGTGTTTATGGTATTCTTAGCATTGAGGTAACGCGCGCGGATGGAGAAATCATCCCAGGTTAAGAGCAGCTGCCCGCAATTAAGCGAAACCTTCCGGAAAAACCTCCTGTAGGCATCCATCAACTCATGCTGGCCGATTGAGGCGGCAGCCTGCAGAAGGCTTAAATTCTTAGGCCTGTTTTCAATTCTCAAGATCGACATACCTAAGGCAATGGCGCCTGAGGAGACAACTATGATCTCCCTGCCCGCCTTCATCTCCCGGGCTATCTGATCGGTAAAGCTGCTGATCAAATCAGCATCCAGCCTTGCCTCCCTGGAATAAAAAAGGCTTGAGCCGATCTTCACCACAATTCTCTTATACTTTCTTTGCGACTGCATCAATTAACTCCTCTAACCCTTCTTTTTTCAGAGCGGAGATGGGATAAACCTCTTTTTTGATTAATTTCTTAAAACGCTTCAGGTTATCTTCCGCGCCCTCTAAATCCATTTTATTCAGGGCAATAATCTGCGGCTTTCCGGCAACAGACTTATTATATTTCTTCAGCTCCTGGTTAATCGCCTTGTAATCTTCTACCGGGTCTCTTCCTTCAAACCCGGAGATATCCACTACATGTATTAAAACCTTAGTGCGCTCAACATGCCTTAAGAATTTATCCCCCAAGCCCTTGCCTTCCGCAGACCCCCTGATCAAGCCCGGGATATCCGCGATAACAAAACTTTTCTCATCGCGCTTGATTACCCCTAAAACAGGAAACTTGGTCGTAAAGGGATAGGCGGCTATCTTAGGCTGGGCATTGGAAACACTGGATATCAAGGTAGACTTACCGGCATTGGGAAAACCCACCAATCCCGCCTGCGCTATGAGTTTGAGGTTAAGGGAAAGCTCTTTTTCTTCACCGGGCCCGCCGGCTTGAGTGTCAGGCTGAGGGCTTCTGATATTTCCCAGCCCGCCCCTGCCTCCCAGGGCGGCAATAACCTGCTCCCCCTCTTCCTTTAAATCACGCAGGATGCAACCGGTCCTTGCGTCAGTAATAACCGTGCCTACGGGAATCCTTATAATAACCGGCTGCGCGTCCTTACCCTTCTTGTTATTGCTTGAGGCATGGCCGCCGTGTTTGCCGCGGAAGTGGCGGTTATAGTGGAAATCCAGAAGGGTAAAAATATTCCGGTCCGCCAAAAGGATTATATCCGCTCCGCGCCCCCCATCCCCTCCGTCCGCCTTGTCAAAGCGCGTATACTTATCGCGGTAATGGCTGGCGCAGCCTGTCCCGCCGTTACCCGCCTTGACAGAAATTTTTGCCTCATCCACAAAAACAATTCCCAATTTAGTTTCCTGATTCGATTTCTTTTATCTTGATGCGGGTGAGCTTGGCCCGATGCCCCTTTGTCCAGTGCGATGATTTACGGCGGCGGTATTTAAATGAAATAACCTTCTCACCCTTAATCTGGCCCAGAAACTCGCCAACCACCTTAACGCCTTTTAAATAAGGCTGGCCTACTTCCACCTTCTTATCCCTGGAAAGCAATAATACCTTCTCTATAGAAATATCCTTGCCTTCTTTAGCTTCCTGTTTATGGACCTCAATAATATCGCCTTTTTTTACATTAAACTGCTGCGCTCCAACTTCAATTATCGCATACATTTCTCTACACTCCTTTTTTAAGCTATTTTTACCTCTTCAATATGCAGGACAGGATTAGATATAAGGTTTATCTTAACCCTGAATTTATGTTCAATTGTCTTTAAATCCTCCTTATTTTTTAAGACCTCGTCAATTATGGCGGGAGAGAGGCTTAAAGACACTTCTTTTAGAGACTTTCCTTTTAAGAAACGCTTCAGCTCCTTCAGGGCGTAAATAGCTATGGTCATAGGCGATTTAACCTTGCCCTTTCCACCGCAATAAGGGCAGAGCTGGTATGAAAGCATCTGCACGGTCTTATGGATACGCTCGCGGGTCATCTCTACCACCCCGAATTTGGATATCCCCATAATATCGTACTTTGCCTTGTCAATGCTCAATGCCTTCTTAAGTATATTCAAGACCTCCCGGCGGTGGCTTTCCTTTTCCATATCAATAAAATCAATCACGATTATCCCGCCTAAGTCGCGCAGCGCAAGCTGCCTGGCCACTTCCAGCGCAGCCTCACAGTTAACCTTAAAGGCGGTCTCTTCCTGGTTAAACTTCTTTTTAAAACCGCCGCTGTTGACATCAATAACTACCAGCCCCTCCGTAGGCTCAATCACCAGATACGCCTTGGATTTCAGGTAAACCTTGCTTTCGTAAATCCGGCTGATCTGCTTCTCAATATCCTTCTCGGCGAATAAATCATCTCCCCGGTAAAATTCAACCTTCTTGGAAAGGTAACTTAAGAAGGTGCGCATAAAATTCTGGATGCGGTAAAACTCCGGCTTTGAATCAACCAAAAGCCTGGATACATCCTCGGTAAAGGAATCGCGTATTGCCCTCAAGGTTAAATCGTATTCTTCATAGATTAAGCTTGGGGCCTTCTTTTGCTGCGCGGCCTTCTCAAGCCTCTTCCATAATTTATAGAGGAACTGCGCATCGCGCATTAACTCCTGCTTGGACTTTCCGCAGGCGGCGGTCCGCACGATAAAACCGGCATCCTTGGGAAGCTTGAGTTCATTAAATATCTGCCGAAGCCTCCTTCGCTCAACCTCATCTTCAATCCTGCGCGATATCCCCACCTGTTTATCCTGAGGCATAATAACAAGGTATCTTCCGGCTAAACCGATATGGGTTGAGAGGCGCGGGCCTTTTGTCCCGAAGGATTCCTTGACTACCTGGACTAAAACCTCCTGCCCTTTCTTAATCTCTTTGTGCGCCGGGGTTTTGGGCGTGTCCACTAATTCAAAGGCAAATTCTATTTCCGAAAGATACAGAAAGCCTTTCTTTATTAAACCGATATCCACAAAGGCAGCCCCCAAAGAAGGCAGCACCGCCTCAATCTTGCCCTTATAGATATTGCCGACGATATTGCGATCCTGCGGCCGCTCAATATAATATTCCTGTAACTGGCCCTGCGATACCAAGGCAACCCTTTTTTCCTGCGGCTCTACATTAATTAAAATTTCCCGAGACATTTTTTATTTTTATCCCTTCTGGCAGCTGCGGCTGGAGTTTGTTTTTGAATTCATCGGGTGAAATCGGAAGCGTCAAAAGAATGGAGCCTTCCTCATTCTCACTCTCCAAACCTAACTTTAAAGCCCTTTTAAGGCTTAGTTTAGGATGAGGGGAGAAACCTTCTGATAACTTAAGCGGCAGCATAGCCCTTCGCATCGCGCGCGTCAAAAGCCGCATCAAATCCAAATGCGAAATATATTTCATCATTCCTAATTTTGTAAACACGAAATTTATCCTGTACATCAGTTATTATTTTATTCTCTTCCACCAGCTCTTCTTCTTATCGTCGCCGAAATTAAGCGCCTCAGGCGGGACATAACCGGCCCCCTGCTCAAGCTTGGCTATATCTTCTTTGCTTAAATCACCCTCTTTGATAATCCTGGCAGTTATAAAGATCAAGAGGTCGATCTTGGAAATATTATCGATATCGCGCCTGAAAAACCTGCCTACCCAGGGCAGCTTGCTGATTAAAGGGATACCGATAGTTTCTTTAGTCTTGACGTCTTTCAAGAGGCCGCCGATAACAATAGTCTCGTTATCTTGAATTAGAACCTGAGTCTGGGCCTCGCGCACATCAATAATCGGATAATTGGTAGTCGTAGTGATCGCGCCTGTCCCGGTACCGGCTACATTCCTGGCCTCCACACTGGAGCTTGATGAGGTAACGCTGGGATGCACAATCATATTTATGTGCCCTTCGTCGCTGATCTGAGGGACGACATTAAGCCTGATGCCGATCTCCTGGTAGTAATCAAGGGTCTGGGTCTGCGTAGGCCCGGTAGTATCCGTACCCGCGCTTACAGTAGAAGTCAAAATAGGGGTATGGTAGCCCACGAGTATTGAGGCCTCCTGGTTATCCAGGGTAAGGATGCGCGGCGCAGATAATACATTAGTGTTAGCATCCTCTTCCAGGGCATGCAAGACTGCCTGAAACTTTGTCCCGGTCATTTTGTTAAAAACAAACTGCCCGCCGGCAACATAAGGATAGGTCCCGGGGAAGGCAGTTGACCCTTCCAGGGGATTAAAGGCGTTGGGGGTAAACCTACTGCCCTCCGCGCCGCCGGTTAAACTACGCCCGGCAAGGGTGCCTCCGCTTACAGGAACGGTTACGGGATTAAGGGTAGTTGCTCCGTCAGCGCCCAAGCCCCAGTCAATTCCTAAATCCTTCAATTTATCCTGCTTGACTTCCAGTATCTTGGTTTCAATAAGCACCTGCTTAGGCTTAATATCAACCTTCGGGAGTATTTCAGCGCGGATTCTATCTAAAACACTATAGGTATCGGTAACCACAAGCATCTTTGATTTTATGGACGGGTCAAACTCCGCCTTTTTCATTACCGCGTCCCCCGACTCACCCTTGGCATAAGAAATTGCCTCGGATTTTACCGTATCGCTCTTTTCTCTCTCGGATGCCGCGCTAGTAGTCTCTTTCCCGATCTTAAAAGTGCCAAACTTCCATCCTTTTTGCCCGCGCGAATATAAAACCGAGGTTCTTCCTCTTGGAGAAAGCAGGGGGATAATGATCTTTTGCGCATCCTGGGCGTCAAGGAACCTGAGGGTAAAGATCTCCGTCTGCAACGGTTCCTCAGACTGGATCTTTGCTATATTATCTAACTTAGTAACCAGGATAACATTGCCCTGTTTCTGGTAACCGAAACCATAAGTCTTAAGGATAACATCCAGCGCCATCTCCCAGGGCACATCAACCATTCTGATGGTAACATTTCCCATTACATCCGGAGTGGTAACGATGTTCACTCCCGCCTTAAGAGAGACTATCTTCAGGACGTTCTGAATATCAGCCTCTTTAAAATCCAGGGTAACATTCTCGCTGGCGCTTAAGGCAGCCTCCGCAGAAGGGCTGATATCCTCCCGAGGCAAGGCCTCACCGTCCTGCGCCGCCGTATACGCAAAGGCAAGAAATAAGAATATCGCGAATATACCCGCTGTTTTTTTAGCCATTACTCCTCCTCTTTCTTTAAATCAACTTCGAAAGCTTGGCCGTCTTTTATGAATACAACCTTTTTCTCTTCTATCTTTAGGACCTGGTTATCCCCCACATAATCCCCCACCTTTACCACAAGGCCGTTTACTATAGCATAGGACAGGGCGGTCTTATCATAAATTATCCCTTCAATATCAAGCGTTCCCGAGGCAGCCCTGGATTTTACCTTTATCAATACCCCCTCGGGCGTCACTAAAGGCATAAAGGGGTTACGTTCCCCTTTTACCTCATAAACAAAATCCGCCCGGGCGGAAGAAAAAACAGAGGCGCTTAAAATGAATAAAGCGGTTAAGAAAAGTCTTTTTAGCCTATTTCCTGACATATGTTTTAATGGTTAAGCTTACCTTCTGCCTTAATACATCCTGAGGCTGAGGCTCAATCTTAAAATTATCCGCAGAGATAAGCACCTGATTATTCTCCAGTTGATTCAGGAATTTTCCGAAATTATGGTATCCGCAGATTAAATCCATATTTATTAAAACCGGGGCGAACTTCCCGGCAGCGCTTTTTTGCGAATCGCGCAGGGGCTTGATCTGCAGTATCCTTACATTATTGGCATTTGCCAGTTTTGAGATATCATGCAAAAGTGAGGTTAACCCTGACTCGAATATAACCATCTTCTCCCGCGCCTTTAACCCGCTGCCCTGGTTTGCCTTTATCGCTTCCATATTCCTTAAGCCCTCATCCAAATCCTTCAGGCCGTTAATAATCCTTGCCAGCTCTGCCCTGGACCTGGAACTTGAAGCCAACTGCCTCTTAAGCAGGAAATTGAAATCTACGTACAAAAAGGCAATACTCAAGATAACAATAAGGATTATCTTCTGTTTATCTAAAGAGAACCTTTCAATAAGGTTAATCTTGTTTATCTTTTCCATTAATTTATCAAATTTCATTTTAAGGACCCGATTAAAGAAAAATCAGCAACCTCATACGCCCCGATGACCCCTTTTTGTATTGAGCTTAATTCCAGTGAATTAAAATTCTTCATAAACTGCGGCTGGTTCTTTATTTCATCCACAAAATTACGTATTAAAGAAACCTCTGTCTTGTCCACGGTAACTACTTTCCCGCGCAGATAAAAATCTTTTCCCGATGCCGAAACCAGCTCAAACCATACTCCAGCAGGCAGGGATAAACTAAGCTTATAGAGCTTCTCGCTCCATCCCACCCTCTCAAGGGTTAACCTCTGTATAGCCTGGGCATCCCCTGAGACAAGCGCATGCTCGGCATTAAAGTCTTCCAATGCCTTTCTTTGAAGGGCAACCTTTTCCCATTTACCCCTTAATAAATTCAACCGCGCCGAACGGATGATACCGGCAAGGCCGATAAAGATATGCACGGTGATCAACAAGGCAAAGATCAGGGGAATAGAAAGAATGAAAAACTGCGGCCCCGGCTTGAGTAAATTCCCGGAGACAGCCGGCTTAACCGGCTTTACAACCCTGTTCCTCAATCCTTCTGGCAGTAAATTTAATTCTATCATATAGTTTCTAGCTGTTACGTAAAGCCAAGCCTAAGGCAACGGCAAGCTCCGCGCGTGATTCCTTAAGTTTAGCCAAATCAATACCCTCGCCCATCTTTACGCCTTTAAAGGGGTCCCAATGTTCCACCTCAGCCCCCAGAAAATGCTCCAGCATTTCCTTTAAACCGTTAAACTTCGCGCTTCCTCCGCTCAAGAAGATCTTCCCGACGCTGGAGGCGCCCTGGCTCTCATAGTAATCAAAGGAGGTCCTTATTTCACCTGCCAGGTTAGCCAAAGCTGACTCTACTCCCGCCTTAATCTTATTCAGCTTATCCTCGTCAGGATCAATCTTCAGCTTCTCAGCCTCGGCAAATTCAAGCCCGAATATATCCGCAACCCTCTGAGTAAAGGCGTTTCCGGCAATATGCATATCGCGGCTTAAACGCGGTATCTGCGCATCCAGAATATTAAGATTAGTCATAGAAGAACCGATATTAAGGATGGCTAATGCCTTATGGTCCCTCTCTTCCTCCAGGGGATAGTTAAAATTAAAGGCATTGACCAGGGCGATAGAATCAATATCTATAATATTGGTGCGGTAGCCCAACCCTTCGATCAATTCCAAACGCTGGTTTACCAGGTCTTTTTTAACCGCGGCAATTAAAACCAGCATTTTATTATCGTGTAAATCGTCTTTTAGGATATGCCCGTCTAAATTTACTTCAGAGACGGAGAAAGGAATATGTTTTTGCGCCTCGAACTTAAGCGCCTGCCGTAACTCTGAAGTGCTCATACGGGGAAAATTTACATAACGGATAACGCTCTGCTGCCCTGAGACAGAAATATTAATCGGCCCCCCTGAATGAGGCTCAAGCAGCTTCTTTAAGGCTTCGCCTGGATCAAGCTGCGCAGGCTCTACCCCGAAACCGCAAAGCTCAGCCTGGCCCTTATTGACCTTAAGCTTAACCACCTTTATCCGGGAAGTCCCTATATCAAGGCCCACCGACAGCTTGTCTTTGGTTAACCCGCCTTTTATTTTGGATAAAATATCCTTCATTGCCTTATCCCTGTTTAATCTTTCTCTCTGCAATTCTCTGATACCAGCAGATTACCGGTAGTAACGGTAAAACTTAAGTTACCGGTCAACCCGCACCTTTGAGGAAAAGCATAACAGCTGTACCCCGATTCATCCAGCCGGGCACAATTGTAAATATAGCCCTTCATGGGGGATTCTGCCATATAATCCCGGTCTAAATATGCCGGCTCATACTTTATTAAAGTAGTTATTGATTTAGGGTACGCCTCTTTATGGTCGCGGGCGTAATTATCCAAAGCCGCAGCCATCGCCTTCAGGGTGGCCTGAGCCGAGGCCTCATTTTGGGCGCAGGTTATTACCAATACCTTCTCCAGCGCTACTCTTAATAAAAGCGCGGATAGGGCGATAATTACCATAATGGCGATAAAACTCCTCCCCCTGTTTTCCGTAATCATATTAGTAATTTTTGAAATCCGTATCCGCGGCGCCCGAGGTATCGCTCCTAAGAAGCATCCCTCCGGTTAAAACCTGGTAATTATGGTCCGCCAATACCGAATTTATTGCCATTGCCCGGATATCATACCCTATGGGCGTAATGGAACCTGCTACGTAACGAAAATTACCGACCTGTCCGATACTTATAAAATCATGGGGAGCGCATCTGGCATCCACAAGAAACTGCAGGTTAGCCATATCGCCCGGGGCGTACAACCCGCCGTTACCGGCAGCATAGATTTCAAAACTTGTGCCTATGCTTTTAAGGTTAGCCTGTACGTTAGATTCATTGGCCGACTTCCTCAGCTTTACACCCTGCACCACCGCAATAGACAGCAAAAAAGCAATAATGAAGGTGACAAACATTATTTCCACAAGCGTAAACCCCTTACGATTCATATCGTTAATTTTATCATAAAACGCTAATTTATCAATCATTTTTTAAATAGGGACAGCGCCCATTTTTCTAAAAAATGGGCGCTGTCCCTATTTAATAAACTCAGCGAGGAAACCCTTGGCCCTCAAGTGATTAGGGTTTATTGACACAGCCCTTTTAAGGGCAAGGGCTGCTTCTCTCTTACGGCCTAAATTCCAATAAGCAAGCCCCAGGTTAAAACAGGCATCGCTGTATTGCGGCTGAAGCTCTAATGACCTCCTGAAAGAGACAACCGCTGCCTGGAATAAACCCTGATTGGCAAAATTGACACCCAGATCATTATAAAAAGATACGGAGTCAGATATCTTGGCCGAGGAGAGGTAATCTTTAATCAAGGCTAAATAATATTCCGTCTTTTCACTACGGTTGCTGATTTCAGGGAGAGAATCAAATATTTGACGGGCCGATAAGCCCATCTTCCCCTGGGCCTGATAAATCTTCGCGATATTAAAACGGGTAAAATTAAGCCCGGGGTCAAGCTTTAGCGCCAAATGATAACTTTTAAGCGCCTCATCCCAGAGCCCTTCCACCTCATAGATACAGCCTATATTGTTCTCTACCTCGCCAAGCTTTAACAGCGGGGCAAGCTCTTTAACCTTAAAATATTCCTTCTTTGCCTCTTCAAACCTTCCGGCCTTAAAATAAAGATTGGCCAGGTTAGAGCGGGCTTCGATCAAATCCGGCCTTAACTCCAAGGCCCTTTTATATTCAAATTCGGCCTGCTTGAACATATTCCGGTATTCATACTCCAGGCCGAGGTTATTATGCGCCTGAAAACTCTCGGGAGATAACCTGATAATTTTCTCATAGAATACAAAGGGGTCCTTCCAGTCGGCATTGCGCGAATAGGCCAACATTCCGTAGAAAAGCAGAAGGCCCGCGGATGCGATGATAAAAACCTCTTTTCGCAAAAACCTCCGCAGCAGGTAGGCAGCCAGGATAAAAAAACTTATGGAAGAGAGGTAAATAAAATGCTCCGCGACAAAGGCATTTATGGGAATCAATCCGGACTGAGGCAAGAAAAATATTAATGCCCAAAACAACAGAAAAGCAGCCTTTCGGTTAATATTCCCGCCAAAGAGCATACGCCGGCAGATTAGGCATATTAAGGCTAATGAGCCCCAGGATAATGATACGCCGATAAAGGAAACCGGCCTAACCAGCGTCCTGCTCATCTGCAAGTTAACCGGCAGGATCAGAAGCCCAAGATACGTGAAGATGACCTTGGGCAATACCATAAGCCTTAGGATAAAGGGGTATTGCGTTAAAGCCGCTGGCCTTGCGGGAGCGAAATTCAGGAGAGTAAGCCTCAGGGCGATATAGGCCAGGGCAATTATAATATACGGCGATAACAGGCTTAAATGGCAAGAGGCCTTATTAAATTTCTCCCGGCGGAAATAATAAAGATACCCGCACAGGGCCAACGGAAAAACCAGAGATAATTCCTTAGAGAGCAAGGCAAGAATAAAAAATAAAGATGATAAAGCGGCATAAATAAACTTTTTCCCGGCAGTTTTATCCGTGGATTTGATAAATAAAATAAACGCCGCTAATAAAAACAAACCCATCAGCATCTCCGCCCTGCCGGAGATATAAGTTACCGCCTCGGTGCTTAAAGGGTTTACGCTGAAAAGAGCGGCGGCCAGAAAAGATACGGCAGTTTTTGCGGTAATCTGATAGGCGAATAAGAAAACCAGGAAAGATACCAGAATCTGCAAGATAATGTTCGTTATATGGTAGCCTGCGGGCTCCAGCTGCCAAAAATAAAAGTCCGCGATGAAAGACACGGTTTGGATGGGGCGGAAGAAATTAGACCCCAAGACGGTACCGGAATAAAGGTCTATGGAGAATGCCTTAAGGGTATTACGCCAATCCTGAATAAAAGCGTTCCTTACGATAAGCCCCGTATCATCCCAGATAAAGGGGTTATGGAGGGAGTTGGAATAAACGATAAAACAAAACGCGCAGATTGCCAGAAATACCGGCAATAATATTTTTAATTTAGGCATATTAAAAAATAGGGGAGGAAATAATATCCTCCCCTATTTTAACTACTCATAACAAACTGGTTATAACGGAGTTAAAACTCCGCCGGTTGTCGCGGTATAAGTTGTGGAACCGGTTGTTCCTACAGTAACCGGGTTAGCAACTAAAGTGTAACCACCCCCGGTCATAGTGCAGCGATACTGGTAACCCTGCACCGAAGATATCCCACCTGCGGCATCAGCACAATAGCTTCCTGCTGAACCGATGAAAGTGGTCAACCTGGCAACAGTATCGGGATAAGCGCCGTTATTGGCAGTAGAATAAGTCTCTGCTGCTGTTGAAAGCGAACGGATATTAGCCTTTGCTGCCGCAGTGTTAGCAGTCATTCTAGCGCTCAATAAGTTAGGTATGGCAATAGCTGCCAAGAGTGCTATGATCGCAACAACAATCATGATTTCAACGAGTGTAAAACCTTTCCTGTTCATTCAAAATCCCCCTTTCTAAAGGTAAGATTTGCTTTTTGCGATCCTGCTGTCAAACCCCTCTTTTTGTTATTGTATAAATTATAACTACCTTTGCCGCAAGGGATTAGGCTACTTTCACGCTAAAGCCGCCTTTAATTAACTCCTATTTTTATACCACTTCCTTCCTCTTTTGTCAAGCACAAAATAAGCCTATTTTGGCTGCCTATTTTGGCTGCTTACCGTCTTTTATTTTAACCTTAAATATGATAAGCGCCTGCAATCAGCCTGCCCCCGGAAATGCGCGTTGGCTTGCAGTTAACAAGTTGATTTTTCAGGTTATCGCCGGACTTTACCAAAACTTCCATATAATTTTCGGAATGCCCTTCCCAATAAGCAGGATTATCCCTATGGCGGCCTTCAATCAAAACCTTTAAGTTTTTATTAAGAAATCCCTTTTTATATTTCATCGCGCATTCTGCTTCTACCTTCTTTAAGAGGGTTATCCTGGCTGCGATTACCCGCGGATTCAAGCCCGGGTTAAAGGATGCTGCCCTAGTCCCCTCTCTGGAAGAATAAGGAAAAATGTGCACTTTTAAGGGGCGGATCTTTCTCACCAGGCCCACTGTATTTTGAAAATTATTTTCTTCCTCTGTAGGGAAGCCAACCAAGACATCGGTTGTAATAGCAATTTTAGGGATTAATGACTTTGTTTTCCTGATAAGCGAGAGGTACTGCTTGCTGGTATAGCGGCGGTTCATCATCTTTAAGATCCGGTCATCCCCGCTCTGGATAGGAATATGCAAATGGGGGCAGACCTTCTTAGACTTAGAGATCCGGTTAATCAACTCGTTCGTTAAATCTCCCGCCTCTATTGAGCTTAAGCGGATACGGCCGATCCCCTTAACCTTCTCCAGGGCGCTGATTACGCCGGCTAAACCGGTTTTATCCTTTAAATCCCTTCCATAAGCCCCAAGGCAGATGCCAGTCAGGACTATCTCCTTAAAACCATTACCCACAAGCGCCCGCGCTTCCTTAAGTATCTCCTTAAGAGGCTTGCTTGTTGACCTGCCGCGCACCAGAGGCACCTTGCAGTAAGAACAGAAATTATCGCAGCCGTCCTGAATCTTTAAGAACGCGCGGGTATGCCCGGAAAAACCAGTTATCCCCTCGCGAAAGAAGGACTTACTCACAATGAAACCTACCCCTTTTATTGCCGCAATCATATTGGCATCCCTTTTAACCAGGCAGCCGGTAACGATGATTTTTGCTTCAGGATTTTCTCTGACGCAGCGGCGGATAACCTCCCTGCATTTACTGTCAGCCGAGGAAGTTACTGTGCAGGTATTGATAAGGCAGAAATCGGCCTTTTGGCCATTTTTTGATTCCTTAAAACCATGCCTTAAAAAGCGCTCGCGGATACCCTGGGTATCATACTGATTAACCTTACAGCCTAATGTATAAAATTTTATCTTCAAGACAGGATTATTTATTTTTGATAATGGAAGCTAGGGCAACGGCGGCGGTATCAACCCTTAAAACCAGCTCTCCCAGGGAAACCGGGATAAAACCCGCTTTCTCTGCCGCCCTTACTTCCTCTTCAGAGAAATCCCCTTCCGGCCCGATTAAAACAAATACATTAAAAGCAGGCAAAGATAAGGTATCTTTAAGTTTCTTCCTTACGCCGCCTAAGGTAGGAATGAGCTTCAAATCAAAATCGCCGGATATCGCTAAAAGCTCATCAAATTTCCTGACCGGATCAACTAAGGGAATACTGTTCCTCTGGCTTTGCTGGGAAGCAGACTCGGCAATCCTAATCCAACGCTTGTGGCGCGCCTCCTGCTTTTTCAAGTCGAGCCTTACCACAACCCGCTGAGAAATAAACGGGATAATCCTGTCAACGCCAAGCTGGGTAAGCTTGTCTATGATATCATCAAATTTTGCCTTCTTAGGTATGGCGCAGGCAAGGGTTAGATTAATCCCGGGGTTATTTTTATCCGGAAGGATCTTCTTAATAACCCTAAGGGTAACTTTCTCATCCAGCCCTTTAATTACGCAGTGATATTCAATGCCCTGTTTATCAAATAATAAAACCTCTTCTTTTAGGCGCAGGCACAAAACCCGCTTTATATGATGGGCCTTATCCTTATCCGTAATTACAATTGTATCCTGTGACACAACCGGATTAGGGCAGTAAAACCTGTTCATAGTTCCTTTTCGGAAAATATTTCCGCGGTAAAGGTGTAGATTTCAATGCCGTCGCCTTTCCACGCGTCGGGTGAAAGCCCGGCTTTATGGACGCAGAGGTTAGACATAAACTCATCCTTGCTCCAGCCGGTTTCCGTGGCTACCTGCGGAAGGAACACGCCGCTTTTAAAACCCTTGCGCACCAATACCCCGTCGATACCTAAGCGTATATCATCGGGATTATCCGTCTTCTTCATAGGCGATAATACGGATATCTCAATATCGATGTCCTTTAGCTCCTCTAATTCCACTGCCGGGAAACGCGGATCTCCCGTAGCCGACTCTATAGCCATATCCCTTATCGTTAAGTACAAAGGGCCCCGGCCGGTAATATTGCCGATACACCCCCGCAATTCACCGCGCTTATGCAAGGTGACAAAAGCACCCAGCTCCTCCAGCAAAAGCGGGCCTGTTTCGCTTAAGGATGGCTTCTTGCCTGTTTTCAGGTAATTCTCTATGGAACTACGCGCGATCTTAAGCAGCTTCTTTCTCTCTTCCTTATTCAACATGGCATTATCCTCTCTTTTACTATCGATAATCATACTGGCATAACCTACGGTCCAAACCCCTTTGATCATTTTGCCGGTTACCCTGGAAGAATGGGTGTAATCAATGAGCCTGGGCTTATCATAACTTAAATACCTGCCCAGATTAATCGCGCTAACCACTCCAAAACCACCGCACATCTGAAGCTTACCTTCGCGCAAGCCGTAATAAAGCCCCTCCGCGTCCATATTCTTAATAAAAGAAATAGTCAGGCTATCCATTCTCTCCGCCTCTTCAAAAT